>JAGUZU010000018.1 GCA_020060625.1 Anaerolineales bacterium | reverse complement strand
TTCATGTGGACTCCGCAGATGCGGCATCTCGGTCCGCTGATGATGCGGGAGTACCTGGAAAGGCTTCCAAACACGATCCAGCGCGAGTGGTATGATCAAAGCAGACTGACCGATGAAATCGTACAAGAGCATTTGAAGTTGCTGAGAATCAGGAATTGGGATCGCGCATTGTATGAACTGACCTTCGCGCCTGCTTATCCTGAGCTTCGTCCGCTGTTGCCGCAGTTGAAAGTTCCAGTGTTCATCGTCGCCGGGCGGGAGGATCGGTTGATTCGTTCATGGTATTTCGAGGCGGTTGCGTCCGAAATACCGAACGCCCAACTCACCTTCATTCCGCAATGCGGACATGTGCCGCAGGAGGAATGTCCCGAAGAATTTATGAAGGCGGTAGCCAGTCATTTGGAAAATTAATGAGACCCCAATTGATCACCCCGGGCGAACTTGCTCCAGATTTTGAGCTCGAAGATGTTAATGGCAGATTTATTCGCCTCTCCAGCTTTCGTGGAAACAAACCCGTTGTCCTTGCCTTTTTGCGCGGCTTTCTGTGACCATATTGCCGCGCGCAGTTGGCGCGCATGCGCGATCATTATGATGACTTCCTTTCACGCGGCGCGGAAATTCTTGCGGTTGGACCCAATACAACGGAATCTTTTAAGAAGTATTGGGCAAGTGAATCCATCCCTTATGTTGGTGTGCCCGATCCGGATCATGTCGTTGCAAAGTTATACCGTCAGGAAGTGAACATCTTCAAACTCGGTCGCATGCCTTTGAATTGCATCGTGGATAAGGAAGGGCGCATCCGGTATGTGCATTACGGCTCGTCCATGTCCGACATCCCCGATAACGAAACCTTCCTCAGAGTAATAGACGAACTTAACAAATCATCAGAGTAGCATGACTCTGGGACATATTGCCTTTCTCGGCTCCGGTGAGACGTCGCTTGCGGGCGGGCGAATCTTCGAGACGCTTGCCCGCCTCATTCCTGACCCGTTGCGGATCGCCATCCTCGAAACGCCGGCAGGCTTTGAGTTGAACGCCTCTCTCGTCGCCGGACGGGTGGGCGACTTCCTCCAGACCCGCCTGCAAAACTACAAGCCGACGATTGATCTCATCCCCGCGCGAAAACAAGGGACGGAATTCAGCCCGGACAATCTCGAAATTCTCAAACCGTTATTCCAAGCCAACATGATCTTCATGGGACCGGGCAGTCCCAGTTATCTCGCGCGTCAACTGCGCGGAACCCTCGCATGGGACATCATCCGCGCGCGGCACAGGATGGGCGCCACACTGGTCTTCGCTTCGGCGGCGACCATTTCCGTGGGGCAGTGGGTACTGCCTGTCTATGAAATCTACAAAGTGGGCGAGGATGTGCATGTCAAGGACGGGCTTGGGTTCTTCGCCGATTTTGGGATGCACGTTTCTTTCATCCCGCACTGGAATAATGCCGAAGGCGGCGTGGACTTGGATACCAGCCGCTGCTTCGTCGGCATGGAACGCTTCGAGCAGTGGCGCGGGTTGACGCCCCCCGAAAACATTATCGTCGGGCTGGACGAACATTCCGGCGTCATCCTGGACTGCGAAAACAATATCTGCAATGTGCATGGCGTCAGTTCAGTCTCCGTCCTGAAAAGCGGCAGCGCAGAGATATATTCTTCAGGCTCCAGTTTTTCCCTGGGCGAGTTGGGGAATTGCACGCCTCCCAGCCCGATCCAAAAGGGAATCCGCCCCGAAATTTGGCAAATGGCGCTCGATGCTCAAAACATGGAAGAGGAAATACCCTCCGCTGAAGTTCTCGATCTGCTCGAACAGCGAAAGCAGGCGCGCGCCCGCAAAGACTTTGCCGAGTCGGACCGGCTGCGCGATGAAATCTCAGCGCTTGGCTGGAAAGTAATGGACACAAAGGAAGGGCAGCAATTGGAGAAGTAGAGCGCCGCTGATTTGCCTGACAAAATGCGATACAATACCCGCGTATAATTTCACAAGGAGAATCTCATGCGCGCGGTGGACATCATCATCAAAAAACGCGACAAACAGGAATTGACCGCCGAAGAGATCGAATTCTTCGTGCGCGGTTTCACCAGCGGGGATATTCCAGATTATCAAGCCTCTGCCTTTGCGATGGCAGTTCTTCTTAATGGCATGACTCCCTTCGAGACCGCCGACCTCACCCTGGCGATGGCGCGATCCGGGCAGGTGCTCGATCTCTCGAACATTGTGGATATCGCCGTAGACAAGCACTCCTCCGGGGGCGTGGGGGATAAGACCAGCATCGCCGTCATGCCGATGGTGGCGGCGTGCGGACTTCCCGTCGGCAAAATGTCCGGGCGCGGACTGGGCTTCAGCGGCGGCACGCTCGATAAATTGGAGTCGATTCCGGGCTATCGCTGCGATCTCACCACCGATGAATTCAAAAAACAATTGAAGGAAAAGGGCATTGTCCTCACGGGTCAATCCCTCGACCTTGCTCCTGCGGATGGAAAAATGTACGCGCTTCGTGACGTGACCGGAACGGTTACGTCCATGCCGTTGATCGCCTCCTCCATCATGTCCAAAAAGATCGCGGCAGGCGCGCAAGCCATTGTGCTGGATGTAAAAACAGGGCTTGGCGCCTTCATGCAGACGCTGGAAGAAGCCCGCGAACTTGCCGATTTGATGGTGGATATCGGCAGGCTGGCGGGACGCAAAACCGTCGCCCTGCTTTCGGATATGAATCAGCCGTTGGGCGCGGCGGTTGGCAACGCGCTCGAAGTGATCGAAGCCATTGACGCTCTGCGCGGCGGCGGTCCTGCCGACTTCCGCGAGCATTGCCTGCATGTCGCCGCGCACGTACTTCTGCTGGGACAACGCGCGAAGGATTTGGACGAAGCCCGCGTCATGGCAGAAAAATCCATCGACGATGGAAGCGCGTTGGAGAAATTGCGCGTGCTGGTTGCTGCGCAGGGCGGCGATGCCTCGTATGTGGACGACGTCTCCAAATTCGGGCGGGCAAAATATACGGAGGAGGTCAAGGCTCCTCGAAGCGGATTCATTTCACAGGTCCATGCGCGAAGCGTGGGCGAGGCGGCGGTGGCGCTTGGAGCGGGGCGCGCCAAAAAGGGCGATCCCGTTGACCATGCTGTCGGGTTCATCATCCACAAAAAAGTGGGGGATGAGGTTCGGGAGGGCGAGCCGTTGTTTGAAGTCCACGCGAACGACCAGGCGAAACTGGCGAAGGCGCGCGAGGCGGTATCTTCCGCGTTTCGATTTAGCGATGAATCTGTGCCTCCTTTGCCGCTGTTTTACGGGTAAAATAGCGTATAGCCTTGCGAATTTTTTAAGAATCAGGCATACTTAATGACAGGAACAGGTAATGGCTAAAGTCTCTCTGCGAATTTACAATCGCGAAATCGAACGGCTCATCGAGCAGGGGAATACCGATGAGGCAATTGCCCATTGCCGCCACATCCTGACCACCTTCCCCAAACATCTTGAAACGTATCGCCTGCTTGGAAAGGCGTATCTCGAATCCCGCCGGTATGACGAGGCGGTGGATATTTTTGGACGTTTGTTGATGGCTGTCCCCGATGATTTCGTGGCGCATGTCGGCTTGAGCATCATCCGCGACGAAGAAAACAAACTGGACGACGCCATCTGGCACATGGAACGAGCCTTTGAAGCCCAGCCTTCCAACCCAGCCATTCAAGGCGAGTTGCAGCGGTTGTACGGCAGGCGCGACGGCATGGAACCTCCGAAAATCCGCATGACGCGCGGCGCGCTGGCGCGCATCTACATGCAGGGCGAATTGTATCCGCAGGCGGTTTCGGAGATTCGCGCCGTGTTGAGCCAGGACTCGCAGCGCGCCGACATGCAGGTTTTGCTTGCCCTTTCCTATTTCAAGAGTGGGCAGAAATCCGACGCTTCCGATCTTTGCAATCAATTGCTGGCGCGTTACCCCTATTGCTTCGACGCCAACCGCATCATGGTCGAACTAATTCCCGCCACTGCCGGAAACATCGAAAGCACGCAGGTCTACCGCATGCGCGTCGGCGAACTCGACCCATACGCCACTTTTGCAAGAGCCTCCATCTTTGAATCCGCCGCCACGCCGGACGCTTCGATCAGTTTGGAGAGACTCGAATACACAGGCGAAGAGGTTTCGATGGGGCAAGACTGGGGTTCCTCGCTCGGCATTGGGCTGGGAGCGTCCGCCGCGCCTTCGCTCGCCTCGTCCACCGACGATCAGCCCGACTGGCTGAAGATGGGAATGGCATCCGACGAGACGCCTCAGGACTCATCCATGCCTGCTTCTGGCGCTGGAACCGGGGAGGAAATCCCGGACTTTCTCCGCGCCGCCGGATGGAACGAAGCCCAGGGACCCGAACAGCCCACCTCCATATTTGACGAGGAACCGGCGGGCGAAACCCTCGTCCCTGCCGACCTGCCGGATTGGCTCAAGGGGCAGGCTCCCGAATCGCCTGAAACTCCCGCGCAGGATACCGCCCCTTCCATCGAAACTCCCGACTGGCTCGAAGGGCTTGGCAAACCTGATGCCGCCATTGATGCGGGTGGCGTGGAAGAATCAACAGAATCAGCCAATGCCCCCGACTGGTTAAAGGGGCTTGACAAACCCGAAGAGACGCCTCAAGCCGCGGCAGAACCCGCCCAACCCGCAGACATTCCCGACTGGCTCAAAGGCGCGGAACCCAAAAGCGAACCTTCCGCTTCGGCGGAAAGCCTTGGAGCCTCGGCACAGGAACAGGATGACGCCGTCGCGTGGCTTGAATCCCTTGCCGCCAAACACGGGGCAAAACCCGAAGAACTCGTCACCGACCCGAACAAACGGAGTGAAACCCCGCCCGATTGGGTGAAGCAGGCTCAATCTGCGGGTGAAGCGCAGACTCCAGCCGCCGCCCAACCCGACGTACAAAATCTTGGAGCGTCCGCACAGGAGCAGGATGACGCCGTCGCGTGGCTTGAATCCCTTGCTGCCAAACATGGGGCAAAACCCGAAGAACTCGTCACCGACCCGAACAAACGGAGTGAAACCCCGCCCGAATGGGTGAAACAGGCTCGATCCGCGGGCGAGGCGCAGGCTCCCGTTGAAAAGAAGGAAGAACCGTCAGCCGATTGGGTCGAAGGCGCGCAAAACATCGGCGAGCAATTCTTCGCCGAATTCGAAGGCGCATCCACCTCCGCAACCGACGAGACCGGCATGTGGCTGCGCGATCTGGAGTCAAAGGAAACGCAGGGAGAGGCTGGCGCGCCATCCGCTGAAACGGAAAGCCTGCCCGAGTGGATGACCCCAACGGAAGAGGATCAAAAACTCGAGCGCGGTGAAATTCCCGAATGGCTGAGCGACGCTTCCCAGCCTGCTGCCGAGCCGCAAGAGGAAACCGCGCAAACATCCTCCGACCTGCCGGACTGGCTGGGCGGCATGGATCAGGAAACCGCGAAGGAAACCCCTGCGCAAGAATCCCTGGGCGGGCAGGACCTTTCCGATTGGCTCAGCAGCCTGGATGATGAAACCGAGAAGGGGTCGGATGCGGGCGCCCCCGTTCCTTCCCAGCCTGCGGAAGCAGACCTGCCCGGCTGGCTGACCGAAGTGGAATTGGAAAAGGACGTTGATTCCGAAAAGACGCCTCCCGCCTCGACCCCGCCGACGCCTGCTCCTGTCACCCTGAATGTTGACCTCCCCGAATGGCTGCAAGGCGTGGACGAAGAATCCGGCGAAGCCGAAAAATCGGGCGAGGATGCGCCGCCCTGGCTCCATCGCGAGCAGTGGGAGGCAGATGCCGACGCAGAGGCTGCCCCCAAGCCCACCGCGCCTTCCGACTGGCATCCTGTTGTCGAAAAGACCGAAAAAGAAAAAACGCCCCCGGCACGGGAGCCGTCGCTTATGGAAAAACCGCCGTCGCCCGAACCTGTGGAAAAACCCGCCGCTGGAAAGAAAAAGGCGGTTGCCAAACCGGCGCGTTCGCGCAAATCCGGGGAGCAATCCACTTCCGGTATGTTGAGTCAGGCTGAAGCGGAGTTGGACCGGGGCGACATCCCGACGGCTTTGCTGCATTACGGGAAGCTCATCAAGAAGGGCAAGCATCTCGAAGAGACCATCCGCGATCTGACGGATTCGTTGTATCGCTATCCCGTCGAAGTCAGTATCTGGCAGACGCTGGGCGACGCGTACATGCGCGCCAATCGTCTGAAAGAAGCCCTCGACGCCTATAACAAGGCGGAGGAATTAATTCGCTAACCAAACCTGACAGGTTCCAAAGACCTGTCAGGTTTTATATTAATTTTGTTTTGGAGGAATTCTGTGGAAAGAACGCTCGTACTTGTAAAACCCGATGGCGTGCAGCGCGGCTTGATCGGCGAAGTGATCGCCCGCTTCGAACGCCGCGGATTGCGCCTTGTCGGCGCGAAATTCATTCAAGTCAGCCGGCAGTTGGCGGAAACCCATTATGCCGAACACAAAGGCAAGCCTTTTTATGACGGATTGATCTCGTATATTACGTCCGCGCCGGTGATGGCGATGGTGTGGGAAGGTCCCAGGGTGGTTGAAGCAGTCCGCCAGACGGTTGGCTCGACCAAACCGATTGAATCCGCCCCCGGCACCATCCGCCACGATTTTGCGCTCGAAGTGGGGCGCAACCTCATCCATGCCTCGGATAAGGTGGAAACCGGCGAACGCGAAGTGGCGCTCTGGTTTAAAAAGGAAGAACTTGTAGAGTGGACTCGCGCAGTGGATGCGTGGGTGTTCGAGAAGTAGAAAATCGGAATACGAATTCTTAAAAACCGCGGAGCGAAATCTGCGGTTTTTTTATTGGTGTGAAGTGAACGAATAAACATGCCTTTTGTCAGTTTTGGCATGTGGGGTAAAAGTTATATAATGATTTTGTTGCAGGATTTCGTTCCGGTATTAATAAGGAGATGAAATGAACAGCCCCCGATGGTTTATGAAGTTGTTTGTTCTTGTACTTGCGGCGCTTGCCTGTTCCATTCCCGTTACGACGAATGGCGGCGATGCCGATATCGAAGAGACACGGGTGGCTTTGGCGGTCCAGCAAACTGGCATGGCAGCCCAGCAGATGACGATGTCTGCCCCGACGATTCCTCCGCCAGCCGAAACCTATACTCCCTACCCGACCTACACGCTGCCGGCGCCTCCCAGTGAGGAAGCGTCCGAAGCGCCGACATCGGCGCCTGTGGATATGAAGGCGCTTATCAAGGCTTCGAATATCCTTATTTACGAAGATATCGTGGGGGATCCGGACCTGGTCCCGGTCGTGACCAATACCGTCAACGCGATGGGTTTTTCCGGCGGGCGGATCATGAACGCCGGAGACGGGTTGGGTCGCTTCAAGGAATATGCCAACTCCGCCACCAAATGGGATTTGATGATCGTAGCCGCCGAAGAACGCCGCTCCTTTAGCGGAGAGATGTTCGAGGTCATGTACGACCACATCAATAATGGCGGGGCGGTGGTCATCGAGGTCTGGTATCTGGACGACGTCGCCAGCGGCAAGATAGCCCCGATCTTGAGCAAGTGCGGCGTCAGTTTTGCGCGCGATTGGTGGCGCGATAATCAATATGACCCGTTCAATTATTCGATCTACTGGCTGGATAAATACCACCCGCTGTTGTCAACGCCGAATACTGTAACCGCGCCATCCTACCCGTACCCGGAATGGTTTGGCGACGCGGGCGACCTGATTAAATTGGGCTCGGGCGGAGATGCTGTGCTGGTGGGCGGCTTGTTCGCCAGCCGCAAAACCGATTACGGGGTGCTGGCATCCTGCCTGGGCGGACGTATGGTGATCCAGACTTTTTCGACCCACGATTACAAGTTGGACATCGTCCAGCCCCTCTGGGAGAATTACATTACTTATACGCTTACGAAACATTACGAATATGTGCCGTGAGAGCTGCGTAAAGGCATCCCGCAGAAACGATCTCTGCGGGATGCTTTCTATTGCAATTTCAGGAGGACTTTTCCATCCTCCCACAGTTCTTCGATCTGGTAGTATTCGCGCTGGTCGGGGGAGAAGAGATGGATGACGACGTCGCCATAATCTACAACCACCCAGCCGTCGCGGGAGTTGCCTTGTTTTTTGGCTTTCTTTTTGTATTTTTTGCGGATGTCGTCCATGGTGGCGTTGGCGAGCGCGTCTATCATACGGTCGCTGGTGCCGGTGCAGATGACGAAATAATCGGTAAATGAGACGATGTCTTTCAGGTCCAGCAGGATGATGTCTTCCCCCTTTTTGTCTTCGAGGGAGTTTACGATTTCACGGGCAAGTTCGAGCGTATTCAGGGGTCACCTCATGGGGCTTAACGATTTGGATAAGGGGGCGGAAAACAATTTCGCGTACACCGAGCCGTTCGAGTTCAGTTCGCTTTTGTACAGGTGAATGGAATCGATTTTCGCCGAGCCAATCTTGCCAACCTGAATGGTATTCAATGCGGCGCCGACTGTTTGCAGGGCTGCCGGGTCGAGATTCTGGCGGACGCGCCCGAGCGTCAGGTGCGGGGAAAACGGGCGTTCCTCTTTTTCATATCCCAGGCGGATGGCGCCTGTTTCCACGGCTCTTTGCAGGGAGGTCAGGTCTGCCGGGGCGTGGATTCCAGCCCAAATCACGCGGAGCCGCTTCGAGTTCGGGAAGGAGCCGATGCCGCCGATTTGCAGGTCGAACTGCGGGTGTGTGTCTGCAGTTTGGGCGAGCATCTGCTTCAAAAAGTCCAGATGAGAGGCGGAAATATTCCCAAGGAACTTCAACGTCAGGTGCATGTTTTTCACGGGGACCCAGCGGACGATTTCGTTCCCCAACGACTGGCGCAGCCGGGCTGTCTGCTTTTCGATTGATTCCTGAATGGGTTCGGGCAGGTCGATGGCAATGAAGGCGCGCAGTTGATTCATGCAGGGGGGGTGTTTTCGAATACTTTTTCCACAGCCTGTTTCAGGTCGAGGAAGCCGACGGGTTTGGTGAGGTAGATGGAGGCGCCTGCCTCGATGCCTGTCTTGATGTCGCCCGGCATGCTTTTCGCCGAGACGACGATGATGGGAATTTCGGCGAGTTCGGGTTCGCGGCGGATGTAACGCAATATCTCAAGCCCCGATATGTCGGGCATCATAATATCGAGAAGGATAAGATCGGGCTTTTCCTGTGAAATGATCGGGATGGCGGGGGCGCTGGAGAACATTTTGATGACGCGGAATCCGTTTACCCGCATCATTTCCGCGAATAATTCAGCGGCATCCGGTTCGTCTTCGATGATCATGACCGTTTTTTGAATGGATGTCATGCTGGTTCCTTTGGGCTAAAAATAGCATAAAGCAGATGAAATGACAAGGGCGGTGTTTTGTAAGAATCCCCGCTGCCTGCCTGTCTATGCAGTAAGCCATACGGAGGAACCATGACAGAATTGGATGCGTTTCGCGCGGAGAAGGACGACTTTTTTGGAAGTCATCCGCAAAGCCCCCTGACCCGCGAACAGAAAAAAAATTTTAAGGGGTTGAGTTATTTTCCCGAAAACGACGACCTGCGCCTCGAAGTAAAGGTGAATGAAATTCCCGTCAAGGAGAAGTTCGAGATGCAGACATCCACGGGCGATGTCCAGGTCTATGAACGGTTCGGAACGTTTGAATTTACGGTGGATGGCGGACAGGCGACGTTGACGATCTATCGAAACGCGAACGGTTTTTTCCTGCCGTTTGTGGATTCCCTGGCTGGCAAAGAGACGTACCCTGCGGGACGTTATCTCGAGCCGGAGCCTTTGCCCGGCGGGCGCTTCTTCATTGACTTCAACCTGTCCTACAACCCATACTGCGCCTACAATGAGATGTGGTCCTGCCCTATCACCCCGGCGGAGAATCGCCTGAAAGCGGCGATTCGCGCGGGGGAGAAGTTGTTCCACGAGTGATTTAAAAAAATGACGGGCGATCAGCCCGTCATTTTTTATTCTTCCTTTGTGTTTTCCACAATCGCCAGGAGCGCTTCGTATTCTTCACAGCATTCGGGGCACATATCGAGATGTTCGCGGATGAGCGGGGTGATCTTTGCCGCTTCATGAGTCTCCACTTCCTTTTCCACGAATTCATCGAGGCGGGCGTGTATTTCGCTGCAGGATAATTCCTCGGCGCGCGCCTGTTCGAGTATGTTTAAAAATTTAAGCACAACATCGTCGGGGAGTTCGGGCTGCGGGTTGAGCTTGTTTCGAATGCGGTGGATGAAATGTTTGATGTTCATTCTACTCGTTGAGACGATTAATAAAATATTAATCTTACTTTTGCTCGAAGGCGGTCAGTAAATCCTGTGGGGTGAGTTCTTCCACAGCAAGACGTTTTTTCAACCGCAAACGGGCATCGTGCAGGAGTTTGTAGAGGGCGTTGCGGTTGGTTTTCATGCGTTTGGCGGCTTCTTCCATGGGAACGTCCTGCAAACTGAGCAGGACGAGCGCCTCGCGTTGCTTTGGTGTGAGTTCCTCCTCCAGAATCCGGCGGACACGATCCAGCATGTCCTTGCGTTCTGCCGAAGTTTCGGGAGAGGCTTGGGAGTCGGAGAGCAGGCCCGAGGGAGGTGGAGCGTCTTCGTTTTCGGTCAATTCTTCGAGCGAGGCGTCCCGCCAGCGTTTGCGGCGCAGTTCGGTCAGCGCGATCCGAATGGCGATCTTATGCACCCAGGTGGTGAAGAGACTGCGTCCCTCGAACGAGTCAAGCTGGTCCAGCACGCGCAGGAGGGTTTCCTGGGTCACTTCCTCGACGAGCGGTTGGAAGAGCGGGTCGCTGGAGGAGAGCCAGCGTGAAAGGGCGTAAGGCAGCCCCTTTTGAACGATCTCGCGCAGGTCGTTTAATGCTTCATCGTGGGGCATGCCCGTGCTTCGCAGGTCTGCGAGCCAGGCTTCGTTGGTGCGGGTTGTCATATCGGCTGATTATAAGTTAAAACCGCCCTGCGGCGGGCGCATTGGCGAATTTTGGGAGCATTCAAATGTTGTAGATTCTTTCCCAAAATTCACTCTGTACAAATTCCCAAAATGAACCGCCAAGCCGCCAAGAACGCCAAGAAAAAGAAG
>JAGUZU010000007.1 GCA_020060625.1 Anaerolineales bacterium | reverse complement strand
TATTTACCACAGAGCGCACAGAGGGCACGGAGATTTTTTAAAGGTTTTTCTCTGTGGACTCCGTGATCTCTGTGGTGAAAAAAAGGGAACCCCACCAAACCCCAAAGAGCCTCTTTTTTTACCGCCAAGTCGCCAAGGTCGCCAAGATTCAAAAGTTTTCCTGGCGTCCCTGGCGACTTGGCGGTTCACTTTTGGCATTTGTACGATAGCGAAACCCTTATTTCTTCTTCCGCCGTCCACGATCCATCTTCCATCGTCTTATAATTGCGCCATGCCCAAACTGACCCCCAAGATCATTCTCGAAGGCACCCGCCTGACCTTCAAAACCGACATCGCCTTTGCGCTCAACGAGCATCCGCGCATGGTGGGTCCGCGCAAATACCGTTATCATTCGCCGCTCATTTCGGGTGAATGGTGCGCGTTCACCAACCACCCCTGGGGGCGCGGATTGATCAACTTCGAGCCACATGAAGAAGCGCTTGCCATGGAAACCTACGAAACCTGGGTAAAGCTCTTCGAGTTGCAACGCTACTATTCGTGGATCGTTGACCGCTTCCATCTTTCCACGCGCATGTATCAACGGATGAGATATAACAAGGATTACGACTTCCGCTGGCTGGAGGAACGCCTGCTTCCGCTCAACTTTCGGCTGGTAATGCTGACACGCTCGCCCGAATCCTTTGACGCCGCCCGCGTGGAGCGGTTGAAGGTCTCCGGCAACCCCTCGCAATACGATGATTTGAACCTGTTCATCGAAGAGCAGAAACTCATCCGCAAACTATTCGACGAATCGCTTCTTCCCAAGCTGGAAGTTGACATCTCCGACAATGACATTCCCGCCGCTGTGGAGAAAGTCGCCGATTGGATGGAAGCCACAGGCGGGTTGTACATGCCCTCGTGACGCGGTTTATCCTTACCATTTTGCAACTCTTTTTTCTTGCATACACCCTTTTGAATAGGTATACTTGACTTCATGCAGCCGGAAAAAATCGGGCGTTACGAAATCAAATCGGAATTGGGGCGCGGGGGCATGGCAACCGTCTATCGCGGTTACGACCCGCGCTTCGAGCGCGAGGTTGCGATCAAATTCCTGCCGCCCGAACTGGTTCACGCCGACCCGCAATTCCGCGTGAGGTTCGAGCGCGAGGCGAAGATCATCGCGCAGTTGGAGCATCCATCCATCGTGCCGGTCTATGATGTGGGGGAGGAGAACAACCAGCCCTATTTCGTCATGCGGTTCATGGGCGGAGGTTCGCTTTCGGAACGGATCAGGGCGGGCACGTTCAGCATCGAAAACGCGGTGAAAATCCTCGATCAGATCGCCCCCGGCATGGACGAAGCGCACAACAGAGGGGTTGTCCACCGCGACCTCAAACCCGGCAACATCCTTTTCACAACCAGCGGCGTCCCGCTCATTTCCGATTTTGGGATCGCCAAGTTCACACAGGGCGAAGCGGGGAACGTCACCGGAAGCGCCATCATCGGCACGCCGGCGTACATGGCTCCCGAACAAGCCTCCGGCGACACGGTGGATGGGCGCGCCGACATTTATGCGCTGGGCGTCATCCTCTACGAAATGTTGACAGGCAAACAGCCCTATCATGCCGATACGCCCCTGGGTATGGCGCTCAAACATATCACCGAACCCGTGCCGCACATTCTGGAGGCGAACCCAAACCTGCCGGTATGGATGGAGAAGGTCGTCTCGACGTCAATGGCAAAGAATCCGGATGACCGCTTCTCCACCGCCGTCGAAATGGTCGAAACCATCAAGGCGTTCCTGCGCGGTGAAACGCCGCCCGAGATCAGGAAAAGCGATCAACCCACGCTCAAGGTCTCGCCGTATAACAAGACGTTTGTCTCGAAGAAAAAACGACGCAGCCCCTGGCTTGCAATTCTGGCTGGGGGACTGGCGGTTGTAACCCTGCTCGGGGCTGGAATCCTCTTTCTGGGCAGGAGCATGCTTGCGTCCGGGGGGGAGGCGGCTCCCATTCCAACTGTTGAAGCATTGCCCGTTGAGAAATCCACACCCGTCGTCGAAGAAACGGAAACGGCGCCCACCGAAGAATCTGCAACCGCAGAACCCATCCCGCTGGGACCTCCGCCTTTGCCCGCGATTGGCGGCGCGGATAAGATCGCCTTCCTGCGCAACAACGACATCTGGGTAATGAATGTGGATGGCAAAGACCTGAAACAACTCACCACCGACGGCGTGGAAAAGTTCAACCTGCAATGGCTGAATGACCGCGACACCCTGCTTTACATGACCGGCAAAACCGTCAAAACGGTGGATATCAAAACCCTGCGGGAGGAAAACGTCATGAGTTTTGTTTCCGCCGAATATTTCGAGTCGTTCCATGTTTCACCCGACGGCGCGCAAGCCGCCCTCAGCCTGAACCGCGAACTGTTCGTCGTCCCGTATGACGTTGAAACATTGAGAAACACAACCCGCAAAAGCCAGCTGCTTGAAATGAACGGCTGTGTCTTCTTCGATGAACTGGCAGTGAAAGACGCGTTATGGTCGGACGACGGAACGCGCCTTGCAATCAAGTTCCTTGCGCCGTCCGGCGGCATTCGGGTGGATGCCATCCGCGTCATTGACATTCAAAATTGCGACGGCGCCAACCTCAAACGGCTGGATGAATTCCCGCTTGGGCGTTTCAACTTCAGCACCGACATTGTCAAATTCGATTGGGACGGCGACCTGCTCTTCTTCCTAAACAGCAACATCCGCAACGGCGGCTTTGGCGACCTCATCCTATACAACTCCTTCACCCACAAGTTCGAAAGAAGCGCGCCCTTTGAAGGCAATTGCTGTTACCGCGACGCCGCCTTCAGCCCCGATGGGACGCATGTCGCCTTCGCATTCCAGGACATCCGCCTCGGACCGGAAAGCCCGATCAACCTGTTTTACCTGCCCGTTGATTCGCTTTCATCCCAGCGCCGCCTTCAGCCCCTGCCCCTGCCGGAAGGTTTCTTCACGCGCCGCAACGACGCCCCCATGCCCGCGCTCCGCCCCGCAAAATAATCAGAGCGCCTTGATAATCTCCCGCACCAAAGCGGGACCCCGATAGATCAACCCCGTATACAATTGCACCAGCGCCGCTCCCAAGTCGAGGCGGCGTTTTGCATCGTCAGGCTCCATGATCCCGCCCACGCTCACAATCGGGACTTTCCCATCCACAAGATGCACCGCCTGACGAAGAACCGCCTCACTCCGCGCCCGAAGCGGTTTGCCGCTCAACCCGCCTTCCTCACGCTGATACTTTGACCTCAATCCCTCGCGCGCCAGGGTTGTGTTCGTCAGGATAATGCCGTCCATTTGCGCGCGGAGAATGACATCCACAGCATCGTCCAACTCCTTTTCCGTCAGGTCGGGCGCAAGCTTCACAAGGATCGGCAGGCGTTTTTGCAGGCTCGCCTCTTCCAATTGCCGCTGTTGATGGACTTGCGCAAGCAGCCCCTCCAGCGCATCCCGTCCCTGCAACTGACGCAGCCCCACCGTGTTCGGCGAACTGACGTTGATCGTCAGGTAATCGGCATACGGGGCGAATATCTGCACAAGCGAGAGGTAATCGAAAACGGCTTCTTCGTTTGGCGTGGACTTGTTCTTTCCGAGGTTCACGCCGACAATGGTGGGAAGTCTATCCGGCAGGACGCCCATCATACGTTGAAACAGATTGACCTTATCCGCAGGCTTGATCCGGTTTCGCACAGAGTCCGCGCCGCGCCCGGGAAACCCCATGCGGTTGATAACCGCCTCATCCTCCGCCAAACGGAACACGCGCGGTTTTGGGTTGCCAGCCTGAGGCATGGGCGTGACCGTCCCAATCTCCACGTGACCAAAGCCCAACGCGGCGAGTCCCGCAATTGCAAGCCCGTCTTTATCGTATCCAGCCGCCAACCCAACCGGATTTTTGAAACGCAGCCCAAAGGCTTCCACCGGCTTTTCCGGCGCGCGATACACCCTGCGAAGCGACCAATTCAACAGCGTGGACGCGCCCGCAAACCGCAATGCAAGCAGCGTAAGCGCGTGCGCGCGTTCCGGGTCGAGGCGAAAGAGAAGGGGACGAAAGAAGGGATACATGGTTAGTTCTTCAAAAATTCCCTTGTCGCTTCGATCTTCGCCTTCTCCACTTTTCCGGTTTTCTCCCAATGCTCCATCATTTCCGAGATTGTCAATACAGCGTGTAATTGATAGCCAGCCTGCTCCAGCGACTCCTTTGCGCCGGACTGCCTGTCCACCAGCACGACCACATCTCTCACGAGCAAACCCGCGCCGGTTAGTTTTTCGATGGCTTCGAACTTGCTTCCGCCGGTGGTGGCGAGATCGTCAATGATGACGACCGTTTCGCCCGCGCGATACTCGCCTTCGATGTCCGCTTTTGTGCCGTAGGTTTTGGCTTCCTTGCGCGGATAGATCATGGGATAGTTCCCTTGCAAAGAGATCGCAGTTGCAATTGGGATTGCCGCATAGGGCAGTCCCGCAATGCGATCAAATGACAATTCCTTCAACAACGGCAGATATGCCGCGCCAACTTGTTCCAGTAATTTTGGATATGAAATGATCTGACGCAGGTCAATGTAAACGGGAGACTCCAACCCGGACTTGAGCGTGAATTCGCCAAACTTGATGCAGCCCGCTTCAAGGAGTCCATCGGCGAGTTTCGATAATTCGGTATTCGATATTCGTTTTTCGTTCATGATGATCCGTCTCCTTGGCTATTTATTCTGGTGAATTGCACGTCGAATTTCGAGTATCGAGTCTCGTATCTCTGCCGCAGCCTTGCCGGGATTATCCGCGCGGGAGATGGCGCGGGAGATGGGGAGCAGCAATCCCTTGCCGTCTTCGCGCAAACCTGCTTTCAACGTCAATTCCATTTCGCCGCCCTGCGCGCCAACGCCGGGCGCAAGGAACCACAGTTCCGGCACGGCGGCGCGGATCATTTCCATAATCTGCGGGTGTGTCGCTCCAACGACAATTCCAACATTATTTTTCTCGTTCCACTGCCCTGCCAGTTTCGCAACGTAAATATACAAAGGCATGGGCATATCCGAACCCATCGGCATGACAAGCAGGTTTTGCAAATCCATCGAACCGGCGTTCGACGTTTTGCACAAAAGGAAAACACCCTTCTCCTGATTTTGAATGAACGGCTCGATGGAGTCTTTGCCGAGATACGGATTCAACGTGACACAATCCGCGCCGAGCGTTTCGAATGCGGATTGGGCGTACGCCTCTGCCGTTGACGAAATGTCGCCCCGCTTCGCATCCAGGATGATTGGAATGCGCGACCCCATCCGGTCTGATTCTTCGCCGATGGCTTCGATGACGTGCTTGAGAGCCGTCCAGCCTTCGGCACCGAAGGCTTCGAAGAAAGCGGCGTTGGGTTTGAATGCCGCAGCGTAGCGAGAGGTCTGTTTGACGAGATTCAGGCAAAAGGTCAGGGCGGAGGCGGCGGTGGGGCTTGGGAGGTCGGAGACGTGCGGGTCAAGTCCCACGCACAGGAGGGAGGATGAGTCGTCCACACGTTTTTCCAAAAAAGAGAAGAAGGTTTCCATGAGTGTTCCTTGTATCAAGAAAAGACCCTAAAGGTATCGGGGACCTTTAGGGTCTTATTTTACTCAATGAATGATTTCCATTTGCCCAAGTTTTCCTGAATGAACTTCCTGCCCTGCCAGCCGTATTGATCCCAGTAAAATGGATTCCAGACGTTTGCGCCATAGCCGCGGCATTCTGCAAAGAGAAAGTCGGCGGGGATGGTGTCGGGCAGGTCGCAAACCGGGGATTCCGCGCCGCCTCGCGCGCTGGGGACGCTGCCATGGCGCGTATTGACGAGATTCGGGGTGGGAGTGCAGTCCTCCTCCCACGAGCCAAAAACATCGGCATCGGGCAGGCGGCAAATGGATTTGTCTTCGCTTCGCGCGAGGGCGTAGGTGTAGGCATCGTAGATGGTTCCGTTCGGATGAAGGAGCCGCACGGTATCGCCGCCGTCGCTGAGCAGGATGTTGGTTTCGGAGGCGTAGAATGCCTTGCGTTCGCCCGGTTTCAGGTTGATATTGGGCAACGTGAACGGACTGGAACCCAGATTGGCTTCATCATCCAGCTGCCAGCCGCTTAGATTGATGTCCACGGGTCCGTGATTCTTAATCTCGATGAATTCGTCGAAGACATCCACCCTGCCATCCTGATTCCAGTCATAGCCGGGGCGGGGGAGGAATTCGTTGATGAAGGGACGTCCGACCGGCGGGGGCAGGGTTGGTGTACGCGTGGGGGTGCGGGTGGGAGTGGCTGTACGCTTGGGCGTGGGGGTTCGGGTTTTGGTGGGTGTACGGGTAGGTGTGGGCGTAGGTGTGGCAGAATTGCTGTTCTTTGGCGTTCCCAAAATATTTCCGCCATTTGCGTTTTTCCCATTTCGTTTGATGCCTGTATTTGTATGCCATGCAGTATCACTATCAGCTATAACCCCATTTCTTTCCATTGTTCCGTATGTATAGGAACTGCCCGCAGGCCATGAACCACCATTTCCGTTGGCAGTGTCTATAATCTTGTTTGAAGCATCATACAGGGTAAGCGTTTCACCTGTATTGGAAAGCGCATTACCAGTGTAAATTTGATTTGCGGGGATGTCGGATACGGTGGTGTCATCAGAGAGATTAGATCCGCGTTCGAGCAGAAAGTAGCCTTTGGCGGAGATAATTCCATTTAGAACGATATTGGGGGACCCATCAGATGATTTTAAACTCCAGCCGGAAAGGTCAATATTCTTATTGCCGGGATTATACAGTTCGATCCATTCGTCGTCGGAAAGTCCGGAAGCCGTGCCGGCCCAGGCAATCTCATTGATAATGACCGATCTTACATTGGATGGGGTCAGGGTAATAGTTTGTGTCAGAGTGGGGGATGGGGTAAAGGTGAGCGTGTTCGTAGGCGTTGGCGTGTGTGTGACGCCATACCCCCAATTCAGATTCCCTGGCGTGCCATAAATATCGTTTCCGGCGGCATCCACCGCAGTGAAATTCGTGTCGGCAAAGGATACCCATGCGGATGTTTCATCGGCAGTCACGCCCATGCGCTCCATGCTTCTGGGCGGCGAGACTGTCCCTGCGGGCCACGCGCCGCCATCCGAATTGGCGGTATCCACAATTGTTCCATCAGGGGCGCGAAGGCGAAGGATTTCGCCGGAATCTGCCAATGTTCCGAAGAAAATCAAATCGTGCTGTTGATCTGTCACATCCGAATATCCGCGTTCGAGCAGATAATAACCATCAGACGATATATTCCCGCTTAATGTGATGTCTGGACTGCCATCATCGGCGATAAGACGCCAACCGGTTAAATCAACGTCAGTTGCGCCAGGGTTATGCAGCTCAATCCATTCGTCATCGGAAGAGGCGACTGTCCCAGACCAGGCGACTTCGTTGATGAGAATGGAGAGGGGGGAGTACCCACAAGTGGTTGCAGCGCTGGACGAATTTTGCGGATTGCTTGGATTGCGCAACACAAAATCAGTGGAATTGTCATTATCATCCACGCAACTGCCGCTGGTTCCGCCCACTTTGCGTTCATAGCTTTGGTCTGTATCACTTGACAATGGCGAAAGAACTGCACCCTCTTTATATGCTGAATTATTGTGCATTCCTACTTGATCGATAGGAATTAGAGGATTGCTTGGGTCTATTAATGCAATCCCACCATCATTAGAAATTCCTACAGAGTAAGTAGTATCATTCATTGCTAAAAAACTGCTTCCCGTATGGGTAAGTAAATAATAGCCTCCTGATTGAATGGAAACCCCACTGTTTATGGTTTTATGAAGAATGGTACTGCCGCTATTGTTGGATCTCCATATTTGCCAACCTCCAATATCAACAACGTTAGATGTCGGGTTATACAATTCGATAAACTCATCCGTAGCCCCATTCGGGCCTCGCGTTCTGAATTCGCTAATTACAATATGATCCGCATTCGCCCCCGCTGGCTTCGCCTCCACCACGTCCAAGCGCGGAGCAAACGTCCCTGCGCAAAAACCGATGAGCAGGGATAACACAAGCAGGAAGCGCGGGAACGTATTCCGATTTTTCATGGGAATTGTCAACGTGGAGAAGGCTCACGCGCAAGATTCAGGTGTCGGCGGGGCGTGAGGCGGATATCCACAATGCGATTATACCTGTCGCATTTATATTCTGGAATGAGGCGGGACGATACATGCCACCCTGTATTCGCATGAATACCAATAAAGTGACAGTTTACGCCAAATGTAAACTGTCACTTATGTTACGGGGTCGGGTTGCGCGGCTCGATCACCAGTTTGACGGCGGTGCGAACCTTGTCCTCGATTTCCACATCCACGAACTCAGGTACGCAGACCACGTCGATCCCGTCGTTCTTGAGATAGTTGGAGGCAAGCACCAACGCTTTCACGGCTTGATTGACGGCGCCCGCTCCAATGGCTTGCACTTCTGCCCGTTTGTGCTCGCGGATGACGCCCGCGATAGCCCCGGCGACTGCAGAGGTACGGGAGTTGGCTGAAACCTTGATCATATCCATGGCAACCTCCCAAGGTTGGCAAAGTGGGGACAGACTTACAAGTGGATTGTACAGGAATCCCTTAATGGATTCAAGCAGTATATAAGTATGATTATGGATTCGTAATATTAGTAGGGGCTGTGGATAGTGTGGATAAACCCAATCTTTCCCCATATATGGATTGATTTGCATCGCCTCCCCCCAGACCTGCGGCTTGCCAGCCCTCCCAAGCATGACCCACGCTGTGGATGCTTTTTGGATAACTTATCCACAAAATCTTTGGATGGAAATGAGGTTTTTTTGAATCTTCCATATTTTGGTTTTTTGTAAACCATACCCCCATATATGGGGGTATGGTGTTCTTAATTCGTCAGACATATTTTCTAAGAAATGGGGGTGTTGTCCACAGGGAGAGGCAGTTTTCCACAGTTTAGGGGCAGTTATCCACAGAAAAAGGGAGGCGGGGTCGGTTTTTTGTCTAAACAAATGACCCAAGATATGGGGGGTGGACAGGATATTTCGGGTAGCAATCGGATACTATACCCAGCGCGGTCATTATATGTGAAAAATAGTACCATAGTGCGTCGCACTCCATTTCATTCACCCGCGCACATTCCTGCCAGACCCAGCCTCTGCCAGCACTTTGCCATCTTCAAAGGCGGTCTCCCCGCGCAGGACGACTTTCGTCACTTTGCCTTTCACCTTCCAGCCTTCGAATGGCGTCCAGCCGCAACGGGTGAATTGATGCGCGGCTTTGATCTCGTAAACGGCGTTTTCGTCCACCTCCACCCAGGTTTCAGGCTGTTCGGGCAGGTCGAAAATTTTTCCCGGGTTAATAACGCATTTTTGGATCAAATCGTCGAAGGTCAACCGTCGAAGGTCAATGGCGGTAAGCAACAATGGCAGCATGGTTTCCAAGCCGGGGAATCCGGGAGGCGGATTTTCGCCGTCTTTTTCTTCGAGAGTATGCGGGGCATGGTCCGTGGCGAAGCAGTCTATGACATCGAGGTTTGCCCACAGGCTGTCCACGTCCTCCTGGGTGGCGAGGCGCGGGCGGACTTCGGTTCTGCCTGGTGTGAAACCTGTCAGGTCTTTCGTTAAGAACAAATGATGCGGGCAGACTTCACAAGTAACCTTGATACCCTTTTCCTTTGCCGCTTTGATGAGCAGGATTTCCTCTTTTAAGGAAACGTGCGCAATGTGAACAGGGCGGTCGTATATCGCGGAGAATAAAATCGCCGCCGCCATCGTCCGGCTTTCGGAGTGCATCACCATCGGCATGGATTTGGGAAATTTCTGGAAGTGCGGGGTCCACAAGGTCATGTCATCGAGGCGGAGTTCGCCAAAGGTGGAGTCAAGGTACATCTTTAGCCCGGCAGTTTTCGGCGCGAGTGAGGCGGCGATGTCCGCGTTGGAGGGTCCCGCGCCGAGATATTGACCATAGTCACAGCGGGCTTTTTGCCGGGCGGCATCCAGGGTAAGTTCGAGTGTCGAATGATCGAATATCGGGGGGATCGTGTTCGGCATGGCGAGGATGGTCGTCACACCGCCAGCCAGCGCCGCCTGCGTGACGGTGTCCCAATCCTCTTTGTGGGTTTGTCCTGGCTCGCGCACATGAACATGGGGGTCGATCAATCCGGGGAGTTTGAGCATGGCGACAGTATATAGGGAATGGAGGATTGTGAATAGGTGAGAGGATTAAGAGCATTGTCACTTTGTCCCAAATATCACGGATGATATAATCCAGCCATTATTTCCAAAGTTAAGAGAGGTAAGCATGGCATACGTCAATGTAAAAGTCCCCGAAGGCGGGGCAAAGATTTCAATTCAAAATGGGAAATTGAACGTTCCTGACAACCCGGTTCTCCCGTTCGTGGAAGGCGACGGCACAGGGCGCGACATCTGGCGCGCGTCGGCGCGTGTGTTCGATGCAGCGGTGGAGAAGGCTTATGGCGGAAAACGAAAAATCCATTGGATGGAAGTGTACGCGGGCGAAAAGGCGTTCAAACTTTTCCAAAACTGGCTTCCCGATGAGACCACCGAGGCGTTCAAGGAATTTCTGGTCGGCATCAAAGGTCCGTTGACCACGCCCATCGGCGGCGGCATCCGCTCGTTGAATGTTGCGCTGCGCAAAATTCTCGACCTGTACGTTTGCCAGCGCCCTGTGCGCTGGTACAAGGGAGTCCCTTCGCCGGTGCGCCACCCCGAATATGTGGACATGGTCATCTTCCGCGAGAATACCGAGGATATTTATACCGGCATCGAATTCGCGAACGGAACCGAAGACAACAAGAAGTTCAAGGAAATGTTCAAGGAAGCCTTTCCCAAGGAATATGCGAAGATGCGCTTCCCGGACTCCGCCGGACTTGGCATCAAACCAGTATCTGTGGAAGGCACTGAAAGATTGATCCGCGCGGCGATCCAATGGGCGTTGGATAATAATCGCAAGAGCGTAAACTTCGTCCACAAGGGCAACATCATGAAGTTCACTGAAGGCGCATTCAAGGACTGGGGCTATGCCCTTGCGAAGCGCGAATTCCGCGGACAGATCGTCACCGAGCGCGAAACGTGGATACTTGGAAATAAAGAAGCCAACAAAGACTTGAGTGTGGAAGACAACGCCAAGATGATAGACCCCGGCTTCGATATGATGTCCCCCGCGCAGCAGAACGACATCAAGCAGGAGGTGGAAGAAGCGTTGAAGTTATGGGACAAGCATGGCGACGGAAAATGGAAGAAGATGCTGCTCATCAAGGACTCCATCGCCGACGTTTCGCTGCAGTTCACCCTTATCCGCCCGCGCGATTATGATGTGATTGCCACCCTCAACCTTAACGGGGACTACCTCTCCGACGCGCTCGCGGCGCAGGTGGGCGGCATTGGCATCGCTCCGGGGGCGAATATCAATTATGAGACGGGTCACGCCATCTTCGAGGCGACTCATGGAACGGCTCCGAAATACGCCGACCTGGACAAGGTCAACCCCGGCTCGGTCATCCTTTCCGGCGAGATGATGTTCCGCTACATGGGCTGGACGGAGGCTGCCGACCTGATCGTCAAGGGCATGGAAGGCGCGATCAACGCCAAGACCGTCACGTATGACTTTGAACGCCTGATGGAAGGCGCCACCCTGCTCAAATGCTCCGAATTTGGCGATGCGATCATCAAACACATGGGGTAAAATAGCCACCTAACACAACGAGCGGCATATCTCTGAATATGCCGCTCGTTTTTTGAATAAAAAGGAGAGCAGGAAATGTCGGAGATTGGTTTTGAAGCCCGCTTGAAAATGACGTTCGAGGAATCGCGAGAGAAGGTTGCCGAGGCGCTCAAAGCGGAAGGCTTTGGTGTACTGACGGAAATTGACGTCACATCCACATTCAAGCAGAAAATGGATGTGGATTTTCGCCGCTATGTGATCCTTGGCGCATGCAACCCGAAACTGGCGCATCGCGCGCTTTCCGCCAAGTTGGATGTGGGATTGCTTCTGCCGTGCAATGTCACCATGTATGAGGATGGCGACGATGTGGTTGTCACTGCGGTGGACCCCAACGCCATGTTAGCTGTCTTGAAGGACGACGATGCGGTCAGCCAGGTTGCAAACGAAGCGAGAGAGAAACTCGCGCGTGTAATCGAAAGTTTGAAATAGAGAAAAAATAGGGACTTTCAAAGTCCCTATTTTTTATTCATTCTCAAAACTGCGAATCAGACTATGGAGCAGGCGTCGCTTCGGGCGTGACCGAGAGCGTTGCCGCCTCTTCAGCCGTTTGCGGCATTCCGTTCATGATCCAGCGGATGAAGACATCCACCACATTCGGTTTCAAGGCGTTGGTGGGCGGCATCATGCTGATGATCTCTTCGCCGTTCTCATCCAGGATCGGATGTTCCTGAATGGTTTGGAGAACATAGCTGTTCTCATCTCCGGCGATGATGTTGTTGGCGGCATTGTCTCCAGTGGCGAGCATTTCCTCGTAGGAGGTCATCAGGTAGTTGTTGTTATCCTTGCCGGCGCGGTGACAGGAGATGCAGTAGCGTTTGACGATGGGTTGTATGTGAACATCGTAGGATGGGACTTCACCCTCTGCCAGTGGCGGGAAGAGTTCGGGGACTTCGGGCGCTTCAAAACGATCATCCCATGAATAGCGCATGAAGATGGTGATGTAATCTATTTCACTGCGTGAGAGTTCGCCGCCGTAGGTCTTGCCGAATGGGATCATGCCCGCGTTGGGACGTCCGTATGCGATGACTTCGTACATTGCGGAGTCGGTGATGGTGTAAAGGACATCGCGGCTGTTGATGGGGGTAATCTTCTCGCCTTCGAGTCCTTCCACGCCTGCGATGATTGCAACGGAGCCATCGTCACCATGACATTCCACACAATGGACGGAATACAGGTCCTGCCCGGCGACGATCTGATCAACCAGTGTGGTGGCGACTTCCGTCTCTTCGGCTTTCTTTTCGGGCGCAAGCGCAAGAACCGTCCCGGAGATAAGGATCATCGAAACGGCAACCAGGCTTGTCGTCCAGACCATGAGGCGGTTGTTCGATTTGAAGACGAAGAGCAGGAAGTAGGCGATTACCGGGATGAAAATCCCCGCGATGGTTTGCAATGTCCCCAGCAGGGTCGAGCCGTCTTCGGAGACGGTCGGCACTTCGGACATGAGTGTCAATAGCACGATGCCGATGACCATGATGGTCATGATCGAAATGGATAGTCCGCGCTTGCTGTAATGGCGCTGCGGGCTTTTTTCGATGAAGGGGATGAGGGTCAGCACGCCGAGCGCGATGACGGGGACAAGGACGGTGGCGAGCCATTCGATCTTGCCGATGAGCGGCAGCTGCCCATACAACGCGAGGAATTTGAAGAGGAAGAGGAAATACCATTCCGGGCGCGGGATGTAGGAGGTGTCGCTTGGGTCGGCTTTGGGTTCGGCTGGAACTCCGATGAATGTGGCGAGCAGGAGCAGCAGGACGAAGATGCCCAGCGACATGATAAGGTCTTTGAAGATGGTATCGGGCCAGAAACGTTCGCCTTTGTCGAGATGGCGTTCGTAGCGTTCTTGAATCTGTTTTTTGGTTTCGTCGTTCATCGTTAGTCTTCCTTCGTTGGGAAGTGCGATTCGCCGTGTTTGATGATCAGGAAGAGATGCACGCCAATCAGGGCGGCGAGGACGGCGGGGATGATCCAGATGTGGGCGGAGAAGAAGCGCTGGAGGGTGAGGGCGCTGAGTTCGGGTCCGCCGCGCAGGACTTTGAGGGTGAACTCGCCGATGAAGGGGACCGTCCCCGCGATCTGTGTGCCAACGACGGTTGCCCAGTAGGATTTCTGGTTCCATGGGAGCAGGTAGCCTGTGAATCCCATGCCGAGGGTGGCAAGGAAGAGCCCAATGCCGATCAGCCAGGTCAGTTCGCGGGGGTACTTGAAGGAGGCAGTGTAGAACACGCGCAGCATGTGAATGAAGACGAGTATGACCATGAGGGTCGCGCCCCAATGGTGAATGCCGCGGATCAGCCAGCCGAAGGCGACTCCTTCCATGATGTAGTTGATGGAGTCGTAGGCGTGGTCGGGGGAGGGGGTGTAATAAACGGTAAGGAAGATACCCGTCAGCCCCTGCATAACGAAAAGGAAGAGACTTGCCGAGCCGAGCGTGTTCCACCAGGTTGTCTTCGGTTCGGGACGGTCGAGCAGGTTGGCGTACAGGTCGTTGAAGCCGATGCGTTCATCGAGCCAGAGGTAGATGTTTTTCCACATAGAGTTACTCCGAGGATGTCACTCTGAGCGGCAGCGAAGAGTCTCTGAGATTATCGTAGTGATGTTTCGCTTCGCTCAACATGACATGATCCAGTCATGCTTCCTTGAAGAAGATTTCGACGATGCCGTCTTCGGTGATGCGGTGTTCTTCGTACACGTCCAACGGGCGGGGGGGAGGTCCATCCAGCACTTCGCCTTCGATGCTGAATTTGGCGTCGTGGCAGGGGCAGAGATAGGCATTGGCTTCCTCTGACCAATTCACAGTACATGCGAGATGCGTGCATGTGCTGTTGAGAACGAGCAGGTCGGCAGGGTCATCCGAGTTGCGGACGGCGTATCCGCCGAAACTGCTGGCGGTGCGCTCCCAGCCGTTGACCTGTACGCGGGTGAACGAGAAGGGGTAGGGAACGCCGATTTGCATGTCGTCGAACTTCCCGATGGGAACCCACGACTCTTTTCCGCCCTCGCGCAGGGCGGGGTCTATCAAATAATAAACAGTGGGAAGACCGATCACTGCGCCGATCAATCCGCCCACGATTCCCGTCGTCACTTTGATGAAATCGCGCCGGGAAAGTTCATTCGAACCGGACATATTGCGCCTCCTGAAACTTGACGTCATTGCGAGCGCACGCTGCAAAGCAATCTGATCGTTGCAACGGGAGATTGCTTCGACAGAAAACGCTGTCTCGCAATGACAATCTAATCGAATTGGATTATAAGGGTCTTTGACCGCTTTTTTGAAGGATGGTGGATAACGAAATAACTAGGATGATTGTCACTTTTATTGTTCCTTTCTCTACCGTACAAATGTCGTTGCGAGGAGGGCGTTCTTCCCGACGACGTGTGCCACGAAGTGGTAAGCAATCTCCTTGCTGCTTTTCGCTGAGAAATCTTCAGAAAACAGGAGATTGCTTCGCACACTTGCCCTGGTGTGCAAGTGCCAGGGAAAACCGCTCGCAACGACATGATCCAATGGTTTTGTACGGTAGCAAATCGTTCCTTATTTCGCTTGATTTTGCGATTTCGGGGGATAGAGAGTAAAATAGGCGCTGGCAACATGCCAATATCCGGGCGAGATTGCACGCGAATCTTCCTAAAATTCTATCGGAGGCATAGATGGGCTTGAAACGAGATGTCAGCCTTTCGGCGGGGTTGCGTTACAAAGGACCCGCGGGGTATCTGACGTTCATTCTGCATCGCATTGGCGGGCTGGGCATGGGGGTCTTCATCGCCGTGCATATCCTGGCTGCCTTCATCGGCGGCAGGACGGGGGGATTTTTGAACGGGATTTACGAGAACTGGGCGTTCCAAATCTTCATTTTTTTCTGTGTATTGTTCCACGCGATCAACGGATTGCGCATCACCATTTTAGACCTGTGGCCCAAACTACAGGATTACCAGACCGAAGCCATTTGGGTCGAGTGGGCGGTGTTCATCCCGCTGTATGCCGTTTCGGTCTATGTGATTCTATCCACGGCGCTGGGAGGCTGACATGACGACGAAATCGAGACGACTCTCCATCAAGGATCGCGGCTTGACGAACTTCGAAGCCGTCATGTGGATCTTTACCCGCCTCTCCGCCCTAGCCATATATGGTCTGATTCTCGCAGGCTTGATCGGCGCCCTGGTCATGGGCGCGCGCAATAATATGAACTTCGCGGACGTGATGCGCTGGGCGTTCATGCCGAACGTGACCCACGTCCAAAGCACGGACTTGCAGGACCTCGATCCCTGGGCATCGCCGTTCTGGAAACTGACCGCCAGCGCGCTGCTGTTGGTCGCCGCGGCGCACGGCATTCACGGACTGGTCGTCATTGCCGATGATTACATTGCAAGCAAGAGCGGGCGGAATTTCATCCGCTTGTTGAGCATTGTCTTTTTGCTCGCAATGAGCGGCATGGGCTTGTGGCTCATCTGGACTTCATAAATCGATTAAACACGAAGGACACCAAGTTCACGAAGTAAAAACCTTTGTGTTCTTTGGCGCTCTTTGTGGTGAAAAACTCAGGAGCAATTTTTCATGGCAAATGTTCATCAATTCGATGTGGTGGTCGTCGGGGCGGGCGGCGCAGGCTTGATGGCTGGCTTGTACGCATCGCGCACCGCGAAGACTGCCGTCATCAGCAAACTTTATCCTACACGCTCTCATACGGGCGCGGCGCAGGGCGGCATCTCCGCGGCGTTGGGCAACTACGAGGAAGACAAACCCGAATGGCACATGTACGACACGGTCAAAGGTTCGGATTATCTCGGCGACCAGGATGCCATCGAGTTCATGTGCAACGAGGCGATTGACGCCGTCCTCGAACTCGAGCACATGGGTCTGCCCTTTGACCGCACCCCCGAAGGGAAGATCTCCCAGCGTCCGTTCGGCGGGCATACCAATAATGAAACCGGCAAGCCCGTCCGCCGCGCGGCTCATGCCGCAGACCGCACCGGTCACATGATCCTGCAAACTCTGTACCAGCAGTGCCTGAAGAACAAGGTCAATTTCTTCGATGAATATCAAGTCCTTGATTTCATCATGGTCAACGGCAGGGCGGCGGGCGTTGTGGCAGTGGAATTGGCGACGGGCGAACTGCACACCATTCACGCCAAGGCGGTCGTCTTTGCCACCGGCGGGCATGGACGCATCTTTGAAGTCACATCGAATGCCTATGCTTACACGGGCGACGGCGCGGCGATTCTGCTTCGGCGCGGCATTCCGCTGGAGGATATGGAGTTCTTCCAATTCCATCCGACGGGCATTTACAAGCTTGGCATTCTCATCACTGAGGGTGTGCGCGGCGAAGGCGGTGTGTTGCTGAACGGCAACGGTGAACGCTTCATGCCGAAATATGCGCCGACCGTGAAAGACCTCGCCTCGCGCGATGTGGTCAGCCGCGCGATCTATACCGAGATCAAAGAAGGGCGCGGAATCAACGGCTCGAATTACGTCTATTTGGATATCCGCCCCGAAAGCGTGAACAAGTATGCCGCAGTGGATGGACGCACCAACCCGGACGGCTCTCCTTATACGATTACCGCTGATACGGTTTTGAAGAAGATTCCCGACATTGTGGATTTCTGTCGCGTTTATCTTGGCGTGGACCCGGTGACGCAGGTCATGCCGATCCAGCCGACGGCGCACTACACGATGGGCGGCATCCCGACGAATAAATACGGCGAGGTGGTGATTGACGACAGGAACACGATCTTCCCCGGTCTATATGCGGCGGGGGAATGCGCGTGCGTGTCTGTGCATGGCGCGAACCGCCTCGGCACGAACTCACTGCTCGATATTGTTGTGTTCGGCAAGCACGCGGGGCTCAAGGCGGCGGAGTACGCGCAGTCCGCTGATTTTGAGACTCTGCCCGGGGAAGTGGAAGCAGATGCGAGGTCCGCGTTCGAGGCGCTGCGAAACGGGTCGAAAAAGGAAAACGCGTTCGACCTGTCCAATGAGTTGAAGAAGGTCATGTTCGACGACGTCGGCATTTACCGCAGTGAAAAAGGAATGGCGGAGGCGTTGGACAAGGTGCGCGAGTTGAAGGAACGCTTCAAGGATGTGGGCGTGACCGACACGGGAAAAATCTTCAATACCGAACTGTTGAACGCATGGGAACTCGGCAACCTGCTCGACATTGCGGAGACGGTTGCGATGAGCGCGTTGAACCGAAAAGAATCGCGCGGCGGACATTCGCGCGAGGATTATCCCGAACGCGACGATGGGAGCTGGTTGAAGCATACCTTGATCGCGCAGAAGGACGGCAAACTGGAGATCAGTTACAAGCCGGTGGTCATCACGAAACACCAGCCGAAGGCAAGAGTGTATTGATATGTCGTTGCGAGGGCGTTCGCTGCCCGAAGCAATCTCCTTGTGAGTTGGGGATTGCTTCGCTTCGCTCGCAATGACATGAGGAGACTTTATGGAAGTCACTGTAAAAATCTTTAGATACAACCCCGAGAAAGACCAGCGCGGCAATTATGTGACCTACAAAGTGGAAGCGCACGAGAACGACCGCGTGCTGGATGTGCTGGAGTACATCAAAGGCAAGGAGGACGGCACGCTTTCATTCCGCCGTTCGTGCGCGCACGGAATCTGCGGCTCGGATGCGATGCGCATCAACGGACGCAACATGCTGGCATGCAAGGTGTTGATCCGCGACGTGGGCACGAACATCACCGTGGAGCCGCTGCTCGGTCTGAAGATTTCCAAAGACCTGATCGTGGATATGGAGCCGTTCTTCGATAACTACAAGAAGGTGCTTCCCTATTTCATCAACGACAGCCCGCTGCCGGAAGACGGGCGCGAGCGGCTGCAAAGCCCCGAAGAACGCGCGCGCTTCGATGAAACGACCAAGTGTATCCTATGCGCGGCTTGCACCACGTCCTGCCCGTCGTACTGGGCGAACGGCGAGTATTACGGTCCCGCCGCCATTGTGACCGCGCACCGCTTCATCTTCGACAGCCGCGACGAAGCCGCGGGCGAACGCCTGCAAATCCTCGCCGAGACGGACGGCGTGGCGCGCTGCCATACCGCCTATAACTGCACCGAAGCCTGTCCGCGCGAGATCAAGATCACCCGCGCCATCGGCGAGGTGAAGATGGCGATGACCACAGGAAAGTTGGATTGAACAGCAGAGATTAGAGAATTAGAGATTTGGCAAGCCGTGTCCGTGTGGATACGGCTTGTTTTTGTTTGCCAAATTATCGGACTGGCTGTATAGTAGAGCAATAAACTTTGAGCCGAACCATAAACTCAGGAGTTTCCATTGAAACTAAGCGATAAAGCATACCTTGATCTTGTGTTGGATCCGATAAGAATATGCGCCAAATACCAGCCCAAGTTTGGGCAGGGGGCTGGTGGAGGGGGATTAAGTTTGTCGCAATTTCGTAAACTTTATAGAAGCGATCCGTTTTACAGGTGGTTTGGCTTGGATGACCCCATGATGTATGCCGCCCATAAAGCCGCAGGCGGCATGACCAGTGTTTATCGCCAAATCGGCATCGGATGTGAAAAATTGTTTCGTACTGCAATAAAAGACTCTCTTGGGCTATCAGAAACAGATGTGAAATGGTCATATAACATCCCCTTGCCGAATGGAAAAAGCAGGACTTTGTATCTTGATGGTCGGGTCCCTCTTGATAAAATCCCTGATAAATCCAAGAGAAATCGGTTTCGGGCATGGATGAAAGAGTCTGCTAAAAATCTGGGCGTTGATCCCAGCATCTTTGCCACATTAACTGGCACAGTTTTTGAAGTTCGGCAAGGCTATAAAAGCAAGGATTCGAAACGCCAAAATGCCGATATTGCAAACGCCGCAACTGCCTATACACAGACCTACCTGCCATGCGCGGCGATTTTATCCACCCAAATAGATGGAGATATCCTGCTTCGGTATAGGGCTGAAAAATGGACAGTCTTGACTGGACTGACGGATGAAAATAACCCATCCATTTCAACGTACGATTTTATGCGCGATATTGTTGGATTTGACCTTGCTTCATTTTTCAAAAGAAACAGCAAAATTCTTCAAGCAGAGATTCAAGAAGTCCTTAAGGCTTTGCTTTCTCCCGGAGCAGAATAATGGAACTGCTTTTAGGAAACGAGAACCTGCGCCAGCGTGCGGATTTCACTTATAAATATAATGTTAAAACCGGGCGACACGGCTGGTTGCGTCTTACGCCTGCATATTCTTTGAAAATTGTTGAAGATTTGATCGTCGCAAAGCCTAAAGCCAAACGAATATTAGATCCGTTTTGCGGCACGGCAACCACGTCATTGAGCGCCGCATACCATGCGCGGGAGGGCGTTACCATCGACATTAATCCATTTCTGGTGTGGCTCGGACAGTCAAAGACGGCGCGGTATTCAAAGGATGACATCAAATCAACAAATAATGCTTATTCAGGCGTAATGGACTTGGTTAAGTCAGGGGATATTGAACCTTGCCCTTTGCCTGCCCTCCACAATATTGAACGCTGGTGGCATCGAAAGGAACTTGATTTTTTGCGCCTGCTCAAAGCGGCAATTTACAAAACAACGAAGGAACCCTCCATTGAACGCACGTTATTGATGATCGCTTTTTGCAGGACTTTAATGAAGCTGTCAAACGCGGCGTTCAATCATCAATCCATGTCATTCAAAGATGGCGGGCAGATTAGAATGAATCTTGAGGTTGACTTTGCCGGCATATTTTCCGAGGATGTTCAGTTTGTAATGAGTGGCGCGAGTCAAAACCCCTCCGGGGAAGGCAAAGTTTTGCTGGGGGATTCCAGAAATGTTGTGGGTGTAGTTGATGGAAAGTTTGATTTAATCATTACATCGCCGCCCTACGCAAATCGAATGTCGTACATCCGCGAACTTCGTCCTTATATGTATTGGCTCGATTTCCTATCGAATGGCAGGGACGCTGGAGAATTGGACTGGTTAACCATAGGCGGTACCTGGGGCATAGCCACCAGTAAACTTACTGAATGGGAACGTCCAGCCGAGCAATTTAGAAGCAAACAATTGGTTGAAGTTCTTGACAAGATATCCCATGCTGATAATAAAAACGGCGGCGTCCTTTCAAAGTATGTAGCAAAGTACTTTGACGACATGTGGGCGCATTTTAGAGGCTTGCTGCCCGTTCTCGACAGCCATGCAGAAATTCACTATATTGTTGGCAATTCCACATTTTATGGTACGCTTGTTTCTACGGAACTTTTATATGCCGAGATGTTGAAGGAATTAGGATTCACGAATATTGTGTGTAGTCCAATTCGGAAACGAAATTCCAAAAAGGAATTGGTTGAATTCGACGTTGTGGCACATTGGAGATAACCATCTTTTTCGGGTAAAACAGTGGACATCAAACCGCGTCTGAGAGGATGCGGTTTACTTTTAACATTGGAGGTATGAATGAACGTTTTAAAGCTTGCGGCGTTTTCACAGAACGGAAAGGGCGGCAATCCTGCCGGGGTGGCGTTTTACGATGACATGCCCGCCGAAACGGAGATGTTAAGAATCGCCAAAGAGGTCGGCTATTCGGAAACGGCATTTTTTGTAAAGCAAGGCGACGGCTGGCGCGTGCGATATTTTGCGCCCGAAATGGAAGTCCCTTTTTGCGGTCATGCCACCATTGCACTTGGCGCGGCGCTTGGCGAGCGTTTCGGCATTGGGGAGTACAAACTGTTCCTGAACGACAGCACGATCACCGTGCGCGCCGAAAGACTGGGTGATAACGTCTTTGCTGCGACACTGCACTCGCCCGCGACTCATTCGGAAGATGTTCCGAAGGATTATTTGGATAAAGTCCTCGCCTCATTCCACCTGACGCCTGCCAGCCTCGACCCAGCCTTTCCTCCCCGATTCGCGTCCGCAGGCGCAAAACATTTAATCCTTTTTTTGAAGGAACGCCAAATGCTCGCGGACATGAACTACCCGTTCGATGAGGTTCGCGCGCTCATGAGCGAACAGGGACTGGTTACGATCAGCCTGCTCTGGCGCGAATCCGATGACGTGTTTCATTCGCGCAACGCCTTTGCCTCGGGTGGAGTCTACGAAGACCCGGCGACAGGAGCTGCGGCGGCGGCATTGGCGGGCTATTTGCGCGACATCGGCTGGAACGGTCCGACCTCCTTCACCATTCTGCAGGGTGAAGACATGGGCGTGCCATCGCGTTTGATCGTGAGTTATACGCCAGAAGCAGGCAGGAGTGTGGCGGTCAGTGGTGAGACGAGATATATCGAAGAGTAAACCATGTCATCGCGAGTCTGCTTTGCGGGTTCGCAATGACATTTCCAAGACTATAATTGCGCCATGAGCCATCCCCTCGACCGTTTTATCCTCGGCATTCCGCGTTTGTACATCAAGCAATTCCCGTATGCGTGGATCGTTTTTATCGCGCTTTGGGCATGGACCCCCGGACTTCAGCTTATCTTTTTGTTCATCATCCTGCTTGGTTACTTTTTATTGGCATGGCAGTATCGCGCATGGATGAGGTCCATGCGGGGCAAGCATGCCCCGGAGAAAGGGAAATTTTACGTCGACCGACCAGCCGTCCCGTTGGAACGAAGCGTCAGAAACATCGCAATTCTGGCTGCGGTGGGCGGCGCGGCATCGTATTTTCTGCAAGGTCAATTCGGGTTGACGTTCTGGCAGTTGTTTTTGATCATCGTGGGATTCACGCTCATGTATCGAAACGCTTTGTTCTTCGGCGCTTCGGTTACGTACTTTATTTCCGCCACAGGCATTGGAATTTTCCACGCGCCGGGGCATTTGGATTACCGCCTGTTCTTCGAGTTCAATGAAATCAGCCGCATCGAACGGTGCGCATATAAAGATGATTTAAGCTGGGTGAACTTTTCGCGCGTGTCAAACCCAAAAGACGGGCTGCTTCTCTTGCCAAAGAATCCAAACGGTTTTTCAAAGCGCATGAAAAAGATATTCATTGCGCCGATGGATATTGAAAAATTTCAAGAACAGCTGCCGTTTGGTTATAAGTAAAGGTTTGCTCAGGGGGATGAAGCGTCCTCCCCATCATCCTTCTTTCGGTTTCTTAATTCGCCCGCGCGTTTTTGCAGGTCGTTGAAAAATTCGGTGTTGGTCACTTCCGAAACCTGCTGTTTGCGACGCATCTCGTCTATCTTGATGATGAGCTGGTTGACTTGATTTTTCAACATGCCTGTGCGGGTATGGACCTCCGTTGCCATCTTCCTGAATACCTGCGCGAGGCTTCCGAGTTCATCCGCCCGGCTGGTAATGGATTGAAGCGCGTCGCTCTCGAGGTCGGATGAATAATTTTCGTCGGACCGGATCTTGTCCGCGAGTCCGCTCAGCACATTCACAGGCTGAATGACATAACGTTTGAGCAATGTGTTGATCAACAGAACAACGAGCGCGAAGGTGATGATGAAAATTCCCATTACCAGTGTAAAAGTGCGAAGCGCCGCGTCGAAGACTTCCTGCGCCGGGACGTAGATGATCTGCACCGCAATGGTCTGCCCGAGCGTCCAGCCGAAACCGCCGTCATCTCCATACGTGGCGATCAAACTCGCGGGAGCCTGCTCCGGCGTGCTGTGACATTCGAGACAACTATCCGAGCCGATGATCAATGGGCGGGCGATGTAGAACAGACGCGCGTCGTTCAACATCCGATAGCCGCTCATTTCGCCTCCAAATCCCCCGCCTGACATTTGGTTGAACAACCCAGCCTCGAATTCGTCCGCCATATCGAGCGGATTGGTCGGGTTGATAGCCGCTTCCTTGTAAAGATAAGTGGAGAAATCCAACTGATCCCGAAAATTTTCGAATACAGTGCGCGCGGAAAAGGCAGGGACGGTCTCCGAGATGAATTCGGGGCTGGCATCCAATTTATCCGCGAGAAGCGGGCGGACGTTTTGTGTGGTGTATCCGCGCACAGCATTCATCGTTTCGATGAGAAGCAATCCTTGCGCGGCGATCTCCTCCTGGGCGCGGAGTTGCAGTGTGCGCCAGTAGGCGGCTCCGCCGACGATAATGCCGACGAGGAAAACACCGCTCAGGATCAGAGTGAAGCGTGTGCTTAGACTTAATCGAAACAAGGAAGCCTCCAATTTGGACAGGGTTGGTCGGATTGGAGTATACCAGCGTCAGCTGATGATTGCGTTGTTAAATCAAATCAATGCACGGACAGCCGTCCACCTCTGTTCATTCGTGCAAACCCATGTAATTTGGCTAAACATTAACACGCTCTCGTTTGAACTGCGTCTCATACAACTGGGCATACAACCCGTTCAACGCCAGCAATTCCTCATGTGTTCCCCTCTCGACAATCTTTCCTCGATCCATCACGAGAATCATATCCGCCGCGAGAATTGTGGACAGGCGATGCGCGATGACGATGCTGGTGCGTCCCGCCATGACACGCTTCAATGCGTCCTGAATCAGCGCTTCGGATTCGCTGTCGAGTGAACTCGTGGCTTCATCAAGCACGAGAATACGCGGGTCTTTGAGGATGACACGCGCCAGGGCAATACGTTGTTTTTCGCCGCCGCTCAGGCGGTAGCCGCGCTCGCCCACAATCGTGTCGTAGCCTTCGGGCAGGTCCACGATGAATTGATGGATATTCGCGGCGCGCGCCGCGGCTTCGATCTCTGTCTGTGTCGCGTCGATCCTGGCGTATGTCAGGTTTGTGCGGATGGTATCGTGGAAGAGATACGTCTCCTGCGTCACCATGCCGATGGCGGACGAAAGCGATTCGAGCGTCACGTCGCGCAGGTCATGCCCGTCAATGCGGATGATTCCGCTCGTGGGGTCGTACAGGCGTGGGATGAGATACGTCATCGTCGTTTTGCCCGCGCCCGAAGGACCGACCAACGCGATCAAATTTCCGGGACGCGCGATAAAGGAGACTTCCTCCAAGGCGACGTCTCTGGCTTGGGAGGTCGCGTCAGACTCCCCTGAGTCTGATTCGTGTTCTTCATCTTTTTTCTTCCCGTTCTTTTTATCCGCCAATGACAGGACCGCGCTGACATCTTCATGTCGTCCGTAACGCCTGACATCTTTCAACAATTTGGATGAGTCAATTTGATAATTGAATGAGACGTTATCGAATTCGAGTTCGCCTCTCACATCGTGAAGATTGACTGCATTATCTTGCTCGATGATGTCTTGCGGCAAATCAATGACCTCGAACACGCGCTCGAAGGAAACCATGCTGGTCGAAAACTCGACGGGCGCGCCAGCGAGTCCTTGCAATGCGCCGTAGAGTTGACCGAGATACGAGCCGAACGCCACGATGGTGCCGACGGTGAAGACATCGGTGATGACGAAGTAGCCGCCGAGACCATAGACCAGCGCCGTGCCCACCGCGCTGACGAGACCAAAGATGACGAAGAACGTGGAGCCGACCACCGCGCGGCGAATGCCAATATCGCGCACGTTCGCGGCGCGTTCTCGGAAACGCTTCTCCTCTTCGCGCGAACGACCAAAGAGTTTGACGAGCAATGCGCCGCCGATGTTGAGGGTCTCGTTCATGTGGGCGTTCATTTGCGCGTTCATGTCCATGGCTCGACGGGCAATGTCGCGCAGGACGGTTCCGAGTTTTTGGGCGGTGATGATGAAGAGCGGGAGAATCAGCACGCTGACGATGGTCAACCGCCATTCGAGCGTGAGCATGACTGCCAGCAGGGCAATCGCTTCGATGAGGTTGGTTACGATGTTGACGATGGTATTGCTGATGGCGTTTTGCGCGCCGACGACGTCGTTGTTGAGGCGGGACATCAACTCGCCTGTTTTGGTATTGGTGAAGAAACGCAGCGACATGCGTTGCAGTCGCGCGAAGAGCGACGAGCGCAGATCGTAGATCACGCCTTCGCCGACGCTCGCATTCAACCGTCGTTGAAAGACGTTGATGACACCGGTAAGCGCGGGAATCCCCAGCAACGCCGCGCCGAGCAGAATGAGTCGATTCGTGTCTTTTGCGGGAATCACCACGTCAATCATGTTGCGGAAGATGAGCGGCGTCAGCAGGGACAAGCCCGTAGTGAGGGTAATCGTTACGAGCATTCCCGCGATATGCCGCCAATATCCGCGCGCGTAGGCGAGGACGCGCAGTAAGAGTTCTTTTGTTACCTTGGGCTTTTCGTCGCCCTGTCGCATTGCGATGTACCAAGCGCCGCCGTGCCACATAAGTTAGTCTCCTGGTCTTGTAGTCTTATAGTCGAATGGTCGAATAGTCAAATGGTCAAATAGTCGAATAGTCGAATGGTCGTTGGTGGAGCAGTCTCTTGACCATAAGACCATCCGACCACAAGACCATCCGACTATAAGACCATCCGACTAAACGCGCAACTGGACGAACGGAGAGGTTAATGTAAATCTGAGAGAGTGTCTGAAAACTTCTTGGTTTTTTGGAATCCCGAAGTTCTACTTCGGATTCCTCGCCCGAAAAACATACTTTCAGACACTTTCTGAGAGAAACGTAATCCATTTTTTAAGAATAGCGTACTTGTTAACAAGGTTGACATGCGGTATCATCACTCCGTCAGGGGCAACTGCGCCCCACAAACCCTTACATACGAATGAGGAGAAAAAATGAATAAACGCTATTTGTTCGTCCTGCTGACGCTCATCGTTTCCACTGCGATGATCCTCAGCGCATGTGGCGGCACCCCCGCACCCACAGAAGAACCCGCTCCCGAACCCACCGAGGCGATGACCGAGGAACCCACGGAAGAGCCGACCGAAGAAGCCATGTCAGATCTTGGTTCGCCTGAACACCCGATCAAGGTGCTCTTTGTTCCTTCCGTGGACGTAGACTTCATGATCTCGAGCGGCGACCTGATCGCTCAGGCTTTGAACAACGCCACCGGATTGACCTTCGAGGTCAGCGTGCCCACCTCCTATGCTGCAACGATTGAGGAAATGTGCGCTTCCCCCGATGACACCATTGGTTTCATCCCGGCTCTCGGTTACGTGATCGCCAACCAGTTGTGCGGTGTAGAGCCTGGCTTGGCAGCCGAACGCCGTGGCTGGAACGTCTATTGGACCGGCTTCTTCGTCGCCCGCGACAGCGAATTCCAAACCCTCGAAGACCTGGCTGGCGCCACTTGGGCTTACCCGGATGCCGGCTCCACTTCAGGATACCTGTACCCTGCATCCATCTTTTCCGATTTGGGCGTCGAGCTTGGTGAAACTGTTGAGGCTGGCGGTCACCCGCAGTCTATCCTGGCAGTATATAACGGACAGGCTGATGTTGCCACTGCCTTCTTCAGCGC
>JAGUZU010000129.1 GCA_020060625.1 Anaerolineales bacterium | reverse complement strand
TGATTTCTTTCGAACTCATCGTGATCGTCTCCATTTCTCGTCCTCCGAAGGGGACATTTTAACTTTGGAGAAATGGGACATTTCTACTTTGCGCTAACATCCACGCCGAAAGCGTTGACAGGTTCCGCATCCCGCATGTATAATATCGTCCGCTTCCGCCCCGGAGGTTTTTCCGGGGCAGTTGCCTGTAAAAAAAACCCAGCTTCCCCGTACGCAGGCGAAGGGCGCATGTTCCCCGCAGGCTTCACGGCGAAGTGAATGACTGGAGAAAATAAAATGAGATTTGCAATCGTCGAAAGCGGCGGCAAGCAATACCGCGCCGTCGAAGGCGCCACCATCGACGTGGACCGCCTCTCCCACGAAGTAGGGAAAACCTTTGATTTCGAACGCGTCCTGCTGATGGCGGACGGGGACGACGCTGTCATGGTCGGCACGCCCGCCATTGACGGCATCAAGGTTTCCGCCACGGTGATCGAGCATATTAAAGGACCCAAGGTCGTTTCCTTTAAATACCGCCCGAAGAAACGCATCCGCGTGAAAGGCGGACATCGCCAACAATATACCCGCCTGATGATCGATTTCATCGGCAAGCCCGGCGAGGAACGCAAGGCAAAGAAAGAAGCCAAACCGGCGGTTGAAAAAGCCGAGGCGAAGGAAGAGGTCAAGGTCGAGAAGCCCAGCGCTGAGCAGGGTCGAAGCGAGGCAAAGGCGAAGAAAGAAGCGACGGCATCGTCTTCGAAGGAAAAGAAGACCGAGAAGAAAGCGCCCGCAAAGAAGCCGGTTTCGAAGTCATCCACCACCAAGAAGACTGAAAAGAAGTAAAGCGAGGTAGAAATGGCACATAAAGTAGGCGGCGGATCGAGCCGCAATGGTCGTGACAGCAATTCCCAGCGCTTGGGTGTGAAGCGTTATGCCGGTCAGTTCGTGCTGGCGGGCAATGTTCTCGTGCGCCAGCGCGGGACCAAGATCAAGCCGGGCAAGAATGTTCTGGTCGGCAAAGACGACACCCTGTTCGCAGTGGCGGACGGGATCGTGATGTTCGATGTGTACCATGGACGCAAGCGCGTCAACATCGTTCCCGCCGAGGTGGAATAAGATGAAAGCGGATATCCATCCCACCGTTTTTGAAACCAAGGTGACCTGCGCCTCCTGCGGCACCTCCTGGGTGACTACTTCTACGAAGAAGGAAATGCGCATCGATGTTTGTTCGAACTGCCACCCCTTCTATACCGGCGAATCTGCGAAACTTCTCGATGTCGAAGGTCAGGTGGACCGCTTCTACAAGAAGCTCTCCGCGCGTCAGACCTACGTGGAACAGCAGAAAGCCAAGGAAGTTTCCTCGAATTCACCGGACCGTTCCATTGACGACCTCACGCTTGCGCCCCGCGCAACCGACGCGCTGAAGAAGGTCGGAATTCTAACCATCGGTCAGGTGTTGGATAAACTCGCCGAAGGCGACGCTTCCCTGCTGCAGGTCTATGGATTTGGTCAGGCTGCGTTGACGGCAACCAAGAAGAAACTGCGTTCCCTCGGGTTCGAACTCCCCGAAGCGCCGAAGAAGGCGGAAAAAACCGCAGAGCCTGCCGAGACAACCGAAGCAGGCGAATAGGCAAAACTTCCACACTTTGTCATGTGGGAAGTTCTCAGGTAAACTAGGCAGGCAGATGCAAAAACATCTGCCTGTTTTCTTATTCCAATCCATTCCTGTGACGGGAGAAATCAATGAAGCACACACAAGGTTCGATTGAAGTCATCTGCGGTTCGATGTTCAGCGGAAAAACGGATGAACTCATCCGCAGGCTGGTACGCGCGACAATTGCAAAACAGAAGGTGCAGGTGTTCAAACCCGCCATTGACATTCGCTACGCAGCCGAAAAGGTCGCTTCGCACACCGGCTCCACCTACGAAGCGATCCCCGTACAAAAGGCGGCGGAGATTCGCTCCAAATTGGAAAAAGATACAACTGTCGTCGGAGTGGACGAGGCGCAGTTCTTCGACCCCGAAGTGGTGACGGTGGCGCAGGAACTGGCGGCGCGCGGCGTGCGCGTCATCGTCGCCGGGTTGGATATGGACTTTCGCGGCGAGCCGTTCGGCGCGATGCCCGTCCTGATGGCGGAGGCGGAAGATGTGACGAAACTCCACGCCATTTGCATGGTCTGCGGCGGGAACGCCTCGCGCACGCAAAGGCTGGTCAACGGCAAGCCCGCGCGGTATGATGAACCCATCGTCATCGTCGGCGCGTCCGAATTATACGAGGCGCGTTGCCGCCTGCATCATGAAATCCCGCGCTAGCGGGGCGAAATCCCGCGTTGACAGGTGAAAATCAGCGCTTCACGAAAGCGTGTAATTGGCGTCTCTAACGCCTGTTTGCGCTAGAGAGCGCGCACTACGCAAGGTTTTCGCGATCTGCTGAAAATAAACTGCCGGAACAAAACTAAATGAAAAACTATCAGGATGTCCTCGCTGAAATTCTCATCGATGCGGAAAAACTTCAAAAACGCGTACAGGAACTCGGCGCGCAGATCAGCGCGGATTATCAACATACCGACCTTCTGCTCATTTGCATTCTGCGCGGCGGCGTGCCTTTCATGGTGGACTTGAGCCGCCACATCACCGTCCCACACATGATGGACTTCATGGCGGTTTCCTCCTACGGCGCGGGCAGGCGCGAATCGAGCGGCTCCGCCCGCGTCACCCTCGACCTGCAAACCGACATCCGCGACCAAAACGTTCTGCTCGTCGAAGACATCGTGGACAGTGGTCACACCATCTCATCCGTTCTGCAAATGCTCGAAACCCGCCAGCCGAAAACGCTCAAAGTCTGCGCCCTGCTCGACAAGCCCGAACGCCGTGAAGCGCATGTCCCCATTCATTACCTCGGCTTCACCATCCCAAACAAATTCGTCTTCGGCTACGGGCTCGACCTCGACGAATACTTCCGCAACCTGCCGTTCGTCGGCGTTGTAGATTTGGACAAATACAAACCGTCCGAATGAATGACGGCGAGGGAAGGGGATAAAATGAACGAAGAACGCTCACCCTACGCAGGACGCTGGGTTGCAATCGTTCGCGGGCGCGTCATCGCCCAGGGCGGCACGCCCGAACAAGCCCTGCTCGCGGCGCAGTCCAGCCGATACAAGGAAAAACCGGAAATCATCTTTATGCCAGCCCCGTTTGCGCTTCCGCCTCTTATCGAGAGGATAAAAGACATCCTGCCGCCCGGGCAGGAACTCTACCTCGTCGGCGGCGCCGTACGCGACTTGTTGACCTCCCGCCTCTCCCCCGACTTTGACTTTGCCCTGCCATCGAACGGCATTTCCCTCGCCCGAAAAATTGCCAACGCCCTCAAAGCGGACTTCCTCGTCCTCGACGACGAACGCGACACCGCCCGTGTCGTCGTGACAAACAAAGACGGCTCGCGCACCTTTCTTGACTTCGCCTCTTATCGCGGCGAAACCCTCGAACAAGACCTCCGCGCCCGCGATTTCACCATCAACGCGATTGCATACAATCTGCAAGATGACACGCTCATCGACCCGACCGAAGGCGGCAGCGACATCCGCGCAAAAGTCATCCGCGCCTGCTCGCCAAATTCTTTCACAGATGACCCCATTCGCGTTTTGCGGGGGGTGCGTCAGGCAGCCGGATTTGGCTACACGATAGAGAAGTCCACGCGGGAATGGATGAAACAGGCTGCGGGTCAGGTGGGAAGCGTTTCGCCGGAACGCCTGCGCGACGAGATCTTCAAAATCCTAAACGGACCCCGCGCCAGCGCATCCATCCGCGCATTGGAAATGCTCAGCGCGCTCGATCACCTCATGCCCGAACTCATCAAAATGAAAGGCGTGGAACAATCCCCTCCTCACGTGTACGATGTGTGGACGCACACGCTCGCCGCCCTCGATCACCTCGACCAAATCCTTTCCGCCCTGCGCGTTGGCTACGACGCCAAAAACACAAACGACATGTTCACCGGTCTGCTCACGCTGCGGCTTGGGCGATACCGCGAAAAATTTGCAAGGCATTTCTCCGAACCGCTCAACATTGACCGCCCGCATCGTTCCCTGCTTTTCTTCGCCGCCCTGTATCACGATGTTTGCAAACCCGAAACGAAAACAACGGACGAAAACGGGCGCGTCCGCTTTTTCGATCATGAAATCAAAGGCGCGGAAGTCGTTGCAGAGCGCGCGCGTTCGTTCAACCTCAGCAACGACGAAGTGGAGCGCCTGCGCGTCATCGTCAAACATCACATGCGCTTCCATAATTTTGCAAGCCGCCTCGAAGGCGAAAAGCAGACTCCTTCGCGCAAAGCCATCTACCGCTTTTTCCGCGACAGCGGCAAGGCGGGCATCGACCTCATCCTTCTCGCGCTGGCAGACATGCGCAGCACGCGCGCCAGTGAACTCACCACCGAAGCTTGGACGGCTTATCTCGACGTTGCCCGCATCCTGCTTGAAAATTATTGGGAGAAGCCGGAGGAAGTCGTCGCTCCGCCGCGCCTGCTGGACGGAAACGCTTTGATAAAAGAACTCAGCCTTACGCCGGGTCCACGCATCGGAAAACTGCTCGAAGCCATCCGCGAGAATCAAGCCGCCGGCAAAATCGAAACCCGCGAACAAGCGTTGGCATTCGCCCGCGAAGAAATGGAAAAGGCATCATGAACCTCGTCTTCTTTGACCTCGAAACGCAAAACCTGTTCGACGATGTTGGCGGGCGCGACCACATCGAAAAACTCAAGGTCGCATGCGGCGTCACCTACTCGACCGCGAAAAACGACTTCACCGTTTACTGGGAAGATGACGTTCCAAATTTGATCGAAGAATTGAAATCCGCGACGAAAGTGATCGGATTCAACCTGCTCAACTTCGACTACAAAGTCCTTCAGCCCTATTCCTCCCAAACACGCTTCGCCTCCATCCCAACCCTCGACCTGCTCCTCGACCTCCAGCGGATTCTAGGCTTTCGCATCAGCCTCGATAATATTGCGTCCGCCACACTCGCTGAAGCCAAAACCGCGGACGGCGTTCAATCCGTGGGTTGGTTTCGGAACGGCGAATTGGAGAAGGTCGCCGAATACTGCAAAGCAGACGTGGACATTACCCGCCGCGTCTATGAATTCGGGCGCGACAACGGGCATATCTTCTACAAATCGAAACTTGGAAGCAAATTGAAAGTGAGCGTGAAATGGAAATGAAAACTTTCACCGTCAATGGAATCGAAATCGCTTATGAAAGGCGCGGCAGCGGTAAACCGCTTTTGCTCATCCACGGCTTTCCCTTCGATCACACCGCCTGGAACAGCGTCATTCCCCTCCTTGAAAACGACTTCGACGTGATCCTGCCCGACCTGCGCGGGTTTGGCAAATCGTCTTCGCCCGAATCCGTTTACCGGATCGCAGACATGGCGGTTGACCTTGCCGGTCTGCTCGGTCATTTGAGCATCGAGAAAGCCGCCGTTGCAGGGCATTCGATGGGCGGATACGTCTCGCTGGCGTTTGCAAAAGCCTACCCCAACCGTGTCAGTGGGCTGGCTTTGATCTCCTCACAAGCTGCAGCGGATCCACCCGAACGCAAGGAAGGACGGTATAAAACCGCGCAAGAAGTTGAGGAAAAAGGCGTGGGCGCCGTCGCAGACGCAATGACGCCAAAACTTTCCGCAAACGGCGAGGTTCAAAAACTCGTCAGGGAATTGATCCAAAAACAGGGAAAACCCGGCGTGGTCGGCGCGCTCAAGGCAATGGCGGAACGGGAAGATACGACCTCAATTCTCCCCGCGTTCGATTTTCCGGTCGTGTTGGTTCACGGCGATGCCGACGAATTGATTCCCCTGGAAAAATCGGAGGAAATGAAGACGCTTCTCCCCGCCTCGCAGCTGGTCGTCCTGCCGGGGGCGGGTCACATGCCGATGGTGGAATTTCCGAAAGAAACCGCCGAGGCGCTGAAACTGTTGAAGTGAAAAGAAATGCCCGTCACATTCAAGGTGATGGGCATTTCTTTATGGTCAGGATACAGGTTCCGGCTAAGGAAGAAGCGGAGCAGTATCCTTGAGTTTAACTTTTTTGGGGTCGGGGATGTGCAACGACCCAGTCCGCCGCACCATCTTGCGGATGTGCGCCACCAGCACGCCGCTTGGCACGGGCTTGACGAGGAAATCGTCCGCGCCGGCATCCAGCACGCTGGCAACCATGCGCGGGTCGTTGATGGCGGAAAGGATGAGAATGGGCGTATTGCTGAATTGGCGGATTGCCTTGCAAACCTGCCAGCCGTCAAAATCCGGCATCATCAAATCGAGAAGGACTACATTTGGGTTCTTCTCGCGGGCAAATTGAACGCCCTCCGCGCCGCTGTTGGTTGTAATTACTTCGAAGCCATGCGTCTTGAGCAGCATGCTCATCAACTCGGTAATGGCTGTATCGTCGTCTATAACAAGGATTTTTGTATTCATGTTTCGTTTCGATATATTATCGCTGATTTGCCGCCCGATGAACTTTGCAATGTGTTTACAGGTTATTGACTTCATCTCGAAGCGCGTGGAGTGAAGTCCGCATATATCATGATGTTTGTCATGTGTAAATTAGAGTGTTTTTGGTAAAATATTTCACAAATGGGTTCCCCAAACAAATACTTTATTTTTCATGGAGGCTGTAATGAAAAAATGGATTTACCTTTATAACGAGGTAAAAGGAGTGGAGAAGGTCACAGGCGGGGCATGGGATGACGTCAAGGCGCTGGTGGGAGGCAAGGGAGCCGGGCTGCTGGATATGAGCCGGGCGGGCGTGCCTGTGCCTCCCTTCTTTACAGTGACAACCGAGGCGTGTAACGCCTATCAAAAACTGGGAAAATTTCCCGCAGGGATGTGGGAGCAGGAATTAAAAGCATTGAAGGCAATCGAAAAGGCGACGGGTAAAAAGTTTGGAGAGCCGAAAAACCCATTGCTGGTTTCATGTCGTTCGGGCGCAAAGTTTTCGATGCCCGGCATGATGGATACCGTGCTGAATATCGGTCTGACCGACAAGACCGCGGAAGGCATGGCAGCCTTGTTCGGGGACGAGCGTTTTGTCTACGACTCATACCGCCGCCTGGTCGAAATGTTCGGCGCGGTGGTGCTGGGCATCCCGGACGAAGCCTTTGAAGACCCGTTCAAGGAGTACAAACGAAACAAGGGCTACAAACTCGATATTGAAATGACGGCCGAAGATTGGAAATACATGGTCGGAGTGTTCAAGGAAGTGGTTAAAAGGGAAAAAGGGTTCGACTTCCCCCAGGATCCGTATAAACAACTCGAGCTGGCGACAGAGGCGGTTTTCAAATCCTGGAACGGGAAGCGCGCCATTGATTATCGCAATGCGACCGGCATTTCCCACGACCTTGGGACGGCGGTCAACATCCAGACGATGGCGTTCGGCAACATGGGCGATGATTCAGCCACGGGCGTGGCGTTCACGCGCAACCCATCCACTGGCGAGAAGAAAATGCTGGGAGAATTCCTGTTCAACGCACAGGGCGAAGATGTGGTGGCGGGCATTCGCAACACGCTGCCCATCGAAGCGTTGAAGGAAAGCATGCCCAAGGCTTACGACGAGTTCATGAAGATCACGGCGCGGCTGGAAAAGCATTATAAAGACATGCAGGACGTCGAATTCACCATCGAGCGCGGCAAACTATGGATGCTGCAAACCCGCAGCGGCAAGCGCACGGCAAAAGCCGCAGTGAAGGTCGCGGTGGATATGGCGAACGAAGGCTTGCTCACAAAGGATGAGGCGGTACAGCGTGTCACGCCCGAAAACGTGGATACGCTCCTGCATCCGCAGTTCGATGAAGAGGCAAAGAAAGCGGCGGAAAAATCAGGCGCATTGTTTGCAAAGGGCGTAAACGCTTCGCCCGGCGCGGCTGTTGGTCAAGTCTATTTCGATGCGGATACGGCGGAGAAATATTCAAAAGAACAAAAACAGGATACCATCATGGTGCGTCCGTTCACCAAACCGGATGACGTGCATGGCATGATCGCCTCCAAAGGCGTGGTGACGAGTGAAGGCGGCGCGACGTCGCACGCGGCGGTGGTGGCGCGCCAGTTCGGAATTCCCTGCGTGGTCGGCGCTTCCGCGATCAAAATCGATCTCGAAAAACGCATCATGACCGCCGGGGAAACTGTGATCAAGGAAGGCGAATGGATCTCGGTGGACGGCACGACCGGGCAGGTCTTCGCCGGGAAGATTCCCATGTCCACGCCCACGCTCGAAGAGCAGACAGAATTGATGACCCTGCTCAAATGGGCGGATGAAATTTGCGCCCGCAAAGACATGCGCGCTGCGCCCGTCAAAGGCTACCCCACGCGCGGTTTGCAGGTCTGGGCAAATGCGGACTATCCAAAGGACGCGCAACGCGCCCGCTCCTATGGCGCTGTGGGAATTGGTCTCTGCCGAACCGAGCACATGTTCTTCGAACCCGAACGCCTTCCAATTGTGCAGGATATGATCCTTGCAGGGACTAGCGAAGGGCGAACCACCGCGCTGGACAAACTCCTGCCGCATCAACGCAAGGATTTCGACGGTCTCTTCGAGGCAATGGACGGCTGTCCCGTCATCATCCGCCTCATTGACCCGCCTTTGCATGAGTTCATGCCAGACGAGGAGAAACTCCTCGAAGAAGTGGTAACGATGCGCGTGAAAGGCAAAACAGACGGGTTGGCAGAAAAAGAAAACCTGCTCAACGCGATCAAGGGAATGCACGAATCGAATCCCATGATGGGTCTGCGCGGCGTGCGCCTCTCCATTGCCATGCCGGAGATCGTCGAGATGCAGGTGCGGGCGATCTTCGAAGCCGCCGCGGATTGCACGAAGCGCGGCATCGTCGTCAAGCCGGAGATCATGATCCCGTTGACCGGAACCGTGAAGGAACTGGAATGGATCCAGCCGCGCCTCGAACGCATCGGTTCGGTTGTGATGCGGGAAAAGGGCGTCGAGTTCGAATATAAATTCGGCACGATGATCGAAATTCCGCGCGCCGCGGTAACCGCTGGAGAAGTGGCGCAGCAGGCGCAATTCTTCTCCTTCGGCACGAACGACCTCACCCAAATGACCTACGGCTACTCCCGCGACGATGCCGAGCGCAATTTCCTCATTACTTATCAGGAACAAGACATCCTCGAAAAGAATCCCTTCCAAACGCTCGACCGAACCGGAGTTGGCAAGCTCATGGAGTGGGCGATTGCAGAAGGACGAAAGACCCGTCCCAACCTGGAAGTGGGCATCTGCGGCGAACACGGCGGCGACCCCGAATCCATCGAATGGTGTCATTTGATCGGCAACAACTACGTCTCATGCTCGCCATTCCGCGTGCCGGTGGCGCGCCTTGCCGCGGCGCATTCCGCGTTGAAGCACAAGCCGAAGAAGGCGTCAGTGAAGAAGACTGCTGTTAAGAAATCCGTCGGTAAAGCGGCGGGGAAAGGGAAAACCGTCAGAAAAGTCGCGAAAAAGAATTCAAAAAAGTGAACGATCCGGTCCCCGTCAAAAAGGCGGGGACTTTGCATAGTGCCAGAGTAATATTGAAGATCGGAAAAAAACAGAGCATAATGGTCAGAAAAGGAGATGTGCGTATGAAAAAGAAAGCCCTGTTTCCCGTCTTTGTTGCCTTCATCCTGATTGCTCAAGCCTGTAATATGCCGGGTTCTGAACAACCAACCGAGACAAATCCACCACCTGTCACGGAACCGCCAACTTCAGAATCTTCACCTGCCGCCACTGCCGTTCAACATCAGGTTATTCCTGTTTCCGCACCGGATTCAAAGCCATATCCGGATGTCACATCCCAAGATACTGCGCCTGAAAAACGGGCGCCTTATGGCGATAATTACGACCTCAACCGCCTCGAACGCCCATTCACCCAGGATATGACTTATATTCCCGACATGGATATCGCATCCTTTAGCATCAGCGAAGACGCGGATTGGTTTTACGTTTCCATTGGGATGGTGGGAAAAAATCCAAACAACTCGCCGGGTATCAACATCGCGGTGGAATTGGACACAAACCGGGACGGATTTGGTGATTTTCTTATCCTTGCCAAACCGCCTTATTCGGAAGAGTGGACAGCGGAGAACGTCAAAATCTATTCGGATACCAACCGCGACACAGCGGGGAACTCCGCAACAAAATCCGACGCGCCGTTTTCCGGCAATGGATACGATCAGTTAATTCACGATCTTGAGCAAGGTGTGGGCAACGACCCCGACCTTGTCTGGGTGCGAACCAATACCACCCAAAACGCCACCGTACAAATTGCTTTTAAGAAATCCTTTGCCGGCAGTTCCTTCCTGTATGGCGCGCTGGCAGACAGTGGTCTGAAAGATGTTACCCGGCTTGATTATGTAGATTACTTCATGGAACAAGAAGCGGGTTCCCCAATTCGCAGCAGCACCTATTACCCCTTGAAGGCGCTTTACGCGGTGGATAACACCTGCTATCAGGCGTATGGCTTTAAACCCTCTGGCTATGAACCGAAGATTTGCCCGGAGATCGTTCAGCCCCAGGAAATCATCAGGGAACCCGGCGACCCGATTTCCACACCGGAACCTGGGTGTCAAGACCCAGGCAACTGCCCGTATGGATGGGCTGGAGAGCCTTACTGTTTCTGCATGCCGGGCTGACTCATTTTACAAGTTCCACAAAAACCTTATTCCCCAACAACCTGCCGCGTTTGGTCAGCCTGTAAACCTCCGAAGTTTTTGAAACTTCGGAGGTTTTTATTTCAAGTAAGCCCGCCCGAACGAGTTCCCCAATCTCCTTTGGATAGACTTCCAAAAGCCCGCTTCCAAACCTGGACCTGAAATCTGCATCCGCAACCCCAGCCTTTACCAGCCTGAGAGTGTTCAGCATGTAATCAGACATGTCATCCTGTAAAGCCTGTTTGTGGTGGTTGACGGCAGCGGGGGAAAGCGGAAATTCAGCGCTTAGCGATTGGCTGTCAGCGGTCAACCTGTCAATGTAAGTTTTGACGCGAAGGGCATTCGAGTAGCGATAGCCGCCCGCATACCCATGCGCGCCCGCGCCAAACCCAAGATAAGGCAGTGACCGCCAGTATTGCAAATTATGGCGGCAGGCATGAGGCGGCATTTGACGGTCCGCGGTCTCGAAACCACGATTCACTGCCCAATTGGAAATCTCATATTGCTCATATCCGTTTGCTTCGAGATGATCCATTGTCCATTCGTACATGTCCGCGGCGAGATCGGGGTCGGGGAGCGGAAGCAGTCCGCGCTGCGCCCACTTGCCGAAGGGTGTGCCGTGCTCCAACGTGAGCGCATAAGCGGAAATATGCTCTGGCTGCAAATCCAGCACGCGCTTGACGGTGGTTTGCCACGACTCAAGAGTCTGCTCGGGAAGACCGTAGATGAGGTCAAGGTTGAGGTTGTCGAAGCCTGCTTTTCGCGCTGTGGAAACCGCCTCGATCACAGTGAAAAAGTCATGCTCGCGTTCGAGCATTCGCAGTTCTTGGGTGTTGGCGGATTGCGCGCCAAAGCTGATGCGGTTGATCCCTGCTTTGCGGATGGCGTTCAACTTTTGCGGGGAGATCGTTCCGGGGTTAGCTTCGATTGTCGCCTCGAGGGTTGCAGAAAAGGTAAAGGTGGAGCGCAAGGCGTCCATAACGGAGGCAAATTGAGTTCCAGAGAGAAGCGAGGGCGTCCCGCCGCCGAAGAAGACCGTTCCAATTGTAGGCGGCTCGGGTAGTCGCGCGCTTTGACGTCCGACAAATTCGATCTCTTTTATCAATGCGCTCACATAGGCGGGGATCATGGATTCCTGCCCGGCATAGGTGTTGAAGTCGCAGTAGGCGCAGCGGTGTTTGCAAAACGGGACGTGGAGGTAGATGGAGGCGTTCATTTCAGCCGCTGAATTTAACCACACCTTGGTTTTTTATGGCGTTTTTGATGCGGCGAAAAATTCATCGGCAAATATCTCGTAAAAATGATGATTATGCTTTGCGCAAACCCCGCAATGACAATTTTGATTTGGGGCGGGTATTGCAGTAAAAAATATTCACCCGCTTAAAAGATTGACAAGCGGCTGTAACATAGTATAACTGCGCCCGTTGAGTCTGCCCAAAGACGGTTTCACTCGTTACGCAGGGAAACATCCTGCGGATCGTTTTGAAATGAAAAGATGGTGTTTGCGGGCGGGTTCTTTACTTTTTAATACCGGAGGCATGAGTGAATTCTGCTTTGAAATTGGGAGAGCATTACATTTTCGATCTCTCCGACTGCAACCATGATATTCTCATGGACAGCGAGCGCGCATATTCGCTGTTTTCCCAAGCCATCCGCGAAAGCGGCTTGACGGTTGTGGATGAAGGCTTTTACAAGTTCAGCCCGCACGGCTTTACCTGTTTCCTTCTTCTTGCAGAGTCACATGCCAGCCTGCACGCCTGGCCCGAACATAACTATTGCGCCATCGACCTGTTCACCTGCGCCATCGGCAAGGACATGCTCCCCCTGCTGATGCGCATCAAAGAGGCGTTTGGCGCGGACGATTTCTCGATGCGTAAATTGGATCGTGAAGCGTCCATTGATGCCAAACTACCGATTGCAATTTAAGGGCTCTTCAGGATTAAGTGGGGTAATACCCTATTTACCACAGAGCGCACAGAGAGCACGGAGATTTTTTAAAGGTTTTTCTCTGTGGATTCCGTGATCT
>JAGUZU010000047.1 GCA_020060625.1 Anaerolineales bacterium | reverse complement strand
TGACCTCAAAACCGCCAAACTTTGGAATCTTTCTCGGTAACATTTCTGCTTGATGCAACGTATCCCCTCAAAGTAACATTTTATCTTGATGCATTACGACGGGCGCTCCACGGCGCTCCACCCTAGCAAAATCCCCCTCTTGACAGAAAAGAACAAGTGTTCTAAAATCTCTCCCATCAATAGAACTCACGTCTACTCATTCGACAAGGAGGTCGAAATGACATACTACCGTCGTAATCCGCTGGGGGATGGTCTCAGGCGACTGTGGAACAGCATCGTCCACAACCGTCAGTTCAACCGGGGCGCGGCATGGGGCGCCATGATCATTGCCGCCCTGCTCGCCTTCGAAGTCTTCAACTTCAGCACCACCCAATACGCCCTGCATGACATGCTCGGCGACCTCGCCTTCGCAGGCATGAAGTGGGCAACCATCCTTGCCATCGCTTTCTGCGGCATTGACTTTGCCGGAATCGCCCGCATCTTCACTCCCGAACAAGGGCGCGACGAACCCGCCGAGGTCTACTACCTCTTCGGCGCATGGATGCTCGCCGCAGGCTTCAACGCCACCCTCACTTGGTGGGGCGTTTCTGTCGCCATCGCAAACAACGGCGCGATCCAGGGAACTGCCACCATGAGCGCGGCAACCCTCACGAAGTTTGTGCCCATCTTCGTCGCGGCAATGGTCTGGCTGGTGCGCCTGCTCATCATCGGCACCTTTTCGCTTGCAGGAGACCGCCTCTTCACCACCGCGCAGGTCAACCAGAACTCCTATCCGCGCCAATACAATCCTCCGCCGCAGCCCCGTTCCACTTACAAGGCGCCCGCGCCGCGTTCCGCCAGTTCGTACAACGAACCTGTGAACCAACCCGTCCTGCGCCCCGCATCGCAGATCAACCGCCCGGTCAATTCCTCAAACTTCCGTCCCGCGCCCAAACCGGTTTCGTCACAACAATCCTCCTTCATCCCGCCCGAACCGACCTATCACCCCGTCTCTTACGAAGCCCGCAATTCGGAAGGCAACGAGCGCCGCTACGACGCCTGACATCTACAAGCAACACACAACTTCACAAACTCATTTCGAGCCCGGGTCCCAAAGACCCAGAAAAGAGAACCCTCACATGCCCCGCGCTCGCACAACTGAAACGCATCGGCACGTCATGCGAGCCGCTCCCTCGGAAAACGAAGGGAGCGGCTGTTTGTCTGGTTTTGCCATCGTCCCGCTTGCCGTCATCCTCATCAGCGCCATGCTCGCATCCATCGCCTGGAACGTCAAACCGCTTTCACCAGTCTCTACATCAACCAATCCATCCTTTATGGATGCGACGCCCGATTCCACCTCTCCGAACCTTTCTCCCATCTTTCGCCCGGAAGTTCTCTACTGGGCGGATTCCATCTCACGCTGGGCATCCGCCTCGAACCTCGACCCGAACCTGGTCGCCACCATCATGCAGATCGAATCCTGCGGCGACCCGCGCGCGACCTCCAGCGCCGGAGCGATGGGATTATTTCAAGTCATGCCATATCATTTCCACGCCAGCGACAATCCCTACAACCCCGATACCAACGCCCTGCGCGGACTCGCCTATCTCGTCCGCTCGCTCGATGCCGCGAACGGAAACGCCCGCCTTGCCATGGCAGGCTACAACGGCGGCATCGGCATCATCTCACGCAGCGAATGGACCTGGTCCGCGCAGACAAAACGCTACGTCCAATACGGCGCGCCGATCTACAGCGACGCCATCAGCGGAGCCGAGTCAAGCGGCGCTTTGAATGAATGGTATTCGAAATACGGTGTCAGTCTCTGCAAACAAGCCGGCAACCGCCTCGGCTTGCCATAACTCCCCCATTCACTTCTTCAATACATTCAACCAGATCACAAACGTCGTTCCCTTCCCTTCCTGCGATTCGACCTTGATCTGCCCGCCGTGATGCTCGATGATCCAATGCGCGATGGAAAGTCCCAGCCCGAAACCGCCGGCTTTCGAGCGCGTGCGGGATTTCTCAGCGCGGTAAAAGCGGTCGAAGATGTGAGGCAAATCTTCGGCTGGGATGCCCGGTCCCGTGTCCCGGACAATGAGGCGTCCCTGATCTCCCAATTTGGAAAGGCTGAGAAATATCTCCCCGCCCGGCGGCGTGTATTGAATCGCATTCGCAACCAGATTCAACAAAACCTGTTTCAGGCGGTCACGATCCCCGTTGACGATGACTTCGTCAATATCGTTGAGATGCACATGGACTTTGTTGCCCGCCAGCACGCGCATTTCGGTAAAAACCTCGGTCAGCAAAAGGTCGAGTTCGACGGGCGCAAAGTTGAGGGCAAGCTTGCCCGACTCCGCCTGAGCCAACATGAGCAGCCCGCCGACCAAACGCGTGAGCCTGCCCGCTTCCTGATCGATGCTGTTCAGGGATTCTTCATCCGCCTCCCGCATCCGGCGCATCAAATCCACGTTGCCTTTGATGACGGTTAGCGGCGTGCGCAATTCATGGCTCACATCCGCAAGGAAGCGCTGCTGCGACGTGAAAAGCGACTCGAGCCGCTCCAGCGTCTGGTTGATCGAAACGACCAAATCGCTGACCTCGTTCTGCGCCTCTCCGCGATAAGGGATGCGCCGCGAAAGGTCGTCCGCGCGGTTGATCTGATCCACCGTCTCGGTGATGGATTCAAGCGGCGAAAGCGCGCGTCCCAACACCACCCATGAACCGAATCCCGCCATCAACACAGCGACCACCCCAATTGCAGTCATGGTCGAAAGCAGGTTGGTTTGTGTGGCATCCACAACCGCCAAACTCGCGCCGACCTGCAATGTGCCGATGTTCCGCTTTCCCAATTCGAGCGGCACGCTCAACACGCGCAGGTGAATCCCATTGAGATACGAATCCTCATAAATGGTCGTGCCAGTCCGAAGTCCAAGCGGGTCGAGAGGCGTGTTCAATCCTCCAATACTTGGGGAAGCCGCCACCAGGCTTCCATCCGCGCCCCAAACCTGCACATGCGAATTGGACGCCATGTCCAGCGGCGGCAGGCTGATGAGACTTAACTCCCCCACCGAATTGACCTTGGTAACTTTAACGATGTCACGCGCCACCCCCGCCAGCATGTTATCCACTTGATTGAGCAGGATGACGTTGACAAGAAGATACACTGCCGCGCCGAAAATGAGCAGGATTCCACCCATGAACGTCGAATAAAGCAAAGTTAGACGCAGGCGCAATGACATTGAAAAAGTTTAACGTTTGGAGTTTAAGACAGCCTGAGAAAGAAAAACGGCAGATGAACTGCCGTTGTCATTTTACGGATTTTCCCGAAGCACGTACCCCACCCCGCGCACGGTATGAATCAGGCGCGGCTCGTTGTCCGCTTCCAATTTCTGGCGCAGGTAGCGGATGTACACTTCCAACACGTTGCTTTCGCCGCCAAAATCATAGCCCCAAACGCGGTCGAAGATCACTTCGCGCGTAAGCACCTGTTTGGGATGCCGCAGGAATAATTCGAGCAATTCGTATTCCTTCGCCGTCAATGCCACCGTGCGGTTTCCGCGCGAAGCCTGGCGCGATCCCGTATCCAACGTCAGATCGGCAAACTTCAAAACGGGAATGCGTTCCGGCTGCGTCCGGCGGAGAAGCGCGCGCACACGCGCGAGCAATTCATCTAAATTGAACGGCTTCACCATGTAATCGTCCGCGCCTGCATCCAATCCTTGAATGCGGTCCTGCACGGTATCCTTCGCGGTCAACATCAGGATCGGAATCGAACCGCCCTGACGCAGACGATGACAGACTTCCAACCCATCCATGCCGGGCAGCATCCAATCCAGAATCACAAGGTCGGGCGTATGGTCGCGCGCCGCGATTAACCCCATGCGCCCGTCAGTGGCGGTATCCACTGTGTAGCCTTCGTAAGCCAAGCCGCGCTGCAACAATTTCAGGATAGCCTGATCGTCTTCGATAATTAGGATTCGCTCATTCATGGCATTGCTCCTGGTCGAAATATACCATAAATTCAAAAACGACCTACCGCGCCCTCAACGCATTCACAGCCGTTTGAAAATCATCGGGGTACCCGGCTTGAAATGTCAATATCTCATTCGTGGTTGGATGTGTCAACTTAAGCGAATGGGCATGAAGCGCCGGACGCGAAATCACATTTGTTTCCGGCGCGCTGTACAGGACATCCCCCATTAATGGATGACCCACCGCATAAGCATGGACTCGAATCTGATGCGTCCGCCCCGTCATCGGCATCGCCTCCACCAACGCCGATTCCTGCCAGCGTTCCAGAATCCTGAATCTCGTCTCCGAGCGGACTCCTCTTCTGTCGTCCACCATCGTGCGATGCTTATGACCCACGTTCACCCGCAGCGGAAATTTCGTGGTTTTCTGGTCCCATTTCGGCACGCCATTGACAATCGCATGATATTTCTTTTCAACCTGATGCTTTTCGAATTGAATGTTCAACGAGCGGTGCGCTTCCGCTGTCAACGCAAAGACCATGATCCCGCTGGTCGATTTATCGATGCGATGCACCACCCAGATTTTGCGCCCCAACTCCTCTTCGAGCATCTTCACCAAATATGGCGCGTCCTTGTCCCACCCCTCCGGCAGGACGGACAGCCCGGCAGGTTTGTTGACCGCAAGGACGGCGTCACGAAAATAGACGATTTCCATAACATTCATTGTACACCAGCGGCTTGACATCGCTTCCACAACTGGCGTATGATGGTTTCCATGAATCAACAACCATCGAATGAACCCATCAACCCAAACCTGATCGACTCGCTTAATCACCCGCTGGCAGGTCCCATCCGCAAACTGCTCACCCGCGCCGGCAGGCAGGAAGTTGGCAAAATCCTGATAGACGATGAGGAAAACATCATGCAGGCGCTGGATGCGGGCTTGAAAGTGGAATCGGTTTACTTTGCGGGGGAGGAAATCATCTCGGATAAACTGAGAAAAATGTTACCAGCAGAAGCAACCGTCCACGAAGTAGCGAAGCGCACGACCAAGAAACTTTTCGAGAACGACAAAATCTCGCGCATCTTTGCCATTGCAAAAACGCCCAAGCCCGTCGGTTTGGAGGCGTTGAAATCCATCAAAAAAGATGTGGTCGTGCTGGAGGATTTGAGCATCTCCGGCAACATCGGCAATATTACGCGCACGTCCCTTGCGTTGGGCATCGGCGGAATCATTCTGCTCAACATGGACCCGGTTGACTTGCATGACCGCCGCCTCATCCGCGCCAGCCGCGGCTATCTCTTCTCCATGCCGATGATTACCGCCTCAACGACAGATTTTTTGGACTACTGTAAAAAGAATAACGAGACCCTGCTTGTCACCGCCATGAACGCGGACAAGACCGTGGACGACATTGCCTCCATCCAAAACCGTCTGCTGATCGTCTTCGGCAGCGAAAAGGAAGGCTGTTCGCCGGAGATCGAAGCCGCCGCCACGCTCAAAGCGCGCATCCCCATCAGCAGCCGGGTCGAGTCTCTCAACGTCTCTGCTTCGGCGGGAATCACGCTCTACAGCCGGGCACGATTCAATCAGCAAGCCGGATAGGTTCTAACTCACGTCACTGCCAATTTCCGCTCAGGGTACTTTTCGTAGCGTTTTGCCTCCATCACTTTGCGGATGCGGTCGAAGCCTTCCCACACATCGGCAAAAGATAGATAGAGCGGCGCGAAGCCGAGACGCAGGTTGTCAGGCGCGCGGAAGTCGGGGATGACGTTCATTTCTTCGATCAGGGCGCGGTTGATGCGGTAGCCTTCGGAATGGCGAATGGAGATGTGAGAGCCGCGCATGGCAGAATCAAGCGGCGAGCCGAGAGAAAAGCCAAAGGGGACAAGCCAACTTTCGGTTAAGAAAGAAGCGTAGTTTGTCATTAAAATGGACTTTTCGCGCAGGGCGTCCATGCCGGCTTGCAGGAGCGGTTCGAGGGCGGCTTCCATTGTGAGAAGAGAAATCATCGGTTGCGTGCCGACGAGGAAGCGTTGCGCACCGGGGGCGGGGGTGTAATCGAGGTCGAAGTCGAAGGGATTTTTTTGCCCCCACCAGCCCCAGATGGGCGAGGAAAGTTTTTCTTGAATATTTTTGTTGACGTATAAAAATGCGGGCGCGCCGGGACCGCCATTGAGATATTTGTAGGTGCAGCCGATGGCGAAGTCTGCGTTGCTATCATCGAGATGGACGGGGACGGAGCCGACGGAGTGGGATAAATCCCAGAGCACGAGAGCGCCCTTGGCATGGGCAAGGTCGGTGATGCGCTGCATGTCGTACATGTAGCCGCTTTTGAAGACAACATGCGAGAGCGTGACGAGCGCGGTGTTTTCGTCGATGGCGGCTTCGAGCGCGGCGAGGTCGGGAGTGATGTCGTTGTCGCTTGCGCCGATGCGGATGATTTCGTATTTGCCCTCACCCCCATCCCCTCTCCCTGAGGGAGAGGGGGACAATAAATTATCGATGCCTTGCAGAATATAAAGATCGGAGGGGAAGTTGAACGTGTCGGTGATGATGCGGGTTTTGTTCGGCTGAAGCGTAAGCGCGGAGGTGGCAAGTTTGAAGAGGTTGACGGAGACCGTATCGCCGACGAGAGTTTGCCCTGCCGCCGCGCCGATGAGTTGACCGATCTTATCCCCCACGCGAGAGGGCGCTTCCCACCAACCTTTGTTCCAGCCGCGAATCATATCTTTGCCCCATTGTTCGTTCACGATTTGGCGGGACTTTTCCTGCGCGGCTTTGGGCATCATGCCAAGTGAGTTGCCATCAAAGTAGACGAGGCTTGGGTCGGGAATGACGAACGCCTCCCGGAAGGAGGCGAGTTTGTCATCAGAATCAAGTTGGAGTGCGAAATCGCGGGAATCAGAGAAGATCATGAACCTATTTTACCTGCTCTGCAGATAAAAACTTGAAGTAATCAATTCCCCTTTCTAATAAATTCACAAGACAGAATATCTTTTGCATCCTTGGTGTAGTAAAAGATATAGATGTCGCCTTCTCTGAGGATATTCAGCAATTCTTCATTCACATCTTCAAATTTGACCCTGCCAACACGCAGTTCATATTGCTGCACCTTGCGCTGTGAGGTTGATCCGCTGGCAGTTTTGTAGGACTGAGTCTTTTCGACTTTCACAAGTCTGACGTTTCCTTCAACATTTTGAAGGGAATGATCCAGTTTCGAGGAAGCCAGCCAAAACATGATCCATACAAAAAAACCGATGATGATGGTGGGGACGACCATCATGGCTGCCCCCTCTGTGTCTATAATCGTGAGACAATTGCTACCAATAATTTAGAGAGCAGGGCGCAGGAGCAACGCGATGACAGAGGAACAAAATAGCAAGCCAG
>JAGUZU010000062.1 GCA_020060625.1 Anaerolineales bacterium | reverse complement strand
TCACGGAGTCCACAGAGAAAAACCTTTAAAAAATCTCCGTGCCCTCTGTGCGCTCTGTGGTAAATAGGGTATTACCCCACTTAATCCTGAAGAGCCATTATTCTTTTGTAGACGGAAATCTCGGATTCTCCGTGAAAAACGGAAAATATCCGTTCAGTCCGCGAAATCCGTGTACAACAAGCCTTGAAACCGGATTTTGAGAAAGACATGGGACGCGCTTGCAATTGGCTTGCCACTAAAGAATAAAGTAAAATCCCCAACGAGAGGTGACGATGAAATCCTACCGCAAGGAACTCTGGTTCAACATTCCCAGCCGTCGCGGATTCGTGAACATCACTCCGCAGGTGGAAGACGCCCTGCGCGAAAGCGGGATACAGGAAGGGCTTGTTCTGGTCAATGCCATGCACATAACTGCCTCCGTGTTCATCAACGACGATGAGAGCGGACTGCATCACGATTATGAAAAATGGCTGGAGAAACTCGCCCCGCATGAACCTGTAAATCAATACCGTCACAACGACACAGGCGAAGACAACGCCGACGCGCACATGAAACGACAGGTCATGGGGCGTGAAGTTGTCGTGGCGGTCACGAACGGTCAGCTGGATTTTGGGACTTGGGAACAGATCTTCTACGGCGAATTCGACGGGCGCAGGAAGAAACGCGTTCTGATAAAAATCATTGGCGAATAGAGGACGTATGAAATTAAAGCATAAAACAATCGCAATATTGGCAGCCGAAGGCGTGGAAGACCTTGAATATTACGTCCCGCTCATGCGCTTGCAGGAGGAGGGCGCGAAGGCGCTTTCCGCAGGACTTGATCTCAAACCTGTGCGCGGCAAGAACGGACTGGTCATCACGCCCGATTCAAAAATCGGAGAATTGAACGCTGACGAGCTCTTTGGGTTGATTCTCCCCGGCGGCTGGGCGCCCGACAAACTTCGCAGGGTTGATGCGGTAAAAAAACTTGTAAAAGAAATGAACGATACCAACAAGATCGTCGGCATCATTTGTCACGGCGGCTCGGTTGCAGTTTCGGCGGGCATTATCAAAAAAAGCCAGCGCGTCACCGGATCCACGGGCATCAAGGACGATCTCGTCAACGCCGGCGGGGTCTGGGTGGACGTGCCCGCATTTCGGGAGGGCAACCAGGTTTGGGGGCGGGTTGTGGCGGATATTCCCGATTTCAACCGCGAACTGGTCAAGGCATTCAGCGAGGGATAACGGCGCCCTTTTCATCGTCCCAGGAATGGGGAGGTGATTTCATCCACCCCGCCTCTTCCCCGACATTTTGGCTGGATCACGAAAAAGGGAGTTTCTCTCCGCCCTGGCGTTGATTCTCGGTTTCTCAAATACAAAAGCGGTTCGCTGCAGCCATCCCAGCGAACCGCAAATTTTGCGCCCGAGCCCGCTATTCTTTCAAAATCAACACAGCCTTATCGGAGCAGGTAACTTTGCAGGTCTCTCCGATCTTTGGCAGTTCGAGCGAGGGTCTGTTGAAGGTATCCATGCTGAATTTTCGACCGCCGATCGTCACATCCACGCGCACAACAGACCCCAGGAATGTGATGTTCTCCACTTTTCCATCGAGAACATTTTCCTTCTTCCCTTCGGATAGGAAACTCAACCGCTCGGGGCGAATCGCGATCATTATCTTATCGCCCTTGTTCCTGCCTTTTAATTCGCCGCTCGATTCGAGGCGGGCGCCGTCCATGATTAGAGTGCCTTTGTTCGGGTCCACAATTTCGGCTTCCGCTGTGTTCAACGAGCCGACAAAGTTGGCTACAAACCTCGTGGTTGGAAAGTTATAAATCTCGAACGGCGTGCCGACCTGTTCCATTTCGCCGACATTCATGACCACGATACGATCCGATAGGGAGAGGGCTTCCTCCTGATCGTGGGTGACATAGATGGCGGTAATGCCGAGTTTTTGCTGAATACTGCGGATCTCCGCGCGGAGGGAGACGCGAATCTTTGCGTCCAACGCGGAAAGAGGCTCGTCGAGAAGCAAAACTTCGGGTCGGATTGCCAGGGCCCGGGCAAGAGCGACGCGCTGCATTTGTCCGCCGGAAAGCTGGTAGGGGAAGCTGTTCGCCTTGTCTTCCATGTGAATGATCGAGAGCATTTCCTTCACGCGGTCTTTTATGGCGGATTCTTTCTCCTTGCGAACCTGCAAACCAAAGCCGATATTCTGGGCGACGGTCATGTTTGGAAAGAGCGCATAGGATTGAAAGACCATGCCGACGTTGCGCTGATTGGGGGCTTTGTCGGTAATATCCGCGCCTTCGAGCGAGATCATGCCGGATGATGGAATTTCAAAACCCGCGATCATGCGCAAGGTGGTGGTTTTGCCGCATCCCGACGGTCCAAGAAACGAGACGAATTCGCCTTTTTTCACGTCGAGATTGAAATCCCGAACGGCTGTAAAATCTCCAAAGTGTTTTGAAATGCCCGATAATGCAAGATGTGTCATGTCGGTTCTCCGTCAAAGGTTTAGTGCGCGCCTGCGGCTTGTCCCTGCCCGCCGGTCACAAGTTGGATCAAGCCCATGGCGATCCAGGTGAGCAGGAAACTTACAAACGAAAGCGCGGCGGGTTCGTACGCGCGGTGTTGTCCGAGCAAAAAGAGATAGGGACCAAAGGCATTCACGCCGAGGAAGGACGCCAACACCACTTCACCCACCACGATGGCAAAAGTCAGCAATGCGCCGCTCAACAACGCCGAACGAATATTGGGCAGGATGATGCGGGTGATAATTGTGAACCAACTCGCTCCAAGACTCTGGGCGGCTTCGGTCAGCGTGCGGATGTCAACCGTGCGCATCCCCGTATCCACGGAACGGTACATGTACGGCATGGAAAGCACCATGTATCCCGCTACGATCAGAATGTTCGTGCCAGCCTTGAATTGAGTGAGAGGCTGCATGAAGACGATATCCGTGAAGGGGATCGTAAACGGCGTGCTGTAAATGCGGATCATGCCAAAGACGAGGATGATGGCGGGAACCACGAAAGGCATCAGGGTCAGGAACTCAACGAGGCGGCGCGCCTGCGGCAGGCGCAATCGAATCCAATAGGCGGTTGGCACGACAAGGATGATGGATGCCAGGATGGTCGCCAAGGCAAGAATATTGGACAGGAGAAAACTATTCCAGAAGCGCGAATCGCCGAACGATCTTTCGTACGCCTTGAAGGGGTCCGCCGGGTCCCAACTTAATGAGAATGCGAAAGTGGCATACAGTGGAAGGATAAAATACAACGCGCCCAGGATGAGCCAAAACCAGCCCCAAAAGGGAAACCTGCGAAGCCGTGAAAGAAAGCTCATTTCAACCACCTCTCCGTTTTTGCCTGAAGCCACGAATAACCGCCCAGCGATATCCCCATGATTAGTACCATTCCAACCGCCATGGCGTATCCCAGCCCGGGATTGTACAAAACGTCCCCGCGGATCTGGGCGCCGATCTGAATGGTGACAAGCCCGATCCGACCGCCGGTCAATGCGTAGGCGGTGGCGTAGGCGCCGAAGGCGTTTCCAAACAACAAAATCATCGCGCCGAGGATGGATGGCAGCAGGACAGGCATGGCGATCTTCAGCCAGTATTGCGTGGTATTTGCGCCCAGATTCTCAGCCGCTTCACGCCACTCTTTTTTCAAGCCATCCAGGGCGGGAGCCATAATCAAAACCATGAGTGGGAATTGAAAATACATGTAAACCAGACTCAAGCCGGCGAAGCTATAAAGGTTGAAGCCGGCGTCATAGACGTTCAAGTTAAAAGTGTTTTTCAAAACCGCCGTGATAAATCCCTGACGCCCAAGTGTGGCGACGAAGGCAAACGCGAGCGGAACGCCCGCAAAATTGGACGCGACGCCGGAGAACGTGATCAAGACCGAACGAAGTGGTTTTGGAAGCCCCCCCACCGTCACCGAGTAGGCAAGCAGGAAACCAAAGATGCCGCCGCCCAGGGCGGTCACCGCGCTGATCTGAATGCTCAGTTTGTATGAATTTACGATCAAAGGCTCGGTAAACAACTGGATAATATTATTAAAAGTAAACGAACCATCCGGCGCCGAGAAACTTGCCGTCAACAGCCGAAACGACGGCAGGAGCAGGAAAAGGATTGCAAACAGAAAAAATGGTACAACACCCAGCCAGACTTTCCAGCTTGTGACTGGTTTAAAACCGTTGGAAGTAGAAGCCTGCGCCATGATTATGTCCTTACCAGCAAGCAGTCTTGCTGTGACGAGACCCCGCCAAATGGCAGGGTCTCGCATCGATCAACAATTATTATGCTTACTTCACATCCGCGCCCACAGCGGTATCCCAATTCTTGGTGATCAACCCCGAAGCGGCGTTGAGCTGGTCAAGGGACGGGAAGACTGCGCCGGAGACATCAGGCAGTTTATCCGACAGTTCCTGGGGAACAACATCGCGCGCGCGCAGATCTGACTCGCGGATCGGGTGGCAGTATCCTTCCATCCACAAGAGCTGACCTTCGTCCGAATAGAGGAATTCCATCCACAAGCGGGCGGCGGCGGGCTGGGGCGAATACGCGCTGATCGCCTGAACGTACACGCCGGCAAAGCGACCAGTCGCGGGAACCACCACGGTGGCGTTCGGATTGCCTTCGAAAGTGTCGATGGCGGCAAGGGCATTGTAGTCCCAAGTGATACGGACGGGGATTTCGCCTGTGGCGACCAAGCCATTATTGGCAATCAACGGGATAAGGTTGCCAGCCGCGTTCAACTCGGCGAAGTAATCCAAACCGGGCTGCGCGTCATCGAGTGAGCCGCCATTCGCAAGCGCCGCCGCGTACACGGATTGGATGGCTTGATTCGAAGTGCGAGGATCACCGGAAAGCGCGATCTGACCGTTGTACTTGGCATCAAGCAGGTCTGCCCAATCCTGCGGGACATCCGGCTGCACGTCGGTATTTACAAGGAACGCCAACACGCCGTAGTAATCGCCGTACCAATAGCCTTCAGCATCCTTGGCGTCTGCGGGGATGGTATCCCAGGTGGAGACTTTGTAAGGCGCGAGCAAGCCTTCCGCCTTGGATGAATCACCAAAAGCAAAACCTACGTCGATCACATCGGGAGCCTGCGGACCTTTGTTTTCCTTGTTGGCTTTGATGGCTTCGACTTCGTCAGCAGAGCCGGCATCGGGATTCAATTCATTGACCGCAATGCCGTACTTGGCTTTGAACGCCTCGATGACGCCGCCGTAATTGCACCAGTCATGCGGCAGGGCAATTGTGGTGAGCGCGCCTTCCGCTTTCGCGGCGGCAATCAGGGCGTCCATCCCGCCGCCATCGGCAGCGGAGGTCGCCGTGCTCCAGTCGAAATCACTGGAAGCGGCAGTGTCGCCGCCACCGCCGCCACAAGCAGACAATAATGTCGCCGCAATTACGAACAGTGCCAGCAGATGATAAGCAAACTTCTTTGTGTGCATTTCTCTCTATCTCCTTTTTGGAATTTTGATGAAACGGACGAGATCAAACAAGCTTGATTCTATCTTCCCGGCGCCTCCAATCCGTTAACAATTCGTTAACATTTTAACATCATCAAGATTCAGAGTCAAACAACAAATCTCCGAATTTTCGCGCACAGGGATCAAAGCAATTACATGCCTGTTTTTATCCATACCAAACCCAGATAAATCCCTGCCGAGATCAACCCGCTGACCGGAATTGTCACAATCCAGGCAGTGAGGATATCGCTTACAACGATCCAACGCACCTTGCCAAAGCGGTCCGACGCGCCCACCCCCACGATGGCGGAACTGACAACCTGGGAAGTGCTCACGGGCGCTCCCGCAAAGGAAGCCGAAAGAATAACCACCGCGGACGACATCTGCGTGGCGAAACTATGCACCGGGCGAATTTTATAGAACTTTCCGCCAAGAGTGCGAATCAGCCGCCAGCCTCCAAGAGCCGTCCCCAGCGCCATAACCGTCGCGCTGACGGCAATGACCCAAAATGGAACATCAAATTCATTGATCGCGCCGCCGATCAAAAGGCTCAACGTAATGATACCCATCGTTTTTTGCGCGTCATTGGTGCCATGGCTGAACGCAAGCCCCACCGCTGTAAAGAACTGCGCGCGTTTGAAAAACTCATTGATCCGGGGAGAGGCGTTACCAGCCAGGAAATAGATGGCGCGCAATATCAAAAATCCGACAATGAACCCAAAAATCGGCGAAACAAACAAACCCGTCAATACTTTGACGATTCCATTGACGTTGATCCTGCCCAAACCGGCGGCGACCGCCACGACGCCGATCAAGCCGCCAATCAAGGCATGGGACGAACTGCTTGGGATGCCCCAAAACCATGTAATCAGATTCCACGCAATTGCGCCCAGCAAACATGCGGCAAGCCCATCGAGCGTCAGCAGGCTGGAATCGATAATCTCGCTGCCAACCGTTTTTGCCACAGTCACGCCAAACAAAAAAGGACCGAGGAATTCGGCAACCGCCGTCATGCCGAGGGCGGTTTGAGGCCGGAACGCGCGCGAGGAGATCATGGTCGCCACGATATTGCTCGAATCCCGCATCCCATTGATGAATTCAAAAACCAACGCCAGAATGATAACAAGGGTTAGATCAATTGACTTTAACAACATGTTAAGTTTTCTTTACGACAATATCCGCAATGATGTTCGCCGCTTCATCGCCCCGATCCGCCGCGTTGGAAAGATGCCGATACACCTCGCGCATCTTCAACATCTCCACAACATGATGGATGTCCTCCGGACCGCTGAACAAATCCGCGACCGCCTCGCGATACACCGCCTCCACCCGGTTTTCGAGCGCCTTGGCGCGCTGGGCGTGGTCAATCGCAACGTTCGGATGGTTTGGCAGGCGCAAAACCCCCTGCAAGATCTCATAAGCGGCATCCTTGAGCAGGGATGCGATCCGCTGCATGTACACCGTCGGCTCGACCTTCAGGATCACCATTTCCATCACGGTCGTATCGGCATAATCCATCACATCGTCAATCGAACGGGAAAGGGCAAAGATGTCCTCGCGGTCGAAGGGCGTGACGAATGTGCGATTCAATTCGTCGATCAGAATGCGGCGCACCTCATCCGCCTCTTTTTCCTTCAGCGACAACTGCTCGGCGATCTCCGATTTGCTCGTCTCAAGATATTGGACCAATAATTTCATACCCTCGAATGAAAGGGAGGCTTGCTCTTCGATCAATTTTTGAAATTTATCTTCCTTGCGTTTGAACCAACGAAACATATTCACTCTCTTTCCTATCAAAAATCTTTTCAGGCTCCGCCGCGGGGGCAACAGAGCCTGTTTTATCACGCCACTGCCTCCAATGCGCCCGACACCAGTCCGGGAAACTCGGCGCGGATCTTCTCGTCCAACTCGGGCAAAACGAACGGCTCGGTATTATTTACCATGATGTCTTTCACGCGCTTCATCGCGCGCGCCTGAATATCGGCGGACCCCTTCTTCTCCCAGATGGTACGCGCGTCGCGATCTGCCATTTTGGTCATTACCGCCTCGGTCTTCATTCGGCTGATGGTATGTTTGACCGTGATGAACGAGCCGCCGGGTCCCGCCTCTTTGATCAAGTCCACGCCCAGGTCGTCGTCGTTGAACGAGATGCCGCGCTTCATGCGCTTCATCATCTGCGCGATCTCGTCGTCTATCACCGCCTTGGCAAAATCGAACGTTTTCAACGCGTCGATCAAACCGCCGATATTGAACATATCCATGCCGCCCAGCAGCCCCCCAATGGCAGACATACCCGTTTCATACCCGGCTTGCGCGTCGTTGACCTTGGAATTGGTCAAACCGATGTAGCCGCCGCACGGCACATGATAAAAACGCGCCATTTGCGCGAACGCGATGTGGAGCATACCACACTCGATTGCGCCCGACGTATAGGCGCCGGACCTCATGTCAGCAACCGTACCAAGCGTCGCGTAGATGAGAGGCGTGCCTTCTTTTACCATCTGCATCAACACCGCCGCGGCGAGAAACTCCGCGTTTCCCTGCGCCAACGTCCCCGCCATGGACATGGGCGAAGTGAGACCCGCATTCGGCACGATGGTCGGGTACACCGGCAAGCCTTCCTTCACAAAGAACATCACATTTTCGGTCGAAAGACGATCCATCGTCAGCGGCGAAACAACGGGACAATAATGATGCGTCAGGAACGGATGCTCCTTGTACGCCTTCTCGCCGCCCGCCACCATATACGCCATCTTCATAACGCTCAACGTGTCCTTCATGTCGGTCGTGGTGACGCGGATCGGTTTGAGACAATACTTGATGGACGGATACAGGCGCGAGATCGTAAACTGATCCGGCGGCGCGTCATCCGCTAAAGTGGATATGGAAAAAATGTCGTAGCCGGGCAATTCGTTGACGAGATGCGCGATCCGCGCGATGTCCTTTGACTCGGCGCGTCTTTCCTGACCTGTAACTGGATCGATAATATCGGGCGCCGAACTCGCTGTGACGATGACCGGGCTATCCTGCGGGATCGTCTTATCGAACTTTGGATCGCGCGCGTGAAAGGTGAACGAAGGCGGAGGCATCTTCCGATATTTCTCCGCGACCCCGCGCGGAAAACGGACACGCTCATCTTCAACGGTACAGCCGTGTTTTTTGAAGAGCTCGCGCGCGGGTTCATAACGCACCCTCATTCCCGTTTCTTCGAGAATTTCAAGCGACGCTTCGTGAATTCTTTCAACCTGTTCCTGCGAAAGCAAAGTTGCAAACGACATGGGGGTATCCTCTCTACGCTCTAAAGGTCTTTCTCTTGAACATTTCTTCCTTTTTCTTTTTGGGCAGGAAACGTTCCGCAAGTTTACGAGCCTCCCGGACAAGCGGATTATTTGGCGGCAGTTTTATCAATCTTTCGATCTCGAAGAACTGGTTGTCGCGGTAGAGCATGTGTTCCGCCCGCAATGTAACCGCCAACTCCTGAATCCTCTCCGCCGGGAACATGGTCAGCCCCGAACGAGTCACCTTGAGGGAAGCTGCCGCGATTGCAAAGCGCACCATTTCCTCCAAGCTCCAATCATTCAGATAACCGTAGATAAATCCCGAAGAGAAGGTCGCGCCCGCGCCGGAGGCGTCCACCGCCTTGACCCGCGGCGCATGAACGCGGATGATTTCATCCCCCTGCACCACCATACATCCCTGACTTGCCATCGTGATGATGGCGGTCTCGATGCCCGCTTTGATCAATTTTCGCGCCACCGCAAGCATGGACTGTCTTTTTCCGATCTGGGCGGCATCCGTCACCGCCTGGCAAATGGTGACCATGCCGGCATATCGGTTGAGCAATTCCGCGTGTCTATGCCCATGTTCGAAATTCAAAAAAACGGGAACGTTGTTTTTTTGCGCCTCCTCCATCGCGCGGACGATGTGGTCGCCGTCGTACCAATCCACGTACAACAACCTCGCCTTTTTGATCAGGGAAAGATCTGCCTCATCCAAAGTTTTTAATATTTCATCGGAACGCTGCCAGAAATACGTGCGCGCGCCCTTTTTGTCCGAGATGTTCACTTCGAGCGGGGTTTTGTATTTTTTCGTAAATCGGACATTCCCCTGCACGCCCATCTTCGCAAGCGTATCTGCCACGTGATGACCAAGCAGGTCATCGCCCACCGCCGTGCCAATCATTCCCGCCGGCACACCCCACTGGCTGAGGTTGCAGGCAATGATTGCCGCATCGTCGTACACATAGTCACTGACTTCATGTACGAGAGCGCCAGTATTGCGCTTCGGTAATTTATCCAGCGACATGATGTACACGGGAGTCAACATGCCAAAGCCGACGTAGGCGGGGGGAGGTTGTTTTTTTACAGGCATAAATCAATTTACCACACAGGGTCACAAAGGTTCACGAAGGAAAGGCTCTTAACCTTCGTGAACCTTTGTGGTTAAGTTAAGCATTACGCTTTCAATTTCTCGCTTTTCGGGTCGTATAACACATTGGCGGTTACTTCCGCTTCGAGGCTGCCTTCGATGAGTTCTATTGTAAAGCGATTACCTTTCACCGCCAGTTCAATGGGAAGATAGGCATACAAAATATTTTTCTTGACGGTGAAACCATAGCCGCCGCTTCTCACGCGGGTGATGACTTTGCCTTCGTGATGAACCGCCTCGCCGCCATAGATTTGGACGAATTCCTCGGTATCGGTCAACACCAACGTGCAGAGTTTGCGCTTCACACCCTCCGCCTTCTGCTTGACCAGCGCTTCCCTGCCGATAAAGTCGCCTTTGTTCAAGTCCACGCAGAAGCCAAGCCCCGCTTCATACGGCGTGACTGTCGGGGTGATATCCACCGTGAAATATTTAAAGCCTTTCTCCAAACGCAGCGGGTCGAGCGCCTTGTAACCGCCGAGTTCCATGCCGAATTCCACACCCGCTTCGATGAGCATATCCCAAACCATTGTGGCGCGGTTGTTCGGAATGTACAACTCCCAGCCCAACTCGCCCGCGTAACTCACACGCTGCGCAAGAACAGTCACACCATTGATGATGATCGGTTTCGTCATCAAATATGGATGCGCTTCATTCGAGAGGTCATCACCGGTAATCTTCTTCAGCACGTCACGCGCTTTCGGTCCCCACAACGCGAGACAGGCATATTCCATCGTAATATCGCGGAGGGATACCTCGCCGTCTTTTTCATCCACATTCATCAAAATCCGCGCATGGTCATTGGCGATGAAACCCGAACCCGTGATGACCCAGAAATAATCCTCGCCTAAACGCGTGACGGTCAAGTCCGATTCAATGCCGCCGTTCTTGTTGAGGAACTGGGTATAGATCGCGCTGCCAATTGGTTTATCGATGTTACTCGAAGTCAATCGCTGCAACAGCGGAAGAGCGCCTGGTCCCTTGACTTCGATTTTTCCAAACGAAGTCAGGTCATACAACGCCACGCGCTCACGGGTTGCAATCGCCTCTTCGCGCATCCGCTCGAAAAATGGCGGCTTCATCCACCCCCACAGACGTTGATCCTCGCCCATGCGTCGCCATTCCTTGCCGGGGTCAAAGTAGTTGACGCGTTCCCAGCCGAATTTCTCACCGAAGACCGCGCCGTTTTCCATCAAACGGTAGTGAAGCGGACTCACCCGATGAGGTCGCGCAGTTTCATGCTCGTCATGCGGGAAGCGCAGGCGGTAGTAATATTTCACACTTTCCACAGTACGATCCGCCGCATATTTGAAATCGGAATAATAATTTCCAAAACGCGTGGCGCGATAGCCGTAAATATCCATTGGCGCTTCGCCTTCGATGATCCATTCCGCGATCAACTTGCCCATGCCGCCCGCGCCGCCATAACCGTTGAGCGACATGCCCGCCATCATCCAAAAACCGCGCGCGCCGGGCATCGGTCCAAGCAGAGGCTGGCAATCCGGCGTGTATGCGCCCGGGTGACGCACCAACGTGATAATGCCCGCCTGATCCAAAAACGGCAAACGTCGAATCGCGCCTTCAAGCAGCATCTCGAATTGGTCAAAGTCACCGGGGAAACTTTTGCTGCCATGCTCCCACGGCGTTCCGTCAATCCAGCGCGGCAGCGGCTTCGGCTCATACCCGCCAATCACCAGCCCGCCCTGCTCCTGCCGCATATACACCAAATTATCGGGGTCGCGCAAACACGGCGTCTGCGCATTGAACTCATGCCCGGGCACGGCTCGCAACGCAATGTGCTGATGATCTACAGGAGTAGTCGGGATGTGCAGACCCGCCATGGCGGCGACGCGCGGCGCCCACATCCCTGCCGCGTTGACGACGATCTCGCATCGGACTTCGCCCTTATCTGTCACCACCGCCCGAACCTCTCCCTTCGGGGACAGTTTGATCCCCGTCACGCGGGTGTTGGTATAAATTTCCACACCCATCTCTTTTGCAAAATTCGCCATCGAGGTGGTGGCAGTATATGGATCAAGCTGACCATCGCGCGGGAGATAAATGCCGCCGTATAAATTCTCTTTGGAAATTTGCGGCATGTGCTTCACCGCCTCATCGGGACCGATGACTTCGCAGTCCAATCCCAATGCCTTGGCGCGGCTGACACTGCGTTCCATTTCAAGCAGTTGTTCCTTACTCGAAGCCACGCGCAAACTGCCGACGTGATCGAACAAGCCCAACTCGCTGTACAATTCCACGCTGTACATGCGGAATTTGAGCATCGCCTGGGACGTGGCGAACTGCGTGACAAGTCCAGCCGCATGGGACGACTCACCGCTGGCAATCTCGCCTTTTTCGATGATGACCACATCCTTCCGCCCATACTTCGCAAGATGATAGGCAACCTGCGCCCCAAATATCCCGCCGCCGATGATGACGATTTGCGCTTGACTTTTCATGGCTGCTCCTTCGCCATCCTCACCTCCACCGAATGCTCCGCAAGATCTTTTACCGCCCGCTGACTGAAACCCGCATCTGTAACCAGTTTATCCATCTCGTCTATGCCTGCCACGTGAAAATTGGACACCGCCCCCCACTTGCTGTGATCCGCCGCAACGATGACCTGCCCCTTGGTGCGTTCGATCATCCTCCGCACCACTTCCGCTTCGGGGTTGGTCGGCACGGTCAACCCGTGCTTTAGGGAGATTCCGTCAACGCCGAGAATCGCTTTGTTGGCAAAGACCAAGCCCAAATTGTCGAAGGCGAAGCGTCCTGCCAGGGAGTTGGAACGCGCTTGGTATTCGCCTCCCGTCAAAAAGAGGTGAAAGCCCGGGTCGCCGATGTCCGCCAGCGCGCTGATATTGTTCGTAAAAACGGTAATGCGCGGATTGCGCGGGATGTGGTGAAGCACCTGCGTGGCGGTCGTGCCGCTGTTGATAAAAACAATATCGCCCTCTTCGATCAGTGAGGCGGCGAGTTCGCCAATGATTTTTTTCTCTTCGGGAAAATGCTGCGCGCGCTGCTGATATTCCTGCTCAAAGACCACGCGCTGATTCAAAATCGCGCCCCCATGCGTGCGTTCGAGAAACCCCTTTTGTTCCAGCCATTCCAGGTCGCGGCGTACGGTAGCCTCGGAAGTTTCCAGCACGCTCATCAGGTCGGCGGTACGCGCGATTTGATGGATGGCAAGATATTCCTGAATTTTCTCTCTACGCTGGGCTGGGATCAAGGGTTTTCCCATCTGGCGGATTATATAAGAATTTGAAGGAATTTGCAAGATTTTGAATTTTTCATTATAATCGAGTCAAGTCCCATCAGACCTGACAGGTTTCATTGAATCTGTCAGGTCTCGGTATGTTAGTGGAGTCTCCGATGACCAAACTGGTAAAAGACTTGATGCACCCCGGCGTGTTCACCTGCAAGGCTGCGGCAACGCTGGGACAAGTGGCAACGCTATTGCATCAAAACAATATCCATGCCCTGTTCGTAACAGACCGTGATGGACGCATTGCAGGCGTCATCACGGATTTTGATTTAATGGCGGGCGAGTGGCTCTCATCGGATGAGGAAAGCCTGGCGGCGATGCGAAAATTGACCGCCTCGGATCTGATGTCCCAGCCGGTTGATTCGGTTGACGTAAACATTCCCCTCGCCGACGCAGTGAAACGGATCATGGAGAGAGGCGTCAGCCGCCTGCTCGTCACCGAGAATGAAAAGCCCGTTGGCATCATTTCCCTTTCCGATTTTATCGCCGGTATTGCAAGCGAGATCGAAACAAGGCGGGATACAGTCGGCGACGTGATGTCGGACGCGATTCTTGTTTGCCGCGGCAAGACATCCATTGCCTCAGCCGCCCGCGCCATGACCTCTTCCGGCTGGCGTTCGGTTTTGGTGGTGGATGCGAAAGGAAAGGTCCTCGGCGTGGTCAGCGGACACGACCTGCTGCGTTTCGTCAAGGAAGGCGTGGACGAAAAACTGACCGTCCGCGACGTGATGCACCCCGCGCTGACAATTGACATCCACGCCAGCCTGCGCGAAGCGGCGGACAGGATGATCCAAAACCATCATCACCGGCTGGTGGTGGTTGACAAGGACGACCCGGACGCATTTCCGCTCGGCGCGATCTCCACGTTCGACATCGTAGCGGAAATGGCAAGACCCGGTTCGGTGTGGCAAACGTAATTCGGAGTTCAAAGGTGCTGCTGTTTGGCAATACCTATTTTTCTGAAAGAGGTTTCGTCCTTGCAAGCCAACGTCGCGAACGTAACGCAAATCCCGAAGGGATGTGATGATTGTAGGACGCGAATCATGGTCGTTCCCAACCTCGAAGAGGTGTCATAGGCTCGAGGAATATAGTATTGCTCTGTAAAAACTACGCCTACCGCGAAGATTTTGCGCGTAGGTCGGATTGCCAATCCGACTTACTTTGGCTGCGGCTTGCCGCGTTATG
>JAGUZU010000089.1 GCA_020060625.1 Anaerolineales bacterium | reverse complement strand
CGAACACGCCAACAAACTTCCCGGGTTTATTTCGGGCGGGCAGCAGCAGCGCGTTGCCATCGCCCGCGCGCTGGCGAACGACCCCAATATCCTCGTCGCCGACGAACCGACGGGCAGCCTCGATTCCATCACAGCCGATCACATCTTCGAGGTCTTCAACCGCCTCGTCAGCGAGCGCGGCAAGACCATCATCATGGTCACGCACGACATGAGCCTGGCGGGGCGTTTCTCCCGCTGTTTGACGATTGCGGATGGGGAACTGCTTCCGCCCAAAGAAGCGGATGCAAAGCCGAAAAGGAGCCGCAGGAAATGACGCCTCGCCCTTCGCCCAAACCTGCTCCCGTCCATTTAAACGCGGACTCCGCCGAAGCCATCATCGAGATGCGCGGCGTTGTCAAGCGATTCTCCAACGCGGCAGGGGAGTTCACTGTCCTCAAAGGCGTGGATTTGACGATCCGGCGCGGGGAATTCGTATCCATCGTCGGCAAGTCGGGAAGCGGAAAGTCCACCCTGCTGAACATGATCACAGGCATCGACCATCCCAGCGAGGGGCAGGTCGTGGTGGGCGGCGCGGATATTTACACAGGCGTGACGGAAAGCCAGCGCTCGAAATGGCGCGGGAAGAACCTGGGCATCGTCTTTCAGTTCTTCCAGTTACTGCCCATGCTCACCCTGCTCGAAAACGTCATGCTCCCGATGGATTACGTGGACATGTATGAGTTCGACCTGCGCCCGGTGCGCGCGTTGGCGCTTCTGGAGATGGTGGGGTTGGAAAAATTTGCCAATAAACTACCCGTGTTGGTTTCGACCGGTCAACAACAGTTGGCGGCAATTGCGCGCGCCATGGCGTGCGACCCGCCCCTGCTCATCGCCGACGAACCGACGGGCAACCTCGATACCCGCTCGGCGGATACCATCATCGGTCTGTTCGAGCATTTCGTCACGCAGGGCAAGACGATTGTAATGGTCACGCACGACCCATCGCTGACCTCGCGCACCCACCGCAACATCATCCTCTCCGACGGCGAGTTGATAGACGAAACCGTTTCGCGCTCCCTGCCGCAACTGCGCCATCGTCACATGCTGGAGTTTACCAAACTGGCGGAACGCCGCGCCTTCCAGCCGCGCGAAACCATCCTCTCCGCCGATTCGCGCGTGGAACACTTCTTTATGATCCGCGAGGGCGAAGTGGAGGTGGCGCTGAAAAAGAAACGCAGCAAGGACATCATTCTTTCGCGGCTGGGCGCGGACGAATTCTTCGGCGAGATGGAATTGTTGCGCGGCGGCAAGGCAATCGCCAACGTTCGCGCGGGCGGCAAGCCGGTGGAAGTGCTGATGATCCCCCGCGCCGACTTCCTCCGCGTGATGGAGCAGTCTCCGGTCACGGTGGAGGCGGTCGGCAGGATCGTCCAGAAACGTCTCGAAGAACATCGCGTGGCAGACCCGCGCGCTGGTAGAAAAGTACACAAGTAGACAAGGTAAACAGGTATACAAGTAAACTACGTAACACGTACCACGTAATGCGCAACACGCAGTATTCATCTTTCATCCCTCATCCTTTATCCTTCCATGCCCTCCGATCCGCGCAGCCTCCCGCAAGTCCTTTATATCGAAGACAGCGACGAATCCCGTTCGCTCGTGCGGCGTTTGCTTGCGGATGATTACGTCGTGCTGGAAGCCTCCAATCCGCTGGACGGGCTGCAACTGGCGGAGGAGACTCAGCCGAATCTTATTTTGCTCGACCACAGCCTCCCGCACATGACAGGCAGCGAAGCGGCTACCCGCCTGAAAAAAATGCTGCCAGGCACGCCCATCGTCATCATCTCCGGCGATACCACTCCCGGCGCGCGCGAACGCGCGCTTGCGGCAGGCGCGGCAGGCTTCATCTCGAAGCCAATCGATGACAACTTCAAAAAACTCATCGACGAATACCTGCGGGGCAGGGTCGAAAAACTCGAACATGCCGAGGAATACCTGCAAGCCTACCAGCAGGAACTGGTGGAGCGGCTCGAAGGCAACATCCGTCAGTTGAGCAGCGCGTTGGAAAAGAACAAGCATTTGCTTCAACAGAACGAGCGCATGTTCGCCATGCTCGAACGCCGTCATCGCCTGCTCGAAACCGCCGCGCGCGTCGGGCAGATGGTCACGTCCATTTTGGAATTGGATGAACTGCTCCGGCACACGGTCAACATCATTTGCAGCGAGTTCGATTTCTACTATTCCGGCATCTTCCTGATCTCGGAAGACGCGAAATGGGCGGTCCTGCGCGCGGGATATGGCGAGGCAGGGCGCAAAATGACCGCCGAGAATTACCGCCTGCCCGTCGATGACAAATCCATGATCGGGCGCGCAATTCTCGACGAAGAGCCGCAGATCGCGCTCGATGCGGTGGGACAGGAATCGCGCTTCAAGAATCCCTTTTTGCCTGATACACGCTCCGAAATGGCGCTCCCGCTGATAGTGGATTCCATCCCGCTCGGCGCGTTGACTGTGCAAAGCAGCCAGTTGAACGCCTTCTCGGAGGACGACATCACATCCCTGCAGGTGATGGCGGAGCAGGTGGCGATTGCCATCAACAACGCGCAATTGATGAAGAAACTCGAATCTGCCAACACCGAAATCCTGCGGACGAAAACCTACGAAGCGATAGCCACTGCCACGGGCGAAGCCATCCATTGGGTGGGGAACAAAGCCGCGCCGATTCCCGGCAGCATCCAGCGCGCGCGCGAGGATGTGAGGTATTTGCTCGCGCTGGCGGCGCGGATGGATGAATCGGCGTTGGAAAATGAATCGGTGCGAGCGGCAGTTCAAACGGTCCGGGAAGAGGCGGAAGCGCTTGGAATTGACCTGAAAGCCGTCCTTGCGGAAATGTCCGCCATGAAGCCGAATCGTTTGCAGGCTTTGGTCAGCGTCGAATCGTTGATGGAGGATTTGGACATCGCCGAGAACAGCGCGAATACAATTCTTGAGATCAAGGAAGGCTTGATTGGACCCGCGCGCCAGCGGAATGATGCGAGCGTTTCGCTGAGCGACATGATCGCAAATACCGTTGCGAACATGGGCTTGCCCAACGGCGTGGTTTCGTTCGATTGGGCGGATGACATGCCGCGCGCTTTTGTGGATGAACGCCAGATGGAGCAGGTCTTCAACAACCTGATCAAAAATTCGTGGGAGGCGATGCCGCAAACCGACGCGCCGAAAATTTTTGTGCGGGGCAGGCGCGACAGCGACCCGGACTTCGTTTTGGTGACGGTCAGCGACAACGGTCCCGGCATTCCGAAGGAAATTCAGGAGAAAATCTGGGTTTCGTTCTTCACCACCAAAGGCGGAAGCGGCGGCACGGGGTTGGGGCTTTCGGCGGTGATGCAGATTGTGCAGCAGCACGGCGGGACGATCTGGCTGGAAAGCGAAGCGGGCGAAGGCGCGGCGTTCCATGTGCGCCTGCCTGCGGCGAAGTAATCGTAAATTAAGACCTGACAGGTTTTCAAAACCTGTCAGGTCTAGTATAAAATCTCGGAGGAATCATGACGACAGTTCTTTTGGTGGACGACGAGAAGTTGATCCAGCGTAGTTTGGAGAAGACCCTCCTGCGCGCGGGCTTCGATGTGTTGACCGCATCCGATTGCAAAAGCGGTTTGGACGTGTTCAATCAAAACGCGCGCGCAGTGGACATCGCCGTGCTGGATTTGAACATGCCGGGTTTCGACGGCATGCCCAAACCCGATGCGGGCTTTGACCTGCTCGATGAATTAAAAAAACAGAAAACGGATTTGCCCGTCATTATTCTGACGGCGTATGATGAGGTGAGCAAAGCCAGGGAATCCGTCTCCAAAGGCGCGAGCGCGTTTTTCGTCAAAGGGCGCGAACAGGGGCTGGTAGAGTTGGTGAGGAAGATATTGGGGATGTGAAATGCAAAGCGCTAACCGCCAACCGCTAACCGCTAAATGCCAACCGCTAACCGCTAAAAAAGAGGAACTCATGACAAACGATACCCAACGACACATCAAATTATTGAACGCCTCGGCGCGCGCCGCCAGGAGCATCACCACCATTCTCGACCCGTATGAATTATTCCATCGCACCGTGGATATCATCTGCGATGAATTCGGTTTTTATTATGCCGGCGTCTTCCTGCTCGACGAGAAAAACGAATACGCCGTCCTCAAGGCGGGACGCGGCGAAGCGGGCAGGGCGATGATCAATGAAGGACACCGCCTTGCGATTGGCGGGAACTCGATGATCGGCGCGTGCATTGCCAACCGCGAGGGGCGCATCGCGCTGGACGTTGGAGAGGAGGCGGTCTTCTTCGAGAATCCGCACCTCCCGAAGACCCGCTCCGAGATGGCGCTCCCGCTCATCGTCGCGGATGAGGCGATTGGCGCGCTCACAGTACAATCCACCGAGGAGGCGGCGTTCCACGAAGAGGACATCGCCGCCCTGCAGACCATGGCGGACCAACTGGCGGTTGCCATCCAAAATTCCAGGCTGCACCGGCAGGAGGAACGCCGCGCGCGCCTGTTGAAAGCCGCCAACCGTGTCGGCAGGGAGGTGACTTCCATCCTCGATCTCGAAAAACTGCTCCCCCGAACGGTGGACATCATCTGCGAAGCCTATGGTTTGTATTATGCGGGCGTCTTCCTGCTGGATGAAAAAGGCGAATACGCCGTCCTGCGCGCGGGATACGGCAAGGCAGGCAAAGCCATGGTCGCGGAGGGACACAAGCTCAAAGTCGGCACGGATTCGATGATCGGCGCGTGCGTTGCCCTGGGCGAGACCCGCATTGCGCTCGACGTGGGCGAGGAACGAATCCATTTCAAAAACCCCTATCTGCCGCATACCCGTTCTGAAATGGCTCTGCCTCTCATCTTCGGCGAGACGACGCTTGGCGCTGTCACCATTCAAAGTTCCGAGGAACGCGCCTTCAGCGAAGACGACATCACCACGCTTTTGACGATGGCGGAGCATCTTGCGGTTGCGATCAACAACGCCCGCCTGATTGACGAATTGAAGGAAGCGCATAACGAAATTCTGCGCAACAAAGTCTTCGAAGCGTTGACCACCGCCACCACCGAAGCCATCCATTGGATCGGCAACAAGACGCTTCCCATCTCGCTGACGGTTGCCCGCTTGCAGGAGGAGATCGCCGACGGAAAGGTTGACCTCGACTCGCTGAAAGAAGACCTCGGTATGATCTCCGAAAGCGCGGCGCAGATCGTCCAGGTGAAGGAGCAGCTCATCGGCGCGATCCGCGAGATGAAACCGCGTTCCATTCTCTTTGCGGACGTTCTGCAAACGGCGGCGCTCCAACGCGGCATTCCCGATAAGATGCTCACCGTGGAAATCGATCCCGCCGCCGCTTATGTCATGGCAGACAGCACGCAGCTCACCCGCGCAGTCGGCAATATTTTGCAGAATGCCGTGGAAGCGGGCGGGAAATCCGTCAAGGTGAGCGCGCGTCCCACCGAAGAACGCGGCATTCTCGAAATTGACATCGAAGACGACGGCGCGGGCATGAGCGAGGAAGTGATGCGCAAAGCCTGGTCGCCGTTCTTCACCACGCGCGGCGTCTTGCATCACGGGCTGGGGCTGCCCGCGGCGATGCACGTCGTTTCGCAGGCGCAGGGTCGCATTGCGCTTGTCAGCGAGGAGGGCAGGGGAACAACCGTCGCCATGTTCATGCCGCAGGGTCATGCCAGCAAGTCCGAGGTCGAAGCGGGAGGCGTCAAAAGCATCCTGTTGATTGACGACAACGACGATTGGGCAAACCTGCTCAAGGAAATGCTCAAAGGGACGAAGGTCAAGCTGACCCAGTCAACGGACTTGAAAAAATTCCCGTCCGCCGATCTGGTCCTGGTGGATGAAAACCTCGCCTCTGTTTCCCTGACCGATGTCCTGTCTGCCCTTTCCAAAGCCGGACTCGCCGCCAGTACCGTCATCCTCACCTCTGCGATCAACCCCGAGCGCGTGACGCAATACCTGCGCGACGGCATGAAGGATGCGACCGTCAAGCCATATTCGGCTGATGAATTGAGCGAGTTGTTGAGGTAGTGAAGCACCCTCACCCTAACCCTCTCCCGAAGAGAGAGGGGACTCCCTTCCCTCATTGGGGGAAGGGTCGGGGATGAGGGAAAGAAAGCGATTATGAGACCACGCTGGCGAAAAGTTTTTCACGATCTATGGGACGGCAAGGCGCGCACCCTGCTGGTGGTATTTTCCATTGCGGTGGGCGTGTTTTCCATTGGGGTCATCTCCGGCGCGTATGTGATCATCTCCAACGATATGAGCGCTTCGTACGCGGCGAACAATCCCTCGAACATCGAACTGCGGGCGGTGAACTTCAACGAGGATGTGCTGACGTCCATTCAAAATACGCGCAGCGTCGCGGAAGCCGAAGGGCGGCGCGTGTTCAACATCCGCGTGCGGGTGGCTGGCGCCCAAAAATGGACGACGCTCGACATGGTGGCGTTCGAGGATTTTGAGACGAATGCCGTCAACCTGCTCGTCCCGCTTCAGGGAAAAGCCGCGCCTGAAAAGCGCGAAGTCCTGCTCGAACGCGATGCGCTCACTCATTTGGGCGCGCAGGTCGGCGATATGCTCGAATTCCAGTTGCAGGACGGCTCCATCAAGACCATGCCTGTTATCGGCGTGGCGCAGGATACGGCAACCGGCGCGGACGATTTTTTGGCGTCGCCGTACGCCTACATTACCATGACCACCCTTCAATATCTCCGCCAACCGGAGTTGTACAATCGCGCATACGTCACAGTGGCAGCCGACGGCGACGATATTTATCACATCCGCGAGGTGGGCGCGGACTTGAAGGATAAGCTGGAGAAGAGCGGCACGCGGGTGATCCGCTCGCGCTTTTCGGAAACGTCCAAACATCCGTTGGCAAGCACGGTGAACGCCATTCTCGGCATTTTGATGGCGCTTGGGATTTTGATCGTCTTCCTTTCCAGTTCATTGATCGCCAACACCTTGAGCGCGTTGTTGAACCAGCATTTGCGTCATATTGGGGTGATTAAACTGGTGGGCGGGCAGAGACGCCAGGTCTTCGGCATGTACATCACGCTCATCATGGCGTTTGCCTCGCTGTCGCTGCTGATTGCCGTCCCGCTGGGCGGACAGGGCGCGTACGGGCTTGCGGTTTTCATTGCCAGTGAGTTGAACTTCAATGTCCTGGGTTATCGTATCGTACCGATTGCCTTGGTGATCCAGATTCTGGTCGGCTTGCTGATTCCGCTGGTGGCGGGGCTTGCGCCGGTGCTGAACGGGTCGCGCATTACCGTCCTGCGCGCGCTCAGCGGGGATTTGGCTGGGGACGAGAATCAGGCGCAGGCGGGTCAGACGCGCGTCAGTTGGTTCGACTGGATGCTGGTGCGCGTCACCAGGATGCTCGCCGCGCGCGGGATTCATTTCCCGCGTCCCTTTATTATTTCGCTGCGGAATACGTTCCGGCGGCGCGGACGGTTGATGTTGACGCTCTTTACCCTGACCATGGGCGGCGCGATCTTCATCGCCGTGTTCAACGTCCGCACGACACTGCATGATTACATCGGCGCGATTGGAAAATATTTCGTCGCCGATGTTTCGCTGGATTTCGACGAGCCGTATCGTTTGAGCGAAATGCAAAAGACGGTCATGCAGGTGGACGGGGTGGTCGGCATGGAGGGCTGGCAGTTTGTCAGCGGCGAGTTGCTGGATGCGAACGGCGGCGTGCTGGAGAATATCAACATCTTCGGTCCGCCTGCGGACAGCGCGTTGATCGATCCGCTGCTGACGAAAGGACGCTGGCTCCGCGCGGACGACGTCCGCAAACTTGCGTTGAGCGAAGCCGTATACGGCTATTTCCCCGATATTCAACCCGGAGATACCGTTACGCTGAAAATCGACGGGCGCGACGAAGTTTGGGAGGTTGTGGGCATTTTTAAGTTTGTAGACCGCGAAGGCGTGCTGGCGTACGCGCCTTACGAATACATCGCGCAAATGAACAACCTGGCGAATCGTTCGTATTCGTTCAGGCTGATTACCGAACGCCACGACCGTTCCTATCAGGATGCGAAGGCGGAGGAGTTGGATAAGGTCCTGCGCGACCGGGGATACAAAGTCCGCGTGGCGGAGGCGGGGCGCGCCTCGCTGGATGTGGCGGTGGAGAGCCTCGATACGCTGGTGGTCTTCCTGCTCATCATGGCGGTCCTGACGGCAATCGTCGGCGCGATGGGCTTAACGGGAACGATGGGCATGAACGTGCTGGAACGCACGCGCGAGATCGGCATCATGCGCGCCATCGGCGCGGACGACCGAGCCGTGATGCGGACGGTCATTGCCGAGGGATTGGTAATCGGCATGATCTCATTCCTGTTCGCGATTGCGTTGTCCATTCCGTTCACGTATTTGCTTTCCGCCATCGTAAGTTTGGCGGTATTCGAGACTCCCATCAATGTGGTCTTCACGTTTTTGGGGTACGTCATTTGGCTTGGTTTGGTGTTGCTGCTTTCCGTATTTGGTTCCGTCATGCCTGCGCGTTCTGCGGCGCGGTTGACCATCCGCGAAGTGCTGGCGTATGAATAGCCGTCATAAAATAATGGCTCTTTGGTATTTGGTGGGGTTCCCTTTTTTTTACCACAGAGATCACGGAATCCACAGAGAAAAACCTTTAAAAAATCTCCGTGCTCTCTGTGCGCTCTGTGGTAAATAGAGTATTACCCCACTT
>JAGUZU010000058.1 GCA_020060625.1 Anaerolineales bacterium | reverse complement strand
GCCCATATATGGATTTCCACATTTGGGCAGAATCATCGGTTTGATGGGAAATTGCCCATATATCCGATTGTTTAGACAGCAAGATGCGATTGCCCTAATGGGGTTGTTCATCTATGAAAATCGAAACTGGCGCTCATGGTATAATCCCCGGCGCACGTTTGCTCAACGCAGAATCCATTTCATAGGAGCTTATTTTGGCCTTCAACCCAATCAACTGGCTGTTGGGCCTTTTTTCACTGGATATAGCCATTGATCTTGGCACCGCAAATACGCTTGTCCATGTTCGCGGCAAGGGCATCGTCATCAACGAGCCTTCCTGGGTGACGGTTGACAAGAAATTGCGCCAGCCGCTTGCCATTGGGCTGGAAGCCAAGGAAATGGTTGGGCGCACTCCGGGCAATGTTATCGTTGTCCGCCCAATCCGTGACGGCGTCATTGCCGAGTTCGACGTCACCCGTGTGATGCTCGAATACTTTATCGGAAAAGTCCATGAGCAGAGCGTCGTACCCCTTCCGCGTCCGCGCGTGATCGTCGGTTTGCCAACAGGCGTGACTGAAGTGGAAAAACGCGCTGTCTATGATGCCGTAATGGCATCCGGTGCGCGTCATGCCATGCTGATCGAAGAACCGATCGCGGCTGCGCTCGGAGCGGGTCTGCCCATTGGAGAGATTCGCGGCTCGATGGTCGTTGACATTGGCGGCGGTACGACCGAGGTCGCTGTCATGTCCATGAGCGGCGTCGTCGCGTCCCGCTCCCTGCGCGTTGCAGGCGACGAGATGGATCAGGATGTCGTTCAATACCTGCGTAACAAATACAACCTGTTGATCGGACAGGGCATTGCCGAGCAGATCAAATGGCAGATTGGATCCGCCTATCCGCTTCACCCGGAAAAGACCATGGAAGTTCGCGGGCGAAACCTCGTCACCGGGCTGCCGGAAACCATCGAAGTTTCATCGGTGGAGATACGCGAGGCGCTTTCCGGTTCGGTGCAGGTGATCATCGACACCGTCCGTGACGCGCTGGATGAGATACCTCCCGAAATCGTATCCGATTTGATGGACATTGGCATTTGCCTGGCAGGGGGTGGGGCGCTTTTGCAGGGACTTGCAGAACGCCTGACGGATGAATTGAAACTTCGCGTATGGGTGGCGGAAGACCCTCTGACCTGTGTGGCGCGAGGCGCTGCCATGGTGTTTGAAGACCTCGATGTTCTAGGACGCTATCTGGTTGGTCTCGAGCGCGGAAGCACGCGTCACAGCAGTTAGAGTCTCGTGACGCCTTCCCGTCTGGGAACATAACATATCGATGAATTCCCGTTCTTTGCAAACAACGATCATATTTCTCGTCATGGGGGGGATTTTGGCGTTGGCGCTTGGCGGCTTTTTTGGTTCCGCTTCCAGGCAGTTTGGCGCATCCCTGATCGAGTTGCAGACGTGGTTTTCAACACGTTATCGCGGTTTTCAAGATTTTGTAACCGCCCCGCGTGACATTGTGTCGTTGCGCGCCAGAAACGCCGAGCTCGAGGCGCAGGTGTCCCAGTTGCAGGCGCAGTTGATCGAATTGCAGCAGAGAGTAAATGAGACAGAAATCCTCGCGGCGCTGGTTGATTTCTCACGCTCCAATCCGGAAAGCACCTACAAAGCCGCGTCTGTGATCGGGCGCGATCCCAGCCCGTTCCTGCATTACATTATCATCAACCGGGGATCGAACGACGATATCCGCCGCGGCATGCCCGTCGTTACCAATCAGGGGTTGGTTGGGCGCATCGATGCGGTCATTGCCGATGCCGCCCGGGTGCAGCTCATCACCGACCCTGCGTCGGCGGTGAACGTCTATTTGCAGAATGCAGATACCAGCGCGGTCTTATTTGGCTCCGTGACAGGGGATGTATCCCTCGACATGATTTCCCAGAATGTCGTTGTGGATCCCGGCGATGTCATCCTGACCTCCGGTCTGGGCGGCGGCTTCCCTGCGGACTTGATAATCGGTCAGGTGGTCACCGTTCGCACGCTTGAATTTGAATTGTTCCAACAGGCGACCGTGCAGCCCGCCGTGGACTTTTCGCGCCTGGAGATCGTGCTGGTGATTACCAACTTCCGCCCGGTTGATATCTCCCCGCTCGAACCGACACCCTCCCCCTGAGCCCGCCAACATGCGAAATATTATAGCGATCCCATTGCTTGGATTGGCGGTTATCCTGCAATCCTCGGTCGTCAGCCAAATAAAATTACTTTCCGGTTATGCCGATTTGCCGTTGCTGCTGCTTGCCGCATGGGCGCTTCAAGAACGCGTCAATTCTGCCTGGCACTGGGCGGTGACAGCCTGTCTGATGATCGGCTTTGCTTCCGGAATGCCATGGTTCGTTCTGGCGGCTGGCTATCTGGGTGTTGTATTTGCGGCGAGGGTCTTACAGAGGCGCGTTTGGCAGGCGCCCCTGCTCGCGATGTTCAGCGTTGTGTTTTTAGGCACCCTGTTCATGCATCTACTTTCATTTTCGGTCTTGCGTCTTTTTGGAACGCCGTTTCGATTCGACGATGTGGCATGGTTGATCACCCTGCCGAGTTTGCTGTTGAACATGCTGTTCTCGATACCGATCTATGCCTTTATGCGCGATCTGGCGCGCTGGGTATACCCTGAAGAGGAGCGCGAATGAGTTATGGAACCGAGTCCCGCCCTGTCCGTTTTGAGGCATGGCGGCTTTCTGTCATTTATATCGCCGTGGCGCTGGCTCTTATCACCCTGCTGTTTCGACTCGTCAATTTGCAGGTATTCGAAGGCTCGGATTGGACAGCCCAGGCGGTTGACAACTACACCAATGAAGTCAGTGTTCCGGCTGCGCGTGGGATCATCTACGACCGCAACGGATATATTCTTGCCCGCAACATGGCTTCCTACAATATTATCGTCACGCCCGCCAATCTTCCGGTGGACGAATCAGACATTCAACGCATCTATCGTGAACTTTCGCGCCTGATCGACGTTCCAGTGGGCGGACCTGTCACTGACGAATCTCTCGAGGAAGCGAAGTTGTTTGGTCCCTGTGTGGAGGGCCCGGGAATTGCCCAGATGGTGGCGTTGCAGGACACGCTTGCGCCTTACAGCCCTGTCAAGGTGAAGTGTAATGTATCGGAGGAGATTGCCCGGATCGTGGAGGAGAAATCGGTCGACTGGGCAGGCGTGAGCGTGGAGGTCGAGCCGATCCGCGATTATCCAACCGGGTCTCTGACGGCTCATGTCGTCGGTTTTCTGGGTCCCATCCCCGCATCTCAGGAAGAGGAATTGCGCGCGCAGGGGTTTGTTCCCAACCGGGATAAGATTGGTTATTCGGGTGTCGAGGCGTCGCTTCAAGAGATTCTTGCAGGCAGGAATGGACTGCGCGTTGTGCAGGTGGACGTGGCGGGACAGGAACTCCGCAATCTCGAACCGCCCATTTCCCCCGTGCCGGGATACAACGTTTATCTTACGATTGATACGCGGCTGCAAGCCGCGGCGGAAGCAACCTTGTTGGAGGAAATCAATTTTTGGAACACCTATTTTGGGACGGTGCGTATTTCAAGCGGCGTCATCATTGCCATGAACCCGAAGACGGGCGAAATCCTTGCGATGGTTTCCTATCCCAATTATGAAAACAACCGGTTTGCCCGTTTCATTCCCGCCTACTATTATGAGCAGTTGAGCCAGGACTCCCGGAAGCCGCTGTTGAATAACGCCATCTCCGCCGAATACCCGCCAGGATCCGTGTTCAAATTGTCCACTGCGACGGGCGCTTTCAATGAAGGCGTGGTGGACTTGGGTGACATCGTAAACGCGCCGGGGCAGTTGCTCTTGTGCGAACGATTCAATCCCAACGATATTTGCACGGAAAGAAATACGCGTCCGTTTGTTGACCATATTTTCGAGCAGCGCCCGGAAGGTTTCGGTCCCATCAGTTTTTTGCAGTGTATTGCCTTTTCGAGCAATGTATGTTTTTACAAACTGGGCGGCGGTTATGAAGATGAAATTCCGCAGGGATTGGGCATCGAGCGTCTTCGCCAATATGCGCGCGCGCTTGGATACGACGAGACTTCGGGGATTCAGTTGTTGGGCGAGCAGGATGGGTTGATTCCAGACCCGCAATGGAAACGCATCAACACCGGCGAGAACTGGTCCACCGGCGACACCTATATCGCCAGCGTGGGGCAGGGATATGTGTTATCGACGCCTTTGCAGGTTTTGATGTCCGGTTCGGTGATTGCAAATAACGGCAAATTGATGCAGCCGACCATCGTCCGAAATGTGACCGACGGGGACGGCAACGTCGTTCCAATATGGTTCAACCCCGAAGAATTTACCGCAACCGAGTTCGAAACGCCCGGCAGTTATCAAATCTCTCCCTTTACCCCCAACCTCAAATGGGATGTGACGGTGACGCCATTGATTCAGGGATATTCCTGCGATGGACCATATTGCACATTAACGGACGACTTGAAGATCATCGAACCTGAAACGATCCAGGCGGTGAGGGAAGGGACGCGCCTGGCAGTGACGGCGAATCAGTTTGGTACGCTGAACGATATTTTCGGTCAATTCCCCATTGCCGTGGCGGGAAAAACCGGCACAGCGGAATACTGCGATGATGTGGCGCGCGCCGCCAACCGTTGTCAATTTGGCGCATGGCCCACCCATTCGTGGACGGTTGCCTACGCCCCGTATGAAGACCCGGAGATCATTGTCGTTGCGTTTGCCTACAACGGCGGCGAAGGCGCAAGCGTTGCAGGTCCAATGGTGGAGCGTGTGATCCGCTCTTATTTTGAGATCAAGGCTGTGGATATTGCACAGGGGAATCCCGCCCTGGGGCAGTAGCCGATGCGGTTTCATCAGGTATAATTCGAACCAATGTCTGTATGAATTATCCTATGGAACAAACCGCATCCATTGTTCAGATCAAGGGCATACGCGACGGTCTCCTGGCTTCGTTTTCGGACGCGCCCTGGGAGGATCAGCGCGCGGCTTTGCTCACGCAAATTGATGAACGACCGGATTTTTTTCGGGGCGCGCGGCTTGCCATGGATGTCGGCGCGCAGATATTAAAAGTGAATGATCTCGTCGACCTGCGGGATCGGCTTTCGGAAAGAAACGTCTCCCTGTGGGCGGTGGTCAGTGAATCGCCTGTCACGGAACAGACGTCTCAACTGCTGGGTCTTGCCACCCGTATTTCAAAACCGAGACCCGAAGAGCAAAAACAATTCATCGATACCATCACCGATGAAACAGCCCTGTTCGTCAACAAGACCATCCGCTCCGGCAACCGTATCGAGTTTCCCGGTCATATTGTCATTGTGGGCGACGTCAACCCGGGCGCGGAGATCGTTGCCGAAGGAAACATCATTGTTTGGGGACGGGTGCGCGGCATGATGCATGCAGGCTCGAAGGGTGATCGTTCCGCGTTCATCTGCGCATTGGATCTTTCCGCGAACCAGCTCCGCATTGCCGACGAAGTTTCCGCAAATCTCAAGCCGCCGAAAGACCCGAAGCCTGAAATCGTGAGCATCAACAGCGACGGTCGTTTGCAGGCTGAACTTTGGAACGCAGGTTAGATTATTTATCAGGAATTATTATGACCGCTCAAGTGATTACCATTACATCCGGAAAAGGCGGCGTGGGCAAGACCACGGCCGTTGCCAATCTTGCTACGGCGCTTGCAATGGACGGGAGGCGCGTTGTTTGCATTGACGGCGACATTGGGCTGAGGAATCTCGACGTTGTGATGGGGCTGGAAAACCGCATCGTGTACGACATTGTGGACGTGATCGAGGGGCGCTGTAAACTTAAGCAGGCGATGATCCGCGACAAACATTACCCCGACTTATATCTGATTCCCGCCGCCCAAACCCGCGACAAAAATTCAGTCTCCCCCTCGGATATGGTGCGCATCTGTAACGACCTTCGAGCTGATACTGATTTCGTCATCATTGACTCGCCCGCCGGTATCGAACGCGGCTTTCGAAACGCCATCGCCGCCGCAGACCGCGTCCTTTTGGTGACCAACCCCGAGGTCAGCGCGGTGCGCGATGCGGATCGCGTGGTCGGCATTCTGGAGGCGGAGGAAAAAGGCAATCCGGCTCTGGTAATCAATCGCCTGAATCCCAATCTCGTAAAAAATAACGACATGCTTTCCGCTGAAGATGTGCTGGACCTTCTTGGCATTCAGCTGATCGGCGTCGTGCCGGAGGATGAGACTGTCATCATCGGGTCGAATCGCGGCGCGCCGGTCGTCAATGACACAAAAAGCCGCGCGGGAGCGGCGTTCCGAAATATCGCCAAACGCTTGCAGGGACAGGACATTCCCTTTATGGAAGCCGGTCAGCAGAGCGGTTTATGGAATGCCATTCAGCGTTTGGCTGGGAGGAAGTGATGAATTTCTTCACGCGGAAAAGAAGCGCGGCAAGCGCAAAGGAACGGCTGCAACTCGTGCTGGTGCATGACCGCACGGACCTGACGTCCGCGCAGCTTGACGCGTTGAAGGATGACCTGTTGAAAGCCATTTCGCAATACGTGGATATTGACCCTGACTCCGTTCGGATCGGGCTGGAACGGGACGGGCGCACACAGCGGCTGGTGGCGGATATTCCTTTGAGGAATGTATCCCGTCATCGCGCGGGTTGATCCAAACCAAATCAGGAGACACGGATCAGCCTGACAGCGCGCGGGCTGCATCCGTGTTTTTATTATGACTCGTGGACTTTCCTGGAGAAACTTTGATTTTTTGCTGCTGGGCGCGGTTGTGCTTGCTTCGTCGTTTGGCACGGTGATGATCCGCTCTGCCATTGCAGGGAACGAAGTGCTTCAGCCGTTGATCTCCCGGCAGATCTATTTTGCATTACTTGGTATTGTGCTTATTTTTCTGGTCGCGTCTGTGGACTATCGCTACTGGCTTGCTTTGTACCGCCCGATCTATTTTGTGATCCTTGCCTTTCTGGTGACTTTGACAGGCTTTGGACAGACCGCCTTCGGGGCGCAACGCTGGTTCCAGGTGGGCGTGCTGTTCCTTCAACCGACTGAGTTCGCAAAAATTGTTGCCATCATCGTTCTGGCGCGTTACTTTGAAGCGGTACAACATCGCCCCCGCGATTGGAAGTGGGTTGCGGGCGGAGCGCTTTGGGCTTCCGGCATCATTGTATTGATTTTGCTCCAGCCAAACCTGAGTAATGTGGTCGTGTTGGGCGTCATCTTCTTTGCAATGCTGTGGCTCAACGGATTGCAGATCAAACAGTTGGCGGCCCTTGGGCTTTCAGGAATTGCCCTTGTCGCGGCAGCCTTTCCCTTCCTTGAGGAATATCAACGGGCGCGCGTATTGACCTTTCTTTTCCCCGATCCGAACGCCACCTACGGCGCGACGTACAACGTGCAGCAGGCGTTGATCGCCATTGGCTCCGGCGGATTCTTCGGGCAGGGCTATGGTCACGGTACGCAGACGCAATTGCGCTTTCTCAAAGTCCGCCATACGGACTTTATCTTTTCCGCCATTTCGGAGGAATTCGGCATGATCGGCGGCGTGATTGTTATCATCACGCTTGCATTCATCGTTTGGCGCTGCATCCGCGCCGCGCAAAAAGCCCGCGACGTTTCCGGCTCGATGATCGCCTTCGGCATTGCGATCCTGATTTTCTTTCAGGGCGCGGTCAACATCGGCGTGAATTTGAACGTCGTGCCAGTCTCCGGGCTGCCGCTTCCATTTATCAGTTATGGCGGAAGCGGTCTAACCGCCCTCATGCTTGGCATTGGATTGGTCGAATCCGTCGTCATGCGTCAGAAGGAATTGGAATTCTGACGTTCATACGGCTGCTACATCACGGTTTATCCGCGCCCATCTGTAAAAAGGAGTTTTTATCTTGTCCATCAAACCTGCTCGAACCCGTGTTGCGCCATCCCCAACGGGTCACATGCACCTTGCCACGGCGCGTGTTGCTCTTTACGACTACCTGCTTGCAAAGAGAACCGGCGGGCAATTCATTCTGCGCATCGAAGATACCGATCTCAAGCGCACGGTCCCCGGCGCGGAACAGGAGATTATGGACGGTTTGCGCTGGCTTGGTCTTGAATATGACGAAGGACCGGATATTGGCGGAAAATTCGGTCCCTATCGCCAGACCGAGCGCCGCGAGATTTACCAGCGCCACGCCAGGATTCTTGTGGATAATGGCAGCGCCTATCCCTGTTTCTGCGCGCCGGACCGCCTCGAAAAAGTTCGTCAGGAACAGATGAAGCGCAAGGAAAATCCGCGTTACGATGGAACCTGCCGGGCTCTCGATCCTGACGAAGCCGCAAAACGCATGGCGAACGGCGAGAGTTATACCATCCGTTTCAAGATGCCGCGCGAGGGCGTCACGGTTGCGCGCGATCACCTGCGCGGCGACATCACCACCGAAAACAAACAACTTAACGACTACGTCCTCCTCAAAACCGACGGCTTGCCTACGTACCATCTTGCCGCCATTGTGGACGACCACGAAATGCAGATCACACACGTCCTGCGCGGCTCTGAGTGGCTTGGAACGTTCCCGCTTCACGTCAACATCGTCCGCGCCTTTGGCTGGGAGGAGCCAGCCTGGGTGCATCTATCCGTATTTCTGAAACCAAGCGGAAAAGGCAAACTCAGCAAGCGCGACACCAGCCTTGCAATGAAGGATGGTTACTCCGTTTTTATCAAAGACATGAATGAACTGGGCTACACCCCCGAAGGCGTAAACAACTGGATCGCATTGATGGGCTGGGGCGTTGCGGAAGACGATGTGATGACCATCGAGCAAATGATCGAACGCTTCACGATTGATTCATTGACTCCTTCGCCCGCCGCGATCAACTTCCAAAAATTGGACCACTTCAACGCGACGCACATCCGCCTCTTTACGACCGAAGATCTGGCTGCCCGTCTCAAGCCTTACTTTACCCGTGAAGGAATCAGCGCGGACGACAGCGTTTTGTTGAAGATCGTCCCGCTCATCCGCGAGCGGCTTGTTACGTTGGACGATTGTATTCAGTTTGGCGCATTCTTCTTCAAAGACGAGGTTGCTCCCAATCCCGAAGATTTGGTTACAAAAGGACTGGACGCGAAACAATCGGCGGAGGTCGCTCGGAGGGCGTATCAAATTCTGGCAGCGCAGCCAGACCTCAGTCACGAACGATGCGAGCCGCCCATGCGGGCGTACGTCGAAGAGAGCGGATACAGCGCGGGACAGGTCTTCGGCATCCTGCGTGTCGCCGTGACTGGTCAAAAGGTCAGCCCGCCGCTGTTCGAGTCGATGGAAGTCATCGGCAGGGAAAAATGCCTGCAAAGAATCAAAAACGCAATCGAGATTTTGGAAAAGATGTAAAAACAGGTCGCGCATCGAGCGCGACCTGTTTTCTAATACTTCCCAGCCTCATCCGCCATGCGGACGATCTTTGGCGTGAACTTTCCGATCACATCCACCAAATCATGCTGCGCGGCGATGACATCGTCTATCGGCTTGTACGCCTGCGGAGATTCGTCAATGCCGCCGCCGAGCAATGTGACGCCGCGCGTCCTGAGATAATCGTCCCGCTCGCGTTTGCTGATGGAGTTCAGCGCGGCTTTGCGACTCATCTGCCTGCCCGCCCCATGCGAAGCGGACTCGAGCGACTCGCTCACGCCTCTTCCCCTGACCACGTAGCCTGCATCGCCCATCGAGCCTGGGATTACGCCCAAAACGCCGACGCCCGCGGGCGTGGCTCCCTTGCGGTGGACGACGACCTCGCGCCCATCCGGGAGTTTTTCGCGCCATGCAAAGTTATGGTGATTTTCGACGACAGCGATTTCCTTCAACCCAACCGCCGCCGCGACCCGCTTATGGATGACGTAATGATTAGCCGAAGCGAAACGCCCCGCCAGTTCCATTGAAAGCCAGTATTCCAAACCCTCTTCCGAACCCAGAGAGAGCCACGCCAGATGCCGAATGCTCTTATCGAGATTGGGATGCAATTCCATGGCGAGTTTGCTGTAGCGATCCGCGATTTTGAATCCAACCGAGCGCGAGCCGCTGTGCGAAAGCAAGGCGAGATACTCGCCGGGCTTTACGCCGTACAACGGTTCGTGCAAGCGAAAACTTCCCCATTCAACAAAATGATTTCCCGTGCCGCTCGTCCCCAATTGGCGTACTGCGTTATCCTGCAAACTTTTCAGTAAACGGGTCGCCTCCCATGATGGATCGTCCAGCACTTGATGCTCTGCGCGTTTGCTTCCCTTCCATTCGGCGCCGATGCCGAAGGCGGTTTGTTCCCAGAGCGCGTTCTCGAAAATGGCAGGTTTTTGCCCGAGTAAATGCGGCGAGACCTCGTAAATGGAGAGTCTCATACGGCAGGCGATATCCACGCCGACGGCGTAGGGGATGACAACGTTGTCCGTCGCCAAAACGCCGCCGATGGGCAGCCCGTAGCCGACATGGGCGTCTGGCATCAACGCGCCCGCCACGCTGACGGGCAGGCGCATGGCGTTGTCCATTTGCGCGAGCGAGCCTTCGTCAATGTGCTCTCTGCCCCAAATGGGATATTGAAGCGGCTGGTCGCGCAAGTTGTGTTTGGGAGGTTCATCCTTTTGCGCGATGCGGACGCACTCGCGGGCAAGGTCGGCAAAGAAAGAGTCGGCGAGGAAACTGCCAGGGTTTCGGCGGACAGCATCCAGCCGGGCGAGAGCCGCGTCGCGTTCCATGCCGTTTTCGATGAGTTTGTTCCCCGCATCCTTGGCGAGACCGATGATTTTTCCGTCCGTCCAGTTGTTGAGTTTCAGAATCTTTCCTGTGATAATATCCATGACAGCCTTCTTCGACGATGAACGATCTGTCTTCTGTTCTCTTCCCCCGCTCGCGCATTTCGGGGTTGAGCGGGCAGTTCATTCGGTGTTTCTTCCACTTTACCATTTTTTGCGCGATAATGCGAAGGCTTTGCGGAGGTCGCATGAGATCGACAATTCTACGAATGCGTTACTGGCGTATCGTTCTTTTCTTTGCCCGCGTCGCATTGGGCATCGTTTTCTGGGATATTTTCCTGCGGCGGGTTGGGCTTGGGTTCCTGGCTCGCAGCACACGCCCCCGGCGGTTGCGGCAAATTGCGATCCGCTTTCGCGCGCTGGCGATTCGCCTCGGCGGTGTGATGATCAAAGTCGGGCAGTTCCTTTCGGCGCGTTTGGATGTGCTGCCACCGGAGATCACGGACGAACTTTCTGGCTTGCAGGATGAAGTTCCGCCAGTGGATTATGAACCCATCCGCCTCCAGACCGAACTCGAGCTTGGTTCTGCCATCGAGAAGGCTTTTCTCACCTTTGAGAAAGCCCCCGTTGCCGCCGCGTCATTGGGACAAGTTCATCGCGCGCGATTGTTCCCGCATGAGGCGGAGGCATTGGGCTTCGATTGTGTCGTCGTCAAAATCCTGCGCCCAAACATCGAGCAGATCGTGGATGTGGACATGTCTGCGCTGCGGGTGGTGGGCGGCTGGCTCAAGCGTTATCGTCCCGTCAGCGACCGGGCGGATGTGCCCGCCATCGTCGAGGAGTTTGCGACGATTTTGCGCGAGGAGCTGGATTATCTGTCAGAGGGGAAAAATGCCGAGGCGTTTGGAGCCAACTTCGAGGGCGATGGAGGCGTGCATGTCCCGCGTGTGGCGTGGAATCGAACGACCCGCCGCGTGCTCACGTTGGAGGATGTCACTGCCATCAAGATTACGGATTACGATGCCATCACGGCAGCGGGAGTCAACCGGGCGGAGGTGGCGGAACGATTGCTGTCCACGTATCTCAAGCAGATTTTCGAAGACGGCTTTTTTCATGCCGACCCGCATCCGGGAAATTTGTTCGTTCTGCCTTTGCCGGAAAAGAATGAGGACGGTTCTGCGAAGTTCCGCCTGACGTTCATTGACTTTGGCATGGTCGGGCGCATGCCGGATACGTTGGTGGAAGGTTTGCGCGAAGCGGCGATCTCTGTCGGCTTGCAGGATGCGCCGCGGTTAATTAAGTCGTATCAGACTCTGGGGGTGTTGCTTCCAGGCGCAAACATCAAATTGCTGGAGGAAGCCAGCGCGCAAGTGTTCGACCGTTTTTGGGGCATGAGCATGAACGAGCTGCGCAGCATCCGCCACGATGAGATGATGAAGTTTGGTTTGCAGTTTCGGGAATTGCTGTTGAACATGCCGTTCCAATTGCCGGAAAATCTGCTTTTGTTGGGACGCACAATTGGGATACTCTCCGGCATGTGTACCGGATTGAACCCGGAATTCAACCTGTGGCTGCAACTTGCTCCTTATGCAAGGAAATTGACCGAAGGCGAAGGCGGCTCGGCTTTTGATGTCTTTTTGGATGAGGCGGGCGGTTTTTTCAAAACCCTGCTTGCCATCCCCGGCAGGGCGGAACGCGTGCTGGGGCGCATGGAACGCGGCGAGTTGAACGTGCAGATGCCGTTGGTCAACCTACAAGTCAGTTATCTGGAAAAGTCTGTGAATCGGTTGACGGGCGGAATCGTGTTTTTGGGTCTGCTGGTTGCAGGCGCAATTTTGTATGACGAACACACTTTGCTGGCGCAGGGATTTTTCGGCGGCGCGGGTGTTGCGTTGGCTTACATGTTGTTCCTTGCGCGGGGCAAGCGCCCGTTTCGTTGATCGAGTTTTTATCAAAAAGTCCAGCCAACGGCTGGACTTTTTGATTACGAGGATTTTTCTTCCGTTCGTTTGATGGCGGCATCTATCATGCTGCGGAAGGCGAGGAGCATTTCCTTGCGCGCTGCGCGGCGGTGTTCCAAAAAGCCGGGCGGCAGGACGGTCTCCATGCTTTTGCGCATTTCCCTGCGCGCGGCTTTCATGTGTTCCAGCGCCTCGGGCGGAAGTTTGTCCCTCACGGATTTGCGTTTTTCTTCGCTCATGGGTCACTCCTTGGTTCGACTTGATTATAGCACCAATGGATTTTACGGACCGGGCGTCATGGGCGGGAATTGGGACATGTCCATATTGGGGTCTATGTCCATGTCTTCGATTTTGACCCAGCATGGATTGTTGAAGTACGGGTTGCGGATCACGATCCAGCCCGGTTCCGTGCCCATGCCGAGGATGGTGACATTTTTTCTTCCCCGCTCGTTCAGCTCGATATTGCTGATCAATGTATAACTGTCGCCGGGACCCGTCCAGCAGCCTGTTTGGGCGATCAATGCTGGCGGCTTGACCTGGGGCTTTTCTGTCGGCGCGGCGGGAGTCTCGGTGAACATTGGGGTTGGTGTTTCTGTCGGCGGCAAAGGAGTCGGAGTTACAGCCCCGGCGGTTTGGGTGAGCATTTCCGCCGCCATTTGTGCCGCGGCTGTGCCAATCATGTCCACAGTGGGAGTGGCTGGGGCTTGCGGACCGCACGATGTAATTACGAATGCGGCGGCAAGGATGATTACGATACTGCGTGAAAAATCCATTTTCATAACCATACTTAAATCCTATTTTGCCTTCTTTTCCAGTTTTGCCCAGGTATCCTTCAAATTGACCGTCAAATTAAAGACGGGCTTTTCGGATGTTGAGTCTTTGTCTGCGCAGAAATAACCGAGACGCTCGAACTGGAAGCGTGAACCGATTTCCGGCGAGGCGAGATGCGGCTCTACATATCCCGTGAGAATTTCCAGCGAGTTTGGATTCAGGCAGGCGAGGAATCCCTCTTCTCCTTCTTCGGGATCCTCCTTTGTGAAGAGACGGTCGTACATGCGAATCTCCGCTTCCTGCGCATGTGCGGCGGATACCCAATGAATGGTGGATTTGACCTTGCGCCCATCGGGAGAGTCGCCGCCCTTGGTGGCAGGGTCGTACGTTGCATGGACTTCGATGATATTGCCATCGGCATCCTTCACCACGTCCGTGCATTTGATGAAATACCCATAACGCAATCGAACTTCGTTGCCGGGGTGCAGCCGGTAATATTTCGGCGGCGGCGTCTCGCGGAAGTCATCCTGCTCGATGTAAAGCACTTTCGAAAATGGAACCTTGCGCGCGCCAGCGGATGGGTCTTCGGGGTTGTTGATCGCATCCATTTCCTCGACGAGGTCATCGGGGTAATTGTCAATTATCACCTTGAGCGGGCGAATAACAGCCATGCGGCGCAGCGAGTGTTTGTTGAGGTCGTCGCGCACGCAGGCTTCGAGAAAGGCAGCATCTGCGATCACGCCCGCGTTGGAGGTGGCTACCGTGGAAATGCCCATCCGCTGGACAAATTCTACGATGGCTTCCGGTGTGTAGCCGCGGCGGCGCATCGCGCGCAGCGTGGGCATGCGCGGATCGTCCCAGCCGCTCACGTGATTTTCCTCCACGAGTCTGCGCAGTTTGCGTTTACTCATCAAAGTGTAGTTCAGGTTGAGGCGCGCGAACTCGATCTGGCGCGGTTTGAATACGCCAAGCTGTTCCGGAAACCACTCGTACAACGGACGATGGTCGCGATATTCCAAAGAGCACAATGAGTGCGTGATGCCTTCCATCGAATCGTTCTGCCCATGCGCCCAATCGTACATTGGGTAGATCTTCCATTTCGAGCCGGTGCGGTGGTGTGGCGGCTCGTGAATGATGCGATACATGACCGGATCGCGCATGTTGAGATTTGGGTGTGCCATGTCAATTTTCGCGCGAAGTACGCGCGACCCATCCGGGAATTCGCCGTTCTTCATGCGTTCGAGTAGGTCCAGATTCTCTTCCACATCTCGGTCGCGGTGGGGGGAGTTCCTTCCGGGCTCGGTAAATGTGCCCCGGTTGGCGCTGACTTCCTCGGGACTCTGATCGTCCACGTACGCCTTGCCCATCAGAACAAGTTTCTTTGCCCATTCATACAACTCGTCGAAATAATCGGAGGCATACGTCACTTTTGCCCATTCGATGCCAAGCCAGCGCGCGTCTTCCATGATGGCGTCCACGAACTCGGTCTCTTCCTTGGTGGGGTTGGTGTCATCGAAGCGCAGAATCAACTCGCCGTTGTTTTCCTTCGCGATCAAATAATCGATCATGAACGCCTTGACATGCCCGATATGCAGGTATCCGTTCGGTTCGGGCGGCAGGCGTGTGCGGACGTAGCTGAAGCGTCCGCTTTTCAAATCTTCCGCAACGGCTTCGCGGATGAAATCGGTCGGTTTTTTCTCTTCTTCGGGATTCATGTGTGACTCAACCTTCAAATGGATTTTTTGCGGATGAAAAATCCGCCTCTTTTCTGCGCCGACGCCTGCCGGCGTTTCAGGAACATTTTCCGCGTCCCAAGCGTCAGTTTGATACTGATTATAACAAAGGGATTGTCATTTATAATACTGGGTATCAAAATTTCAAACGGAGAGATTAACATGCAGGAGAAGAAATTCTACGGCACATATTTCAACAAGGATGCTGTATTGAAGTTTTCCCGCTGGGCGGGCATTCTCGCCTGGTTGGTGCTTGTGGTTTATCTGTTGACTTCAACCATAAGTTTTTTGCAGTTTTTACAGCAGTTCGTGACGGGAATTTTCTACCAGAAAGGCATGTCGATCTTCGACCTGATTGGCTACTTTAACCCATACCTGCTCATGCCCCTTCCCGGCGTGGTTTATTTCTTCGGGTTGAAGTTCGTGGAGCACGCTTCTCTCATCCTGTTGGATATGGAAGAGAGCGCCCGCCGCGCCGTCCGGGGCGAAAAATAGTTTTGGAAATGATTAAACCAGCGTAAAAATTTGGGCCGCTCACTTGCCTTGCGCGAACTGGCGTGATACAATACCGCCCGCTGGAAATTTGATGGGGGCTCGTCTAATGGCAGGACAGCTGACTCTGGATCAGCCAGTAGAGGTTCGAATCCTTTGCCCCCAGCTACACTCCCTCACAAGAGGGAGTTTTTTTATTTCAATCTGAAGGCGGCTTTGGGCGAATGTTCCCCTGCGTGTATAATCAATCGAACCGCTCCGTCTTAATCGCAAAGGATGAGCCATGTTTGATTCCGCTCGTGAGGAGTATCTCAACACCTTGTTCGATTATGCGCCAATTTCGCTCTGGGAACAGGACTTCAGCCCCATAAAAAGACTGTTCGATGAATTGAGGAAACAGGGGGTGCGCTCGTTGGTTTCCCACCTTGACGAGCATCCCGATTTTGTGGACGAATGCATGGGGAAGATCAAGGTGCTGAACGTCAATCGCAGGACGCTTGCCATGCTCAAGGCGGATTCGAAGGATAGGCTGATGGCGAACCTCGGCAGTGTCTTTCGAGACGGAATGCGTCGTCATTTCCGCGACGAGCTGCTTGCGCTGTGGGATGGGGAGTTGGAATGGTCGGGGGAGGGGATCAACTATACGTTAAGCGGCGAAGCGATTGACATCCTTCTTCATTGGCGCATTCTCCCGGAGTACGAAAAAAGCTGGGAGCGGGTGCTCGTCACCATCGAGGACGTCACGGCACGGAAAAGAGCGGAACAGCGCTTCAAAAATCTGTTCGAAGCCTCCCCGATCTCATTATGGGAGGAGGACTACTCCGCGATCAAAACATACTTCAACACCCTTCGCGCCCAGGGCGTGGTTGATTTTGAGACGTATATCGAAAGCCATCCGGAGGCTGTGCTTCGCTGCGCCGGTTTGATCAACGTCTTGAATGTCAATCAGAAAACGCTGGAGCTGTTCGGGGCGAACTCTAAAGAGGAATTCCTTGCAAACCTCGGACAGGTCTTCCGCGACGAGATGGGGAATCATTTTGCAAAAGAGCTGATTGATCTTTGGAACGGAAAACTTGAATACACGCGGGAGGGAATCAATTATTCACTGTCCGGCGAGCCGATCAACATTCAGTTGGATTTCCGCGTCATGCCTGGTCACGAAATGGATTTCGACTGGGTTTTGGTTTCCATTCAGGACATTACCGCCCGCAAAAAAGCGGAAGATTACCTGCGTTACCTCGGCACGCACGACGCCATGACCGGACTGTATAACCGCGCCTATTTCGAGGAAGCCATTCAAAAACTCGAAGCGCAGCGGACAGATCCTGTCAGCATCGTTATTTTCGATCTTAATTTCCTGAAACTTATCAACGACACGACCGGTCATCAGGCGGGCGATAAATTGATCCGCCGGACCGCCGAGGTGCTGAATGCCGCCTTCGATGACGAAACGCTGGTTGCGCGGATCGGCGGAGACGAATTCGCCGCCATTCTTCCCGGCGAGGATAATGAAGATGCGGCAGAACGCATAAAGCAGATTCAAATTCTGATAGAGTTGAATAACAATTACTATCGCGAACCCGTGTTGAGCATTGCGATGGGGGCGTCCGCCAGCGCGCCGGGAATCAGTCTTGAAAAGGTGATCACCCTTGCCGATGACGCGATGTATCGCAACAAGGGCGAACATCACCGCCGCCGGAAAAATGACTGACTCGCAAAAGACGACCTGCCGGGTCTCCGGCGGCTCGGCGTTCGCGAGCTCGCCTTAATTTCCGCTTAGCAATGCGAAAACCCCAAATGCGATAATGATCGCGCCTGAAATACGATTGATCCATGCCATGTGGCTTTGGGTTAACTTATCCCGCGTCAAACTGACGCCGAAGCTGAGCGCCAGCCACCAGACCGCTGACCCCGCGAAGACCCCCGCCACAACCACAAGCGGGGAAGTGAACTTTTCTCCAAGCATCGTCCCTGCAAAGATCGCTGCAAAAGCAAGGATCGTCATCGGGTTGGTGATGGTCAGGAAAAATGTGGAGAGATACATGCCTGCCAGCCCGCCTTGTTTGGCTTGTGCGGCATGCCCGGCTGGTTTTTCCAAAAAAGTTTTTATGCCAAGATAGAGCAGAAACCCTCCGCCGAGGAACTTCAACCAAAAGGCATTATCAACCAGCAGGCTGGTGACGGCGGTAAGCCCGAACGCCGCGATTGCGCCGTAGACCATATCCGCGCTTGCCGCTCCCATCCCGGATAGAAACCCCGCAAATTTTCCGTTCGACAGCGTGCGGCGGATGCAAAGGACGCCGATTGGACCGACCGGCGCGGCGATGGAGATTCCGATGATGAATGCGCGGATAAAGAGAAGGAAGTTTTCTGTCATGATTTAATTCCGATGGTGCGCGCGCTTTTTCGTTTGGCAGGCTCAGATCAGGCATTCATAGCGCGGCAAGCCGCAGCCAAAGTAAGTCGGATTGGCAATCCGACCTACGCGCAAAATCTTCGCGGTACCGCGTAAGGCGGGTTAATGGAAATGAGATGCCGATTTCGGCATCTCATTGCAGGTTGAAAAATCCGGTTACGCTTCTGCGCCGCGTCTGAACCAGGTTCGCCATTCCTGTTTTTCCCACAGCACGAGAATGGGAGCCGCAACGAAAATGGAGGAGTAGGTTCCGCTCAATAAACCGACCAGCAGGATGACGGCAAATTCCCGCAGGGTAACGCCGCCAAACAATGCGAGGGCGAGCAGGAGAAATTCCACGGTCATCAACTGGGTGTTGATGGAGCGCTGGAGGGTCTGTACGATGGAGTGGTTGACCAGTTTTTCATACTCCAGGCGGCGATAGATGCCGGAGTTTTCGCGGATGCGGTCGAAGACCACGATGGTATCCTGCATCGAAAAACCGATGACAGTCAGGAGCGCGGTCAGAAAGAGCGAATCGACCTGCCAGTCGAAAAAGTAACTGCCAATTCCGGTGATGCTGAAAATGATCGCGATGTCGTGGATCATGGCGAGGATGGCGCACAGACCGTAGCGGAAGGCATTCTGCACCTTGCGGAACGACCAGATGATGAACAACACGACCAGGACCGATGAAACCGCAACGGCGACGGTGGCGCGTTGGGTCACCTGTTTGCCGATACTTGGACCGACACTGTCGAATTGAATGATGGATACTTCCGAACCCGACGTCTCCTCCATATTTGTCAGCACCTCGTCGCGCGCTTCGTTTGTGAGGAACGAGGAGCGGATCACGAGCGTGCCGGCATCGGTTTGTGTGATCTGGGCGTCGTCTATCTGCGCCTCTTCATAGATGATGACAAGAGTCTCTGTGTCGGGTGTCTTTCCCGCCTCGAACTTGACCTCAAGCAGGCTTCCGCCCGTAAAATCGAGCGAAAGCGGCAGCCCGGTGATGGCAAGCAGGACCAAGCCTGGCACGATCAACAGCAGGGAAAGACCGAAAAAGTAATATCGTTTACCGAGAATGTTCATAAAAATATCCTATACTGCGCTTGTTTAGAGACCAAACCAGAGCTCGAAATTTTTTGGCTTGAAAGTCTTCAGGAAGAGGGCAAGCAGGGTGCGGGTGACGTAGATCGCCGTAAACAACGAAATGATCACGCCGAGCGCCAGGGTCAGGGAGAAGCCTTTTACGATGGTCGCGCCAAAGGAGGAACCGAACCAGAAAAGGATCGCCGACGTGATAAGGGCGGCGAGGTTGGAATCGCGGATGGAAGACCAGGCGCGCGTCCAGCCCAGGTCCATGGCTTGCACAAGGCTTCTCCCGTTACGCAGTTCCTCTTTCATGCGCTCGAAGATCAGGATGTTCGAATCCAATGCCGCGCCGGTGCTGAGCAGGAAACCCGCAATGCCGGGCAGGGTCAGGGTGAAATGGAACCACTTGAAGACGGCGAAAGCGAACGCCGCATAGATCAAAATCGAAATCACTGCCACAATGCCGGGCATGCGGTAATAGACGATCATGAACAGGGCGACGATTGCCATGCCGATCAAACCGGCGATCAAACTCTTGTTGAGCGAATCCGCGCCGAGGGTGGGACCAATGATGCGGGTTTCGACGATCTTCAAAGGAATGGGAAGCGAGCCGTAGCGCAGTTGAACCGCGAAAGCGTTCGCCGTTTCGTAGGTGAAGCCGCCGCTGATGGAACCCTGTCCGCCGATGATCGGTTCGTTGATGACCGGGGAGGAAATGACTTGTTTATCCAAAAGGATGGTCAGGAACTTCCCGGCGTTGGCGGAGGTGTGGTCGGCGAATACCTTCGAACCGTTTGACTTTAACACGAAGTTGATAATGTAGTCTGTGCCGAGGGTATCCGTTCCCACGCTGACCGAATCAAGCTCCGCGCCGGTCATGATCGTGTGGAAGACCGTTTCGCCTTCCGGGGCTTGTATTGGTTCGCCGGATGGGCTGTAATCGGTGACGAGAAAACTTCCAGGCTCCGGCGCAAAATCGCCGGTGTCCACAAATTCCAACAGACCAGTCTGCTGGATGGTTTCGAGAACGGCGTCGGTATCTTCCAGCCCGGGGAACTCGCCGACAATGCGGCGGTCGCCTGCGACCTGAATGACGTTTTCGTTCACGCCCAGGGCGTCGGTACGCTGTTGGACGATAACACGAGCGATTTCCATCGAAGCGGAGTCGGGTGTGATGTTTTCAGGGACATCCGCCTCCAGCAGAACCTGCAAACCGCCTTGAAGGTCGAGACCGAGGCGGGGAGTCAGGTTTCGGAAAAAAAGGACCTCGTCCGTCACCGGGTTGACGATTCTGGCTTCGCTGTTGAAGTCAACCAAAAGGGCAAACACAACCAGGACCAGGACGAGAAGGATACGATTGGTTAAATTACGAATCATGCGGTAAGAATCTCCATCCACGAAAATGTGGCGCTTTTTTGCGCCACGCGGACGACATTATACTCCCATTGAGAAAATTATGGGTATATCCACTCTTCGAATAGGGGCATAAGATCGCAGGAACATTTAGTCTCCGCCAATGCCTGCAATGTTTCCGGCGCGCTGATCCCCCACGCGTTTTCAGTTGCATACGATTTCATAAAAGCGTCGAATGCTTCGACGCCCATTTCATCCCGCAGGGCGGTGAAAAACAACGCGCCGCGTCCGTACACGATGCCGCTGTATTCGACATCCGTGTAGTCGCGCACCGGCAAACCGACGGGTATGGGTTGGTTTCCCGCGTATGCCCACCGACCTTTGACTTCGGCGCGGTACATTTCCCAGCCTTCATCCCCGTGCGCATCCTTGAAATATTGCATGGTGGCGAATTGCGCCAGCGACTCATCCAGCCAGGGGTCGTCCAACTGGTCGTTGCCGATGAGATTGTAAAACCATTGGTGCGCAACTTCATGCGCAACGACGGATTCCAAATAACCAATGTCGGGCGGCATGATCCATTCGGTAATGGCGATCATGCCGGGGTATTCGATTCCCAATGCCAGCGTGGGCGTGGAGACAAAATCCAACTCCGTATACGGATAGGGCGCATAGCGCTCCCCAAAAATTTCGATGGACCGCGCCGCTGTGTCCAACGCAAACTCCGCGCCTTCCCTGAATTCCCCGCGCGCGTAAAACCTGAGCGTAACCCCGTTCATTTCCTTGACGAAGACTTCATAATCCGGGCTTGCCGCCAGATAGAAATCCCGCACGGGTCCCGCCTCATACCTGACTGTTTGCCTGCTCCCGTTATCCTGACGGCTGCCCTCCCGCCCCGAGCCGACCAGCGTGACTTCCTTCGGCGCATCCACGGTGACGACGAAGAACGACATATCGGCATAGGTCACGTCGCCGGATTGCGGCGGGATCTCGGCGTTCCAGCCTTCGTCATCATATACGGCAATCATGGGATAGGCGTGCGCCAGCGCCAGCACGCCTTCGTAATAAGCCTGCACGCCGTAATTCAATTCTATTTTTCGCGGCACGGTGATCTTGAAGTCCATGCCGAGTATGACGGTTTCATTCGGCTTCAATGGAGTCTTAAATGAAACAATAAGCAGGCTGTTACTCAGCCCATACTCCGGCGTGACGGTCTCCCCGTTCACCGTCACATTTTCGACAGTCATCTCTCCGCCGAGAATGTTCGGGAATAAACGAAAATGGACTTCGCTCAAGTCCACGTTTTCGGTGTTCGTGTAAGCAACGGCTTGGCTTCCGGTGATGTGATACAGGTCGTCGGCGATGACGAAATTGATCGCGTATTTGCTTGCATCGCGGAGGTCGTTCAAAACAGGATGATACTCAGGGATAAGCCCGTCTTTGAAGCTGGAAAGGTCGGTGGGGGGGAGAGGTTCGGGCGGCGGTTCTGTTTGCGGGGTGGAGAACAGGCATGAGGTCAGAAAAAGAAGCGTGAGCATCGAGGGGAGAAGAGTCTTTTTCACGGGTTGTCATCCTTTAAATAGGTTAATGCGCGGGCGAGGACATCCTCCGGCGTCAGGTTGTCTGTTTCGATGAAAAGACTGGCGTGTTCGCGCGCGTGGGAGAGACGCCTTTGCTGTTCTTCATAATCGGCAATTGCCCAATTGAGTTTTCGGCGGGAGGTGGAATTTTCGAACGAGCATTGGAGAAAAATGAGGATGTCCGGCTTTGCGATGACCTGCCACATGCGCGGGACGTAGGAATGTTCCTGCGCGATGTGCCGGCAGCGATAGCCGTGTTTTTCCAAGCCTGCAATCAAGGTGGATTTCCCCGATCCGCAGGGACCGACGACTCCGATCAGCGGCGTACGGTCGTCTTCCTTCATTGATCAGGCGTCAATCGGAAGCCTGACGCTCATGCGCCGCACGTCGTCGCCTGCGCGCGGCGAGACCTTGAGAACCAGCACACTGATGTCGTCTGCGGGACGGTTGTCATCGAGGCGGACAGCCTGATCGAGCAGGGCGTCTGCCAGTTCTTGGGGCGAAGGGTCTTGGTCTTCCGTTATCGAGCGGATTGCCTGGCGAACGTCCATGGGCTGACCGCGCCGTTCGCCCGCGTGGGTGATTCCGTCGCTGAAAATGACGATGATCAACCCGGGCGTGATTTCAATCTCGGTGATGACCGGGCGCAGGTTGCGGGATGTGCCCAGGGAAGCGCTTTCTTCGTTATGGACTTCGATCTCTTCATCCCGGCAAATATAGACGGGCGCGGGGCTGTTGCGCGCCAGCACAATGGTCTTGCTGAGCAGGTCCACCGAGGCGATGTTCAGGGTGCAGGTCACTTTGCCCGCCTTGTCGGCGAACAGGGCGTCGGATGCGGCTCGCGCCGCCGCGCCGTCTCGCACGCCTTCGGCGATCAAGCCGATCACTTTGCGCACGACCATCATCGAAACGGCTTTTGCGCCGCGTCCGCTGGTCTGCCCGTCGGCAAGCACAACGGAGAGTCCGCCGGTGGGACGCTCGATCACCTCAAGCGTGTCGCCGCTTTCGGAGACGGCATATTTATTGATCTTGGCAACCGCAATTTGAACTTCCATACAAACGGATTTTACTTCGGATTTGCCTTGACGTCACTGCCCCCTGCATATATAATCACCGCGCTTCGTTAAAAACCAATCCAGACGGGCGTTCAAGCCCGTCTGCTGTATGTAAAGGAGAAAGTTTCATGACCCCACATCCAAAGCGCAAACATTCCAAGGGGCGCCGCGACCGCCGCCGCTCGCAGGACGCTCTGAAGGCAGCCTCGCTCGTCGTTTGCTCCAATTGCGGAGCCAAGCGCCTGCCCCACACCGTTTGCCCGAACTGCGGATTTTACAAAGGACGCGAAGTCGTCCAGCCGAAAAAAGAAAAGAAATCCGACGAGTAATTCTCAACGGGTCGTGACATTCACGACCCGTTTGTGTTTTAATGGCTGTCTGTGCCGTAAAAATTATTTTGCGCGCAAACAATCTTTTGGAGAGGCTTCATGAAATTCAACCAACAAACCATCGCATTCGTTTTCCCCGGGCAGGGTTCACAGGCTGTTGGAATGGGGAAAGAACTTGCCGGGCAGTATCTTGCTGCAAAACAGATATTCGAGGAAGCGGATTCCATCCTCGGCTTTTCACTTTCGTCGTTGATGTGGAACGGACCCGATGCAGACTTGAACGACACGGTTAACACGCAGCCCGCGCTTTACGTCCACTCGCTTGCCGCCTTTCGGACGTTTTCGCATCTTTATCCTGACCTCGAACCTGCTTCGCTTGCCGGGCATTCTCTTGGCGAACTATCCGCTCTCGCCGCATCTGGAGCCTTATCCTTCGCGGACGGTCTGCGGCTCGTGCGCAAGCGCGGCGAATTGATGAAGCGCGCTGGGGAGCTGACGCCTGGCGGCATGGCTGCCATTCTCGGTTTGGACATTCCCACACTGGACAAAGTCTGCGCGGAAGCCAGCGCGCCGGGCGAACTTGTGCAGGTGGCAAACGACAATTGCCCGGGGCAGGTGGTCATCTCTGGCGCGAAACCCGCCGTGGAACGCGCCATGGCGGGGGCGAAAGCCGCGGGCGCAAAACGCGCCTTGCCTTTGGCTGTTTCCATTGCCGCGCATTCGCCGTTGATGGCTTCGATTCAAGACGAGTGGAATGCCGTTGTGGACTCCGCGGCATTCGGCGATTTGAAAATCCCCGTCATCGGCAACGTGAATGCCTCGGCGCTGAAAACTGCCGACGAAGCCCGCGCCGATGTCAAAGCCCAGATGCAGTCGCGCGTGAAGTGGACGGATTCGGTCGAAGCCATGTCTGGCATGGGGGTGAATGTTTTTGTCGAGGTCGGCACAGGCAGCGTGCTGGGCGGACTTGTCAAACGCATTCTTAGCGATGTCGCGACGTACCCGTTGGGGAATCCACAGGACTTTTCCGCGTTGGAATAATCCTTCACGAGCATGAATACAATAAAGAAGTCGCTGCCATTTTTTCTGCTCTTCTCTTTGCTTATTACATCTTGCGAGCCGTTGGATGTTGCGGCGACGCAGTATGCGCCTGTCACGCAAATTCCGTTCTTCGCTTCGGAGACGCCGCCGCCGATCATTGTGCCGGTCACCGAAACGCTTCCGCCAATTATTGTTCCTGTAACTGAAACGCCAATTTCCGCCACGCCTTCCCAATGGTGGGAGGTCTATTTCACCGACCCCCAGAATTTGAATAACCCCGATGACCCGGCAGGTTCCATCGAGGAACGATTGATTCAACTTATCGATGAGGCGCGGGTCAGCATTCACATCGCTTCGTTTGAGTTCAACCTGCCGCGTGTTGCCGACGCCTTGATTGCGGCGAAAGCCCGCGGCGTGGACGTCCGCTGGGTGACGGATGACAAAAATGGGCTGGAGATAGATGCGAATCCAAATCGGGGGCAGTTCGCTCGATTGATGGCGGGCGGGATCGAGGTCAAGGATGATGCGGGGCGGTCCGCTTTGATGCACAACAAATTTTGGATCTTCGACAGGCAAATCGTGTGGACCGGCTCGACGAATATCACCGTCAACGGGATTTATAAGCAGAATAACAACGTGATTGCCATCCATTCGGCGGAGGCGGCGCTCATCTTCGAAAGGGAGTGGGAGGAATTGTGGAACGCGCAACTCGGTCCGCGCGCGCCTTCGAATGTCGGCTCTCAATGGCTGATTTTGGATGGGACGCCGATTCAGGTTTTGTTTTCCGCGGAAGACCATGTTGTCGGCAACCTGATTGCGCTGGTAAACGACGCGCAGTCCAGTATCCGGTTTCTCGCGTTCAGTTTTACCGATTATCCGCTGGCGCAGGCGATGATCGAACGCGCCGGGGCGGGCGTGGATGTGCAGGGCGTTTTTGAAACCTTCGGGAGTAACAGTCCCCGCTCGGAATTGGGAACGTTTTGGTGCGCCGGTATACCTGCGCGGCAGGACGGCAACTCGAGTTTTCTGCATCATAAAGTGATCGTCATCGATAATTCCATTGTGGTGACGGGGTCGCTGAATTTCTCCTCCAATGCGGACGACGCGAATGAAGAGAACGTGGTGATCCTGGAAAATGCGGAGATCGCAGCGTTGTACTTGCAGGAATATCAAAAGATATGGGAGCAGGCAAACGATGTGCATGCGGGGGTGTTTGCTTGTGAGTGACCCGGCTGGGTTACTTTTAGGCTCTTCAGGATTAAGTGGGGTAATACCCTATTTACCACAGAGCGCACAGAGGGCACGGAGATTTTTTAAAGGTTTTTCTCTGTGGACTCCG
>JAGUZU010000132.1 GCA_020060625.1 Anaerolineales bacterium | reverse complement strand
TGCCCATATATGGATTTCCACATTTGGGCAGAATCATCGGTTTGATGGGAAATTGCCCATATATCCGATTGTTTAGACAGCAAGATGCGATTGCCCTAGAGAACCCATACTATTCGCCCGCCGCCTCATGTGATTTCTGGTATAATCCCCCTCCGTGACTGGTCCTGTCCGACGGTTTGAGCATTGAGGCTTGGGCTGTGGGCATGGAGACCTGCATAGTCCAGAAGAAAGGAGACGCATACGTCATGCCGCTCGCAAAAGAGGTTAAGGCAAAGGCGATAGAGGATTTCCATCGCCACGAGAAGGACACTGGTTCGCCCGAGGTTCAGATCGCCATTCTGACGAACCGCATCACCCAACTGACCGAGCATCTGCGAAACAACAAGCACGATCAATCCTGCCGCCGCGGACTGCTCAAACTGGTCGGTCAGCGACGCCGATTGCTTACGTATCTGCGCAAGAGGAACTATCAGAATTACCTTGCCGTCACAGATCGTTTGCAGCTTCGCCGCAAGTAAATAGTATGCCAACTCGCAGGGACACAGCGGCGCTGTGTCCCTGCGCTGTATAACCCGCCGTCAGGAATTGAACAGCGCGAATGACACGAAGCGTCATTCCCACTCTTCAGTCCCTGACCCGAGGCGGAAATCAATGGAGCGCAACGGCGAACCGTTGCCGAAGCAGGGCAATCTCCCTGACTCCATATTTAGGAGACAAAAAAATGAATCACGAAGGTAAAAAATATTCGACCGTCGTCGGTAATAAGACGGTCACCATCGAAACGGGTCGCCTTGCCGGGCAGGCAGGCGGCGCGCTCACACTGGGTATCGACGACGCGATCGTGTTCGCCTCCGCCACCATGGGCGGCGTGCGCGAAGGCATCGATTTCTTCCCGCTCAGCGTGGATTACGAAGAGCGGTTGTATGCCGGGGGAAAGATTCCCGGCTCGTTCTTTCGACGAGAAGGACGCGCCTCGACCGAATCAATTTTGACTGCGCGCCTCACAGACCGCCCCCTCCGCCCGCTCTTTCAGGACGGGATGCGCAACGAAGTGCAGATCATCATGTATTCGTTCTCGTCTGACGGCGTGAACCCGCTGGACATCCTCGCCATCAACGCCGCCTCCACTGCCATCATGATCTCGGATATCCCCTGGGGCGGACCAGTTGGCGCTGTCCGCGTGGGGCGCGTGAACGGCGAGTTCGTCATCAACCCGACATTCGAAGAAATGGACGCCTCCGATCTGGACCTGAGAATTGCCGGCACCAAAGACGCAATTCTCATGGTCGAATGCGGCGCAAACGAAATCCCGGAAGACATCATGGCGCAGGCGCTGGACCTGGGTCACCAGTCCATTCAGCCGCTGATCGACCTGCAACTGCAAATGGCGGCGGAGATCGGCAAGCCCAAACGCGAAGTGACACTTTACCTGCCAAGCGACGACGTGAAGAAAAAGGTCTTCGACCGCGTCAGCGGACCGATGAACGAATTGTTGGACAAACCGCTCTCCAAAGTGGAATTCTACTCAGGCATGAGCGCCATCAAGGAAACAGCCGAAGCGGAATTCTGTACCGTGCCGGAAGGCGGAAATTCCGCCGACTACATGGCGGTCAACGAGTTCCGCGAGGCATTTGAATTGGCGGAGCAGGCGGTGGTGCGCGAACGGATACTCAACATGGGCAAACGCCCTGATGGGCGCGCGCCGACGGAAATCCGCCCGATCTGGTGCGATGTGGGCGTTTCGCCCCGCGCGCATGGGACGGGTCTCTTCACGCGCGGCGAGACGCAAATTCTCTCCTTTATCACGCTGGCTACGCTGGGCGAGGCGCAGGAACTGGACAACCTCTCCCCGATCAAGACCAAGCGGTACATGCACCACTATAACTTCCCGCCGTTCTCCACAGGCGAGGTCAAACCTCTTCGCGGACAGAGCAGGCGCGAGGTCGGGCATGGGGCGTTGGCGGAACGCGCACTGGAGCCTGTCATCCCGGCGGAAGAGTCATTCCCCTACGCGATCCGCATCGTGTCCGAAGCCTTGTCCTCCAATGGCTCGACTTCGATGGGTTCAGTCTGCGGCTCGACGCTGGCATTGATGGACGCCGGCGTACCGATCAAAGCCCCGGTCTCCGGCGTGGCGATGGGGTTGATCATGGATGACAATGGTCGCTATAAAATTCTCACAGACATCCAGGGAACCGAAGATCACCTCGGCGACATGGATTTCAAGGTGGCTGGCACCGCAAAAGGTATCACCGCCCTGCAAATGGACATCAAGATCAGCGGCTTGAGCGCGGACATGATGAAGGAGGCGCTCGAACAGGCGCGCACTGCGCGAATGTCGATCATGGAAAAGATGCTGGCTGTTTTGCCCGAGCCGCGCAAGGAATTGAAGCCGCACGCGCCGCGCATCATCACCGTCAAGATTCCGGTGGACAAGATCGGCGCGTTGATCGGACCCGGCGGAAAGAACATCCGCGCATTGCAGGACGAAACCGGCGTGAAGATTGACATCGAAGAGGACGGCACTGTGTATATCGCATCCGTTGACGGCGTGGGCGCGAAGGTTGCGCAGGAGCGCATTGAAGCAATGGGCGAATCCGTCGTGATCGGAAATATCTATACCGGCAAGGTCGTGCGCATAGAAGCCTTCGGCGCGTTCGTGAACATCCTGCCCGGCGTGGACGGACTCGTCCACATCTCGCAGTTGGACAGCGAGCGCGTCAACGCGGTTGAAGATATTTGCGTGATCGGCGACGAACTAACCGTGATGGTCACCGACATTGACCCGCAAGGCAAGATCCGTCTTTCGCGCCAGGCTGTGCTGGAAGGCTGGTCTGTGGAAGAAGCCCGCGAGAAGGACAAAGGCGGGCGCAACGGCGGAGGCGGGCGCGGCGGTCCGCGCGGAGGCAACAGCCGCGGCGGAGATCGCCGAGGCGGCGGTGACCGCAACCGCAGATAATCGAAAACAGACTTCCGAAGTCAAAAACGGCTTCGGAAGTTTTTTTGGAGCGTCATGAACGACATAATTGCTGAAACCCAATCCACAAAAACAGCCATCGCCGCGCGCCGGACGTTTGCAGTCATCTCACACCCAGACGCCGGGAAAACCACACTGACTGAAAAACTGCTTCTCTACGGCAACGCCATCGAACTGGCGGGAAACGTCCGCGCGCGGAGAAATCAACGCGCCACCACCTCCGACTGGATGGAAATGGAACGCGAGCGCGGCATTTCCATCACCTCCACAGTCCTGCAATTTCCGTATCGCGGGCATATCATCAATCTGCTCGACACACCCGGACATCAGGATTTCTCCGAAGACACCTACCGCACCCTCTCGGCTGTGGACAGCGCGGTCATGGTCATAGATGCGGCAAAGGGTATCGAGCCGCAGACCTTGAAACTTTTCGAAGTCTGCCGAAAGCGCGGCATTCCGATCTTTACCTTCATCAATAAAATGGATCGCCCCGCCCGCGACCCACTCGACTTGCTGGACGAGATCCGAGAGGCGCTGGGTATGGAACCTATCCCAATGAACTGGTCCCTCGGCGACGGTCCGCAATTCATGGGTGTGTACGACCGCGCCAAAAATGGCGTGTATCTCTTCGAACGCGCGGAACGCAACGAGCGCATCGCGCCGGAAGTTTTCGTCCGTTTGGAAGATTTGGTCAAGCAGGGTATTCTCAGCGAAGAAAAGTATCAACACCTGAAAGAAAGTGTCGAACTGCTGGATGAAGCAGGTGGAACCTTCGACCACGAAGCCGTGCTCAAAGAAAAACAAACGCCGGTCTTCTTCGGCAGCGCGTTGACGAACTTTGGCGTCCGCATGTTTTTGGACGCCTTCATCCAATTCGCCCCGCCGCCCCAGCCCTATCTCAGCGACGCGGGAGCGGTCATGCCCGACGATGAGGAATTTTCCGGGTTCATCTTCAAAATTCAAGCAAATATGAACCCGAAACACCGCGACAGTGTCGCCTTCTTGCGCGTCTGCTCCGGCAAATTCGAGCGCGGCATGGACCTGCTCCACACGCAAAGCGGCAAGACGCTCAAGTTGATGCGTCCCTACAAAGCCTTTGCAAACGAGCGCGAGATCATTGACGAAGCCTTCCCCGGCGACGTGCTGGGACTTCCCAACAACGGGATTTTCGCCATCGGCGACACGCTCTGCTCGGGAAAACCGCTTCAATTCGCGCCGATACCCGGATTCCAACCCGAGCATTTTGCCCTGCTGAGAAATCTCGACGTGAGCAAGCAAAAACAATTCACCAAGGGACTGCAGCAGCTCGAAAGCGAAGGCGCGGTGCAAATCCTGTACAATGTCAATGCCTTCAAGCGCGAACCGATCCTCGCTGTCGTCGGTCAATTGCAATTCGATGTGGCGCAGGCGCGCCTCGAATCGGAATACAATGTCAAGACCGAACTGGAACATCTCCCTCACACCCTCCTGCGCTGGATCCAAGGCGAAGACAAGGACATCGAATCTCTTGCCAATCGCGGCGACGCCATCCTCGCCAAAGACTCCCGCAACGCGTGGACAATACTCTTTCAAACGCCCTTCTTGCTCAAATATTACTCGGAGAAAAACCCCAATCTAAAATTCATGGAGTTGTCGGAAATCTAATTTATCCGGTAACCTTTGCAAGCACGCCCTGGGCGGACGGGGATTTTCCCGTTCGCTTTTTATGTTAAACTCACATTTCCTATGATCGCAAAACTAAAACTTCTCTATCGCCAGTACCCCAGCCAGTATTGGCTGATGATCGCGGGAATCGTCATCAGCACGGCGGGCGGAAGCATGATCTGGCCCTTCCTGCTCATCTACGTCAGCGGAAAGCTGGATATGCCGCTCAGCGTCGTCGCCGCGCTTATTTCCATCAACGCCGGCACAGGACTTTTCGCATCCTTTCTGGCAGGCGCGCTCACAGATCGGATCGGGCGCAAAGCCGTCATGGTCTTCAGCCTCATGGCGAATGGAGCCGCCTATTTCTTTCTCATGCGAGCCGAAACGTACCCGCAGTTCATGCTGTTGATGATTCTCGTCGGCTTGAGCAACCCGCTGTATCAGGTCGGCGCGGATGCCATGCTGGCGGACATCATCCCCAGTCACCAACGCACCGACGCCTATGCCATCAACCGCATCGCGCACAACGCCGCCTTCGGGTTGGGACCTGCCGTCGGCGGTTTTCTCGCGGCGACCTCGTACAACCTCGCGTTCTACGGCGCCGCGGCTGGCTTCATCCTGCACGGGCTTCTCATGCTGTTTCTTGCGCGTGAAACGCTCCACAACGCTCAAAGGGAGAATCAAGCGCAGGATGCGGAACAGGCGCGGGCGAGTCATGAGGCGGAATCCGGTCAGGATGGGTATCTGCGCATCTTCAAGGATAAAGCATATATGGCATTCGTCCTGTTGATGGCAATCGGTCTCATCGCGCCCACCATGTTGTGGATTTTGATGCCCGTTTATGCAAAGACAAACTTTGGCTTATCCGAGGCGCTCTATGGCTGGATACCCACCACCAACGCGGTCATGTGCGTCTTCATTCAATACTCGGTCACGCAAGTCACGCGGAAACACAAAACGCTCCCCGTCACCGCCACCGGAATGCTGATCTACGCGCTCGGCGTGGGCAGCGTGGCGCTGATGACGGGCTTTTGGGGCTTCTGGCTCAGCATGGTCATCATCACCTTTGGAGAACTCACCATCGTTCCAACCGCCAGCAAATACGTGGCGGACATTGCCCCCGCCAGACTCCGCGGGCGTTACATGAGCATTTACTGGTTCGGCTGGGGTCTCGCCCGCACGCTTTCCCCGCTCATTGGCGGATTCCTGAACGACAACATCTCTCCGAGAGCCATCTGGATCGGAGGTCTGCTCATCGGCTTGACCAGCGCCCTCGGCTTGATCGTCCTCCATAACATTTCCCAAGCCCGCGCCGCGCTTCGCGCCCGACCTCAAACCTGATCGAACAAAATAACAGCAGATGAACGCCGATCAGTCGGCGTCCATCTGCTGTTAAAACAAAGCGCCCGCCTGGTTCGTTACCGCGCCAGCATTTCTTCCAACCTCTTTTCAACGTCCGCCCATTCCTTATCCAAAATGGAGTAAAAGACCGAGTCGCGGTATCGCCCGTCGGGCAGGATCATGTGATTGCGAAGCACGCCTTCCTTCTTCGCGCCGATTCGTTCGATGGCTCTCTGTGAGCGCTCATTGAGCGAATCTGTTTTCAATTGCACGCGGATGCACTTCAAATTTTCAAAGGCATGTTTCAACAGCAGATATTTGCACTCGGTATTGACCGCCGTGCGTTGGAAGTCCAGTCCGTACCAGGTCCCGCCGATCTCCAAGCCGCGGTCTTTGGGCATGATGTTCAGGTAACGGGTCGCGCCCGCCGCCCGCCCCGACTCAAGATGGATAACGGCAAACGGCAGGTCGGTTCCCTTTTTGCCGCGTTCCATAATATCCAATACCCAACTCCGCATATCGGCTTCGGATTTGATATCGCCGTACAACATGAAATTCCAGAAGTCACGCCCCGCGCCGATCTCCGTCAAGCCGGGGATATGCGCCTCGCTCAACGGCTCCAAACGGACATATTTTCCCTGCAAAGTAACAGGTTGAACCCAGTCAGTCATTCCTTTAACCATTCTTCTTCCTCTTTATCCTGCGACGGCAGATACGGCATTGCAGGTCCATCCACGCCCAAAAATTCCGCCAACGCCGCCCTCATCGCCGCGCGGTCATCCCATAAATATTCGGTCTTTCCAAAACACATGGACTGCTCGTGTCCCTTCCCGCAGGATAAAACCATGTCACCCGGTAGCGCCAGCCGCAGGGCAAACTTGATCGCTTCGCCGCGGTCCGCCACGCGCCAGAAGGTTTCTCCTTCGCGTCCGCCTTTGGACCTCGCGCCTGCCGCCATTTCCTCCAAAATCCCATCCAGCGACTCCGTGCGCGGGTCTTCGGCGGTCAGCACTGTCAGGTCAGCCAGTTCCGCCGACGTCTCCGCCATCATGCGCCGCTTCTCCTTGTCCCGCAGTCCCGCCGACCCAAACACCGAGATCACCCGCCCCTTCGTCATCGTCCTGCCTGCCTCAAGCGCCACCTTCAAGGCATTCGGTGTGTGCGCGAAATCCACAATGGCAGTAAAGTTCTGTCCCATCTCAATCCGCTCCATGCGCCCGGGAATGCCCTCCAGCGCGGCAATGCCCTGCGCGGCAATTCGCGGCTCGATACCCAGTCCATACACGGCTGCCGTCAGCGCCGCGAGACAATTTGAGACGTTGTAAGCCCCTACTAATTTACTTGAAGTGGCTACGCGAAAGTCCTTGGACTCCGCCACAAAGCGAATTCCCGACGGATCATACTGGGTTTCCACCGCGCGAATATCCGCCTCCTCCCCCAGCCCATAGTTGATCCTGTTTACTTTGACATGATCGTTCAGGAAAGCGAACGACTTCACATCGTCGCGGTTGATGACGCCCAAACGCGGATTCCCCTGCGATTTCTCCCGCGTCCATTCCAGGCTGGTAAACAGCCTCGCCTTCGCCGCGCGATAGTTTTCATAACCGCCGTGTTCATCCATGTGTTCATGCGTGATATTTGTAACCACCCCGATGTCGAATTCGCAGGCATCCACGCGGCGCTGCGACCAGCCGTGCGACGTGGTCTCCAGCACAACGTGTGTCAGTCCCGCCTCAAGCATTTTGGCGAGATAACGCTGGACATCATGCGCATCCGGCGTGGTGACGTGAAAGCCCGTATCCAACACTTCATCGCCAATTACTGCGTTGACCGTCGAAATCATCCCTGCCTTGATTCCTGCCGCGATAAGAATCCTATAGATCAGGTTGCTCGTTGTGGTTTTGCCATCCGTGCCGGTTACGCCAATCACTGTCAGACGCCGGGCAGGCCAGTTGTAAAACGCGGCAGCCAGCCAGGTCAGGGCGTGACGCGAATTTTCGAGTCGAATATATGGGACGGAGAATCCGGCCAAGTCCCTGTCCCCCGCAATGGCGGACGCGCCGTTGTCAATTGCCTTTTGAATGAAATCATGCCCATCGGCAAGTCCGCCGCGCATGGCAACGAATAAATCGCCGGGCTTTACAGCGCGGCTGTCAATCGCAATCCCCGCAATATCCACATCAGGGATGACGGAGGGAGTCGGGAGCGGAAAGTCAATGAATAAATTCTTTAATAGCATTGTGATCGGGCTGTCTCCTCGCGAAGGATTAAAACAAAAAGGGCTTTGGCAATTTTACCAAAACCCTTTTCATCAATTCATGGGTGTTATTTCAGTGTCTGGCGCAAACCTTCGAGTTTTCCGGCAACGGAACCATCTAGCACCTTGTCGCCGACTTTGATGACCAAGCCGCCAAGAATGGAGGGATTCACCTTGAAGGAAAAGTCCTTCGCAGAGACGGTCTTTTTCACGGCTTCCTGCTCTTCGCTGGTAAGCGGGAGCGCGCTGGTCACTTCGGCGGCATCGCCCTTGAAATCGCCGTCAACGACGATCACCTTGCCAGCCTTCACGCCGGAGAAGAACTCATCGATCAAAGCGCGCTGTTTCTTCTCATCGAGCGCCTCGCCGACCAGTTTGTTGGCGGCAGCCATCGCAAGAGCGGCAACCTGTCCGCGCAGGTCGCCGAGGATTCGGTTGCGTTCAAGTTCTGCCTCGGCAAGCGCAGCGTCGCGGGCTTTTGCGGCTTCTGCATCAGCGGCGGCTTTCACATCCTTGCCGGCGGATTCGGCGCGCTCTGTAGCCTCGCGGACAACTTTACTGGCTTCCGCCTGGGCATCGGCAATGATCCTGGCGGCTTCCTTCTCGGCGTTGGCGCGGGCTTCCGCCGCAACGCGGGCGTCTTCCATGCCTTGTGCGATCTTTTCGCGGCGTTTTTCAAGCAAGCCGACGATGGGACCGACAATCCATTTTGCGACCACCGTATATACGATGATCAGGTTGACGATCTGGACAAGTAAAAACGGGAGGTTGAGACCTAATGCTTCCAAGGGAGCCTCCGACTAGAATACGAACAAAATAAGCAGGGAGACCACCAGACAGTAGATCGCGACGGCTTCCGCGAACGCGATTCCGAGAATCATATTTGTCTGGATCGTACCGGTCATTTCGGGGTTACGCGCCATAGCCTGGACGGCGCCACCGGTCACGATGCCAATACCGGCGCCCGCGCCAATCGCTCCGATCATTGCCAGACCCGCGCCAATCAATTTTGCAGCTGCTGCTTCCATTTTAGAAAAATCCTCCGTAAGTAGAATTCAAAAGTTTAAGAAATAACCGGGCGATGTTCATCCTGCCCGAATATTATTATTAATGCGCCTCATCGTGCTGTTCACCGTGTCCCTGTGTAGCCTGGGACATGAACACCATGGTAAGCATACCGAACACAACCGCCTGGATAAGCCCGACAAAGAACTCAAGCAGGTAGAACATGGACTGGGCAAAAACAGGAACAAGCGACCCGATCACGAACAAAAGCACCGCGCCCGCAAACATATTACCAAATAGACGGAAGGCAAAGGAAAGTATCTTCGAGAATTCGGAGACCAACTCCAACAAGCCTACGCCAAAGTCGATCACGCCGAAAATCGGCTTGCTGAACAAGGTCTTGGTATTCCAGAATTTCGTCAGGTACGCCATACCCTGCGAGCGAAAGCCAAAGACCTGGATCATGACCACTGCGACAATCGCAAGAGCAAACGTGAAATTCAGGTCGGTGGAAACCGGACGATGGAAGGGAATTACAGCCGCGCCATGATGCTCGCCTTCCGCGGCCACTTCGCCTTCGTGCGCAGCGTCTGTTTCATCCCAGATCGTCTGCACCTTCAGCGATCCAATCGAAAAGAGGTCTTTTACCGCATAATCGCCATGTCCTTCATGGATAAGACCGATTGTCTCCGCGCCGGGAATCAACCCAAGCCAGTTGGACGCCAGCACGAGCAGGGTGATGGCGGCGAACCAGGAAAAAATGGGTTTTGTCCATTTCCCCGCCGTCCCTTCGGTAATGCCGTACAAGGCTTCAAGCAGGGCTTCCACAGCGCCGGACATGCCGGAAAGCGCCATTTTCCCGCTTTTGACCGCGCGCGAAACGCCGAAAGCGATCAAAAGGACGACAAGGTCAGCCAAAAGCAGACCAGTCATGGTGTTGGTATAGTAAAACGGACCCACAAAAGGGATGATGAAGAGCGGTTCCTCGCTCAGTTTTTCGCCGGGTAGAAATACTTCCGGCATAATCGGCTTGATTCCCAGACCGACGCCAAAAAAGCCGGTAAAAAGAAACAAGCCCAAAATTATGGCGGCAAGCACAATCCAACGGGCAGTGCCGAAACGCCATCCGCCTTGAACATTTTCACTCACGATTGTTTTCCTCCGTAGTAGTCTCTGAATTTACAGACGGTTTGATCTGGCTGGTGGCGGCGCGCACGATACGAAACATAAGAACGACCGTCACCGGCACGCTCGCGATCATCAACAGGATGGTGAACATCGGCTTGGTTCCGAATTGGTTATCCAAAGCCAGCCCGCCAATCAGGGCAACTGCAATAATGCCCAGAGTGACGAAACCAACCTGTCCGGCGACAGCCGCCAGCGCCAAATTCAACGCGCTCTGCGATTTTTCCTTCTTTTGTTTTTCATCCTGGCGGTTCATTGGTTGAGCATTATATCACAAGAAAAATCAGCGTCAATTGAAGAGAATGAGCGCGCCAGAATCGGACCAACCGAACCAGGGAGCGAAGATCGTGCCGACCAGAATCACACCAATCACCAACACGACAAGCGCCAGCGCGTATGGACGGGTCAACGGGACGGGGTGTTGTTCTTCGTCTTCATTCGGCATTCGGTAAAGATACACATATTTCATCGCATTGAGGTAATAATACACGCCGATGATCGAGTTGATGATGCCTACAACGACCAGCCAGATGTAATTCGCCTGCACGCCCGCCGCAAAGACAAAGATCTTCGCCACAAAACCGCCAAACGGCGGCATCCCCGCCAGCGACAGGAAGGCGGCAAGCATCATCAACGCCATAAACGGGTTTCGGCGGCTCAAACCCGCATAGTCCGTGATCTCTTCCAGCCCCGTGATGCGGCTGAACGCCATCACGATACCGAAGGCGAGCAGGTTCGTGAAGATGTATGCCGCAAGGTAAAAGACCACGCTCGCCGCGCCAAGTTGACTGAACGCCACCACACCGATCAAGGCATAACCTGCATGGGAGATCGAGGAATACGCCAGCAGTCGTTTGATGTTGGTTTGCGGAAGCGCCAGCAGGTTCCCCACCGTCATGGTGATCGCCGACAGCGCCGCAAACACCAGTGTCCATGTGGGAGCGAAATCGGGGAGGGCGGCAAAGAACAGGCGCACCACAACAGCAAACCCGGCGGCTTTCGAAGCGGTGGAAAGGAATCCCGCCACAGGCGTGGGCGCGCCCTGATACACATCAGGCGCCCAGAAGTGGAACGGCACAATGGAAACCTTGAAGCCAAGTCCCACCATCAAAAGAATTAATACGCCAAAACCGACCACAGGAGAGATGCTGCCGGTTGTAAACATCGCCGCGATTTCGTGCAGGTCGGTGGTGCCTGAAAAACCAAAGAGCAGACTGAAGCCGTACAACATAATGGTCGAGGATACTGCGCCAAACAACAGGTACTTGAAACCCGCTTCCGTCGAGCGTTCGTCGTCAAGCAGGAAGCCGGCAAGGATGTACAGCGGGATGGACGCGGTTTCAATCGCAAGGTAGAGCATGACGAGATTGGACGAAACAGCCATCAGGTTCATGCCGAGAAGCGAAGCGAGGAGCAGGAGATAGGCTTCGCCTCGTTTCCCCGCTCGTTCATGGTCCATCAAAAGGAGCGCTGTCGCCGCCCCCGCAAACATAAACAGCATCTTGAAGAAGAAGCCCAGCCAGTCGAAGCGAATCATGCCGCCCAACATGCTGGTCGGCTCGCCCGGACGGGCAAAGAGCAGGCTGACGGTCATCGCAATGAAAAGACCACCCGCTGTAAGCCAGCCCGCATTTCGGCGTTTTTCTTCCTTCCAGAACGGCTCAAAGATGAGAATCAGGATTCCGATGGTTAGAATCAGGATTTCGGGAAGAATGGAGGCGAAGGTTTGGGGTGTATACATTATGCACCTCCCAACAAGCGCATGATATTTTCAACGCCTGTCTCGACCATCGGCACCATCAAGGCGGGGAACCAACCGATGCCGATCATAAACAGACAGAGCGTGACGATGGCGACCTTGTCCAACACGGTGATATCACCGACGTGACCTTCGAGATTTTCAGGCATTGGGGAGAAAAAGACTTTACGGATATTCATCATGATGTACGCCGCGGTAATGACGATGGAAATGCTGGCGATAACCGCCACCAACCACTGCTCACGCCAGACCCCCATGAAGATCGGGAATTCCGCGACAAAGCCGGAGAAAAGGGGCATGCCCATCGAAACCAGACCGCCGATGATGAAGCCAATGGCGGCAAAGGGCATAATCTTTGCCATGCCGCCAAGTTCGGGAATCATGCGGGTATGAGCGCGGTCATAGATCATGCCGGTGACGGCAAAGAAGAGAGCCGTCATCACGCCGTGCGAGAACATTTGTACGCCGGCGCCGGTCAGACCGGTCTGGTTGAGAGTGGAGATGCCGAGCATCACCAGCCCCATGTGCGACACGGACGAGAAACCGATCATGTATTTCAGGTCGGTCTGGACAAAGGCAATGTACGCGCCGTACACCACCGCAATTGCCGCAAAGCCCATGATGAGCGGAGACCAGGTCTTTGCGCCTTCAGGCAGGAGCATCACGCCCACCCGCAAGGCAGCGAACGCGCCGAGTTTCATCAGCACGCCCGCATGGAACATGGAAACGGCTGTCGGCGCGGCAACGTGACCATCCGGCGACCAATTATGGAAGGGCCAGATGCCGCCCAGCACTGCAAAGCCAAGGAAGACCGGCAGAAACCAAATATTTTGGAAAGCCACAGAGAAACCTGCGTTTTCCAATCGAAGCATGTCGAAGGAAAGTACGCCTGTGTTTTGGTATTGCGTCCAGTACATGGCGAGAGCGCCAACAAGGGCAACCACCGAACCGATAAACAGGTACAGGGTCAGTTTCATCGCCGCGTATTCGCGGGTCTTCACCCAGCCCCAAATAGCGATGAGCAGGTACATCGGGAAGACGGCGATCTCATAGAAGAAGAACAGCATGAACAGGTCGAGCGAGACAAAAACGCCGAACACGCCGCCCGCCAGCAAAAACAGGAAGGCGAAGAATTCGCGCGGACGGTCCTGAATACCCGCCATGACGTGCTTGTCGTCGTCACCCCAGGAGATAAGCACACCTGTGAACATGACAATGCCCGTCAGCAGGACGAGCGGGGCGCTCATGCCGTCCACGCCGAAGGAGAGGGTGATGCCAAGCTGGGGCAGCCAGTTATATTGTTCGAGGAACTGGTAGCCAGCCAACCCTTGTGTGAGATATTGAAGATAGACCCAGCCGGAAAGCAGAAGGTCGAGCGTCGCCGCGGCAAGCGCAACGGCGCGGGTTTCATTCTTCCGTTCCGCAGGCATCAGCAGGATGATGGCCCCCGCGACAAAGGGAAGGAACGTGATAATACTTAGGATGGGAAAATTCATCATCCACCTCTTAGAACAGAGCCGTAACGGCTTTGTTGATGATTTCCAAAATCCACGCGGGCCAGATGCCGATGACGAGCATCAGTCCCATGAGCGGAACAATGACGAAAAGTTCGCGCGTGTTGATCTCGGTAAGTTTGTGTTCGCCGCGCGCCCAGTGTTCGTTCATGGGTCCGTGCAGAACGCTTTTGATTCCCTTGAGGATGTATGCGCCCGTGAACAGCAGACCAAGCATGGCAATGACAGTGTAGATCGTCAGCACGGGGTACGCGCCTCGCACCACCATAAATTCGGAGACAAAGCCATTGAGCCCGGGCAGCCCCAGCGACGCCATGCTCGTGAAGATCATGATGCCGCCATAAATTGGCACGAGCGGGAACAAGCCGCCGAAGTCGTTCAGGTTGCGGGTATGCGTGCGTTCGTAGATGACGCCGACGAGGAAGAACATTCCCGCCGCCGACAAACCGTGATTGAACATCTGCAAGACCGCGCCGCTCATGGCGATGTGGGCATCTTCTGTTCCGGCAGCAAGTCCTGCAGCGGCGATGCCGAGAACGACAAAGCCCATGTGGTTCACAGACGAGTACGCGACCAGCCGCTTGAAGTCCGTTTGACCGAAGGAGCCGAACGCGCCGAAGACGATCGCGGCAACCGCGAGGAACGCCAGCGCGCCTGCGAATATCTTCGCTTCGAGCGGATAGAGCGGAAGCACAAGGCGGATAAAACCGTACGCGCCGAGTTTCAAGAGGACGCCTGCCAGGATCATCGAGCCAGCCGTGGGCGCTTCGGTATGCGCATCAGGCAGCCAGGTGTGAAAGGGCCACAACGGAACTTTGACCGCGAACGCGATCACAAACGCCCAGAAAGCAATCGTCTTCACAGTATGAACCGACATGCCGAGGAGAACGGAATCCGCTGTCAGCGAATTCCAACGCTCATAAAGGGCAAGCAGGTCATAGGTCCCGAAGAGAACGCCGAGCATCTGCACAGCCAGCAGCAGACCGAGCGACCCGCCCATGGTGTAGATCATGAACTTGAGCGAAGCGTAATCCCGATTGGCGCTGCCCCACTGATTGATGAGGAAATACATCGGGACGAGACCGACTTCCCAAAACACGAAGAAAATCAGCAGGTCGAGCGACATGAAGACGCCGAGCATGCCTGTTTCGAGAAACAGGAACAGCATCATGTACGGCTTGACGCGGTCGGTGATACTGAAGGATGCCAAAATCGCAAGAGGCGTCAGCAGGGTGGTAAGTAAAACCATCGAAAGTGAAATCCCATCCACGCCAACATGGAAGGATGAGTTGATGGCTTCGTACCAGACGTATTTTTCCTCGAATTGGAAGCCCGCCGCGTTCGGATCGAAGTTTGTCCACGCCACGAGCGTGAGGACGAAGGGAATCAGGCTGGCGGCAAATGCGAACCAGCGCAGGAGTTTCGTCTCGCCGCCCGGCAGGAAGAGCATGATCAATGCCGCAATGGTCGGCAGGAACAGGATCAGGCTAAGGAGATGAGTATTGAGAAATTCCATCGTTTGCTCCTATGCCAGTAAGAAGAAATAGAGCAGTCCGCCCACAACGATCAGGACGAACAGCGAAAGGATGAGGTACTGCTGGATGCGCCCCGTCTGGATGGGGCGGAGATTCTTGCCGACCCACCAGGTGGCGTTGGCGGAACCATCGCCGAAGAAGCGATTGATGACAGGCACATCGAAGTAGTTGCGAATCGCGCCTCCGATTCCGCCTGTGGTTGGTCCAAACAAGTGGAGGATGCCGTCAATCAAGCCTTGATCCATCCATTTTGAGACGAAGACCTCAGAGAACCATGCGGCGGGTTTGACGAAAAGAAAATCATAAAGTTCGTCGAAGTACCACTTATTCTTGAGGATGGGGATTTGCAGTTTGTCTTCCGCAGGCGCTTTGACATTGCGATAGGCAAAATAGCCAGCCGTCAATCCGCCAAGCGCAACGACGAGCGAGGTCAGCAAGGGGACCCAACTGAACTCAGGCGCGGCGGGGACTTCCGCCAGCGTGTGACCGACGAAATCATGGAACCAGTTGGGGACGAGTCCGCCAATGCCGGGGAAATGTTCGGGAATGCCAACCCAGCCATACGTCACAGCGAAGAACGCCAGAACCATCAGCGGGACGGTCATCGTCCAGGGAGTCTCCTGGGCGTGTTCCGCTTCTTTCGTGCGGGGTTCGCCGAGGAATGTCAGCGTGACTTGGCGCATGGTATAGAAGGCGGTCAGGAAGGCGGCAACTGCCAGAGTGATGAAGACCGCCGTATGTCCGTGCGCCCACGCATCCGCGAGAATTTCATCCTTTGACCAGAAGCCAGCCGTCACCAATGGGAAGCCGGAGAGGGCAAAACCGCCGATGAGAAAAGTCCAGAACGTGATGGGCATCTTCTTGCGAAGCCCGCCCATATTGAACATATCCTGCGGGTCAACATCATGATTACCCGTGTGCAGGACGCCATGCTCCATGCCGTGAATGACCGATCCGGAGCCGAGGAAGAGCAGCGCTTTGAAGAAAGCGTGCGTAATCAGGTGGAACGCGGCAGCAACGTACGCGCCGATGCCAAGCGCGGCGATCATGAAGCCGAGTTGGGAGATGGTCGAGTACGCCAGCACGCGCTTGATGTCGTTTTGGGCGACGGCAATCGTCGCGGCGAAGATGGCGGTAAACGTGCCGATGAAGGCGACCACCGTCATTTCGGGCGTCAAGCCGTGACCTTCGTATCCAGCCGTGAGCAGCGGGAACATGCGGATGACCGCATACACGCCCGCGGACACCATCGTCGCCGCATGGATCATCGCGCTGACGGGGGTCGGACCTTCCATCGCGTCGGGCAACCAGACGTGCAGGGGCCACTGCGCGGATTTGCCGATAGTGCCGACAAAGAGCAGGACGGCGATCAAGCCTGCGGCAGACAGACCAAACACGCCCGTTGGAACGGAGGCGAGAGTGTGCAAAATCGTCTCGGTGAAAATCTCGCGGAAGGAGAGCGTCCCCGTCACGCTGTAGAGGAAAGCAATACCCAACAGCATGAACACGTCGCCGACGCGGGTGGTCATGAAGGCTTTGACGGCGGCGTTGCGCGCCGAGGGCTTTCCGTACCAAAAGCCAATCAACAGGTAGGAACACAAGCCCATGATCTCCCAACCGACGAACATGGTCAGCAGGTTGTCCGAGAGTACCAGCACGTACATGCCGAAGGCGAACAAGCCGAGGAAGGCAAAGAAGCGCGAGTACATCGGCTCAACCGACGGGACGGTGTGTCCATGAACGGTTGCACCGTGCGGCGGCAAACCCGCGCGGTCATGGTCGCCTTCGGGTTGACCATAGTTTTGATAGCCCACGCTGTACAGGAAGATCATAAAAATCGTCCATGCGACGAAAAACAGCACCGCCGCTCCAATCGGATCGACCAGCACGCCGATCTTCAGCCAGGTATTGCCCGTCGGCAGCCAGTTGATCGCGGACTCAAACGGATGCTCGCCAAGGTGTTCCACGCCGAGCGCGCGGAAAAAGACGATCATCGCGGCGAGCCACGAGAGGAATGCCGCGCCCACGCCCACCGTATGGCTGAGCGCCTTGTTCTTGTTCGTGAACAGCACGATCAGGAAAAAAGCCAGTACAGGCGGAAGGGGGATTAGCCAGATCAGTAATTCAGTCGTCATAATTCCCTACCACTTCATCATATCGAGTTCATCGGCGACCACCGTATTGCGGCGGCGGTACACGGAGATGACCAAAGCCAGACCCACGGCAACCTCCGCTGCGGCGACCGCAAAGACGATGATGGCAAAGACCTGCCCCGTCATCGTCGTCACATCGCCGTAGCGCCAGAAGGCAACCAGGTTGATATTCACGGCATTGAGCATCAACTCAACGCCCAGCAAAATTGCAACCGCATTCCTGCGGACCAGCGCGCCGAACAAGCCGACGCTAAATAACGCCGCCGCAAGGATGAGATACCAGGAAAGAGGAACCATATCTGCGCGCCTCCTATTTCTTGTTGAACGCGACGTACACCGCGCCCACCAGCGCCGCCAGCAAGAGGACGGACGCCACTTCAAACGGCAGGACATAGGCATTCGGCGAAACCAGCGCCTCGCCCAACATTCCAACCGCATCAAAATCGGACGGGAGGGCTGATCCTGTCTTCGAGAAGCCGCTCCAACCCTGAAGCAGGAACACCAGCCCGGCAAAGACCAGCGCCGCCAAAAGCGCGCCTGCCCACCAGTTTTTGTTGATTTGGGGGGTATTCTCGCGCAAGTCCTTGCGGGTGAGCATCACTGCAAAGATGAAAAGGATCGCAATTGCGCCGATATACACAACGACCTGCACCACGGCAATAAAGTTCGCGTTCATCAGCGCATACAATACCGCCACGCCAAACAGCGTGGACACCAGCCACAACGCCGCGTGGACAAGGTTGCGCGTCGTCACCACCATGAAACCGGAGCCGAGCGTAAATCCGGCGGTAATGAGGAAAATAATTTGTTCACCAGTCATATTTGTACCTCCCGATCAGTGCGGAGCCTCCGCCAGATTCTTCGGACCTTCCACACTCTCGCGCTGTTTGCGGCTGACCGAACGCGCGATCTCCAGCGCGATCCACCCGACCACTACATTCGAGAGGAACATGCCCAGTCCATAGATCCAAAGCGAAGCGTCCTTCAAAAGCGCATTCATCAAGGCAGTGACCATCAGCAGAACGAAGGACAACGGAGTCAGGAAAACCCAGTTGAATACCAGCATCTGGTCGATGCGGATGCGCATCATGGTGTACCTCACCCACATGATGATCCAGTAGCCGATCAACGCCTTGAAGAGGAAGATCGGAATCGCCAGGAAGGGACTGACCTGCTCCAAGCCGAAGAAACGATAGCCGCCAAAAAACAGGATCGCCCAGATCCCGCCGAAGGTCATCGCATGGAGAAGCTCGCCCGCGTAGAACATGCCGAACTTCATGCCCGAATATTCGATGTTGAACCCGGAAACCAGTTCCGACTCGCCTTCCGCAAGGTCGAAGGGGGCGCGTCCCAATTCCGCAATGGCAGCAACCAGGAAGATCAATGCGCCAAGCGGCGAAAGCGCGAAATACCAGAGATTCCCCTGTCCCTGGATAATATCGTTCATGTTCATCGAACTTGCAAAAATAGTCGGCACCAACAGCATGGTAAGCATTGGCACTTCGAACGCCACCATCACCGCCACCTGGCGGAAACCGCCAATCAATGCAAACTTATTGTTCGACGACCAGCCCGCCATAATAATGGAGAGCGTGCCAATCGCTCCTGCGGCGATCAGGAACAGCACGCCCACGTTCAAATCCACGCCAAGCATGACAGGCGCAATCGGCACCACCGCCCACAGAATCAACACGGACATCATCGAGAGGATGGGGGCAAGGTTGTAAACAACCTTGTCCGCGCCGCCGGGAGTCGTATCCTCCTTGATGATGAGCTTGATAATGTCGGCGAACGGCTGGATCAACCCGAACGGACCCAGGCGATTCGGACCAAGGCGGTCTTGAAAACGCGCCACTACTTTGCGCTCGACCCAGACGAGGAAAATGTCCACCACCATCAAAATGGCGATGAGCAGGAACACGCCGAGGAAAGCCACCAGCACATGGGCGAGGACGGCGTCCATGCCCCAGCCGACAAAAATACCTTCCATCCAGTCCGCGGCGATCTTTAAGGGGTCATTCCAAAAATTCATAAATCGCTCCTAAACCTTGCCTGGAATCTGCGGAAGAAACACCCGCAATCCAGACGATATGGCATTACACAAAGAGAAGGCTGAAAGGAAAATCCGATCAGCCTTCTCTCCTGTTTACAGGGAAACTACGCCCATTCCAACATCCCCTTGCGCCAGGCGTACATCAAACCGACGATAAGGATGGTGATGAAAATGATGCCTTCCACCACGGCATACAATCCCAACTGACCGATCTTGACCGCCCACGGGAACAGGAAGACCGCCTCCACATCGAAAACGAGGAAAACCAACGCGAAAATATAATACTGCGCCTTGAACTGCACCCACGTATCCCCCACCGTTTCAATGCCGCATTCGTATGTAGTTTCTTTAATGGGATTTGGCTTCTTGGGTCCAAAAATAAAGCCTGCCGCAATCGCGCCTATGGGTATGATCAAACCGACAACAATAAACAACGCTACATACAGCCACTCATTCATTTAAGGAACTCCGTCGTGAAATTTATTACAACAATTGCCAAAATTGTACCATAAAGAACAATCTCTCCCCCGTAAAGCATGTCAATTTTTTGGGTGATTTTCGTCATATTTTCGCGTTACCTTGACGCCTTCCGTTTCCTCCTTCTCCTGAACAAAAACTTGAGAATATCGTCGAAAAAAGGCAATCCGATGATAAACCCCAGCGCCGATCCGACCACGCCGGATGTCCGCACAAAACTGACCGAGAACCCGAAAAGATCCACCGCCTCGATCTCGACGATTTGGGCTGATACTGCCATTCGGCTTTCCTCCCCGCTGACACGGTCCACAAACCCCAGATGAAGCCAGACCGTACCGCGATACCTGCCCGTCTCCTGGGGGCGGATACTCCAATAAAAGGTGACGGATTCCCCGCGCTTCATCGGTTGATAGGTAACGCCGGGCGGCACAACGGTCATCCCCGCCATATCCAACCGCGCCTCGGCAGTGATGATGTGCGTTTCATATAAATCCGGGATTTCGACGACTTCACCCGTCACCGCATTGTTTTCAAATTGCGCGGTTGGAGTGATGTTGCCCAAGTCATCCACCTCAAGCGTCAGGCGGATGACGTCGCTTTCCACGCCAGCCTTCATCCTCGGCGGATATTCCAGCGTCAGGCGGCGGGTTTCAAGAATCGCAGGTTGAACGGGGATTTCCGTCGGCAAGGGCTGCGGCGTCGCTGCTGATTGGGTTGGAGAGACTGCCATTTGAGTTGGGAATGTTGTTGGAGAGTCATCGCCGGGGTCAGGTTCGCTTGCTGGCTCCTCTTCTGCGGGCATTTCAGTCGCGGCGGGTTCTTCCGGCGCGGATGGTTCTTCCGTGGCGGGCATGGCGGCTCCACAGGCATATACAGCGAGCGCAAGAATCAGCAGAAACGCCGGCAGGAAAAAGTATCGGAGAGAAAAAGGTTTGGTGGTCATGCGGCAGGCTCGAGGTCAGGGTGAAGCGAGGAAGGGGTCGGCAGTTGCATCTCGGCGGGCGGAATCGTCCGCTCGATGGCTTCACGCGGATTGGGGGCGTATCCCCAAAGCAAAAGGGAAATCGAAACAGCGAGAATAATAATTGCGAGGGCAATACGAAGTTTTTTCATCTGTCCACTTCTTCCACTTCAATGTACCACTTTACGCGCGTGCCGACGCGGTCGCGCAATTGCCATGCGATTGGCTTGGACATTTCTTCAAACGTTCGTTGAATTGCGCGGACGCGGGCAATGATGACATTGCGTTCTTCTTGCGAGAGCGGAAGGTCCGGCTCCGCCGCAAACTTTGCCACGCGCTCCAGGTTGATAGATGCGGTTTTATACAAACCCCAATCCTGGCTGCACAACCGCGCAAGGATTTGCAGGTTTATCTTTTCAACGTCGTCATCGCCGGTTTCATTATTCAACAAAATGGACGTAATATCAAGCAGGTCTTTGCGGTTGAGTTCGACGATCTGCGCCTTGGAAAGGAAAAGCTCCGCAAGCGGAATTGTGACCGGGTCGGCGGTAAGGCGGTCTTCGAGGGGAATTCTGTGGCACATTTCAAAATCGCCGACGAAGATATCCACCTTCATATCCGTCTTTTCATGGAAGTAGATCTGGCGCATCGCGCCGTTCAGGACGTTGAATTGTTTGTCGGGGGCATACCCCGCTTCGGGCATGAAGGCTTCGAACTCGCGCCTCTGCTTTTTTGCAACGACAAAATCCAGGTCGGCGAATTCGCGCGTGAACAAGGGGTGTTTTTTCCTGTTATGCGCCTGCACCGCCAATCCGCCAATGGCGCGAACTTGAATATTCTTTTCGTTCCCCGCTTCGATCAGCCGATACATTTCCGTCAATATTTCCTGCGAAGTAAGCGCCATCCATTCACCTGATAATAGACCTGGCAGTCGCGCCGAGGGCGTGGCTGCCAGGTCTTTCTTGTATTTTATTCCACCGGGATCTCAGCCTGCACCTTGCCCAGGTCGATACCCTTGCTCTTGCGATAGGACTTGAAACCGAAGTATATGATCGCAGCAAGCACGTAGTTACCCAACATGAAATACACGGAACTGGTGTTACTGATGCCGATGCCGTACAGACCATTCGGATCGAAGATCCATTGATACAGCAGGTAGACGAGGAAGCCGCCAAAGATGACGCCCGCCACCGTTATCAACGGAATGCCAAGCACGTTGTATTTGGAAATGGGCGAAGACTTGTACAAGTCGGGCTTCGTGTATGGGAGGATGATTGCCGCAATCGTCGTGCCGAGGAAGGTCACGGCAATGACGAGGGTGGAGCAAAGCGTCAGCGTTTGGAAGTTGGCAATGTTGTAATTGAAGAGATATGCCACCACCACCGACGGGACGATCATCAGCAGCAGCGCATTGACCGGCGTACCCGTGCGCTCGTCCAATTTGGCAACCGATTCAGGAAGCAGGCGGTCGAACGCGGCGGCAAAGATAACGCGCGTGGAAGACAGGAAGACCGTTCCGCTCCAGCCGAACCACCAGAGGCTCATCAACGCCACAACGAGGAATTGTACAAACTTATTAGTGGAAAGGAATGCGGCAAGCAAGGCAGGATAGGGCCAGACCGGAAGCGCGGGAGCGGTTTCCGTGTAACCCCAGGCGTAATTCCACCATGCCGCGCCAGCCTGCACGTAAAAGTCCCATCCAATCGTCTTGCGGATGGCGAAGAGCAGGAGGATTCCGAGCAGGGTGGTAATGCCAAGCGCCCAGCCCATACCCGCCATGTTGCGCTTGAAATCGGTCGCGCCGCGCACTTCACCATACAACGTCGCGCCCCAATTGGGCCACAAGTTGAAGAAAACCATGTACGGAATGACGAGGAAGACCAGCGCCAACGAACCGCCCGCAAACGGCGTGACTGCTCCCGCCTCGGTCCCCAAGGCGACAGTTGAGTCGTACACGCCGCTCACGCCGAACATCGAGTTTGCATTGGCTTCCAAGCCCGCTTTGAAGGCTTCGGGCGAGCCGCCCAAAAGCAGTCCGATGACGATAAGCAATCCCAGCATCCCGCCGTAGAAGGAAAATTTCTGAATGCGGGCGTAGGTCTTCATGCCAAGCATGATGAAAAGACTGACGATGGCAAGCGTAATGATCGAAGCGGTGAATGCGCCGTTGGATGTGCCCGCAAACCAGAGCGCAGCGTCTCTCACCCCGAACACGCCCAGCAGTGGAACGATCACGATGTGGCGGAACATGTCGCCGTACAACGGCACCCACAGCCACAAAATAAACCACCAGCCAGTGACCGCAAGGATGAAGCCAACAGCGCCCCCAAGAATTCGGCTCTGCCAGACGTAATCACCGCCCGAACGGGGCATGACGGCAATCAATGCGGCATACACCACCACTTCAAAGAAAATGAAAATTGCGCTGATAATCAGCGCATTGACCATGCCGCCCTCGAAGTAGTACATCTGGCTGAAACTGTACAAACCGAGGGTGATCAGGTTGATGGAAAACAGCGCGTAGATGAACGCGTCCATGACCGACCACGAACGCACCAAGCCGGTCGCTTTACGGACAAACAAGTTACTCATTACATTCTCCTCTTTTGGTGTTTTAACCCCTCACCCCTTGCCCCACTCCCAATGGGAGAGTGGTTGGGGTGAGGGAAATTAACCTGTCGTCAAAACGTAATCTTCCACCCTCTTCTTTCCAAGCCTTACGATTGTTCCAAGCAAAGTCCCCTGTTCATACATCGAGCCGGGATTAATGCAAAGCGTCCTGCCGATCCGCGAAACGCCGCGCCCCTCATGGATATGCCCATGCAAGCCAAGCAAGGGCTGGGTTTTCTCGATCACTTCGCGCAGAGCCGTCGAGCCGACCGGCTTCAACGCCTGTCCCGCCATCTTTGGGCGCAGGTTTTCATCCAACTCTGGGGCTTCATCGAGATTGGACTTATACGGAGGGACGTGGATGTTGAAGACGGCATTCTGCGGGTCATCGAGTTGGGAGATCATCGCCTCATACCGGACTTTGAGCTGATCCTCGTCCTCTTCCCGATGCGTATCCCAGGGCGTGCGGTTAGACCAACCCGAAGCGATCATCTCGTGATTGCTGTTCAAAGGTATAACCTTTCCTTCCGCCAACACCACACACTTGCTCGCGCGGATGATTTCATCCACCTCATCCATGTCATCATTCCCCGGACAGCAATATACCTTCATGCCTGTGCCGTCCAATTTCTTATCCGCCAGTTCCATCCACTGCTGGACAACTTTGAGGACTTCCTGAAGGAATATTTTGGCAACGCGCTCCTGGTCTTTTTCCAATTCGGCAATCTCATCGGGGTTGGTCAGATATGGATAATAACCGCGGCTGCGGACGCGCTTTTTCATGTCCGTCAATTCGTCTTCAGTCGCAATGTCAAACACCTGTTCCAGCAAAGTGACCCGGTATTTTTCCCCACCCTGATGAATGAACGGCACAACTGCCTTCCCCGTCATATCTCCGCCGAGGATCAATTGATCCGCGCCGTAGAATTTCCCCGCATTCAAAAACTTGCTCCAGCAAATATCCGACCCGTGAATGTCTGTTGCAAAGAAAATTGTAGTCACACGCAAATCCTTCGGCTGAATTTTGGGCTTGCTGAGTGGTGCGGGTATTTTGGGTTTAATTATACTCATCGAAACTGGGAATGCAACCGTTTCGACGATAAAAAATGGAATACAAACTTACGCCACTTCCTTGACTGCCAGCCACTCCCCCGCAAATTTGGGGTGTTCGGTCGTCACTAAATTCCCATCATCAACCAATTTACCGATACCCCTCTTCACGATCTCATTCCCCCACCCAAGCAATTTATTGACATCGCGCATCTGCGCCGCGCCGACCATGTTGAAGTAAAGTTCCAAAATCTTCGCGCGCGCCTGCGATTCGGAAATTTTTCGAGCCTGTTCTGATAAATCGGAAAAATGCCGGGTTGTAATTTCGTAGATGTGCGAATATTTCCATGCGCCCGCCTGCGCCACGCCTACGGGCAGGATTTTAAAATCCCGCTGCAGATATTCCAACGCTTTGTTGAATTCCGAATCTTTTGCGTTTGCGAGCTTCGCCTCACGACGCAGGTCAATGGTGTGCATCGCGCCTTTATCGAGCAGCGCCTCATAGACCTGTTTCGCGGGCTGGGTCAAACGCCCTTCGCGGTAGGCGATCAGGTAATCCTCTTCGGGGTCGCCGTAGTTTTCGGAGAGCGCGTAGAAATAGGGAGCGATCTCCAGCGAAATCATCGTCGCCTTGCCGCGCAATATCTTGCCGTAATACCAGATTCGTTTGTCGAGCGCATCATCCTTCCAGCCCCAGGTGATGTGACCAGGGTCGTCGTGTTTGTCGGCGACGGGACGTTCTCCGGCGACTGCCGTCCACAGCGAAGGCAGATCCACGCCTTTGATGGTCCAGAAATACACGAAGCCGCGCTGGTTGACGAAAGTCAATGCCTGGGCGGGAGATGAAAGTCTCTTTTGCGGGGGCAGGTTGAAGGTCCGCGCGCGAAGCGTTTTTAGTTTTTTCAAGTCAAGCATGGTTTAATTGTAGCGCATGTGATTTCAAGCGCAAGAGCAGGCAGGAACAATCAGGCGAGTGTATAATAATTGGAGGTTGGAAAAGTTGACTGCACGCCCCCGCATTTTGCGTCTTCTTATTCCAATAATCATTGCTGTGTGGTTATTGGCGGTTTTAAGATTGCGTCTAAGCGGGAGCGACGCCTGGACATTCGAGGGCTTGTTATCCCTGACGGTTGGTATATTGGGCGCGGGGGTAATCTTGCTGGCAATCGGGGCGTTGTGCAAGGAACAGAAAAAAATGAGGGGAGAAACTATACAGCCTGCGGATGAGTTCGAACGCAAAACGATCCTCGAATCCCTGCCGGATGCGCTCACAATCATGGATTTCAGTGGAAGAATCCTGTTTTGCAACTGGCAGGGCGCGACGATGCTTGGGTACGAAACTGTGGATGAACTGAGCCATCGCAGCATCCTTGATCTTGCGCCGGAGGCGGAACATAAAAGATTAAGTGAATATCTCCAGCGGATACGGGAAGGAGGCGCAATAAAGGAGGTCCAGTTAACCATCGTGAGAAAAGACGGGGCGCATTTTCACGCGGAGATCAGGGCGTCCGCCTCGAACGAGGGCAACGGGTTCCCCGCCACGATCATCGCAACCATCCGCAACATAACGGAGCACAAATGGATCGAAGCGCAAATCCGCGAAAGCGAGATGTTCTATCGCGTTGTCGCCGACAATACTTTCGAATGGGAGTTCTGGCAGGCGCCAAACAACCGCTATATCTATCTATCGCCGTCTTGCAAGCGTATTTCGGGATACGATGATGTCGAATTCATCAGCGACACCGATCTTTTCATAAACATCATTCACCCCGACGACCGGGGAAAATTCAAGGAATATCAACGCAGGATGCTGGGGGAAAGAAAGCATGGAGAGATCGAGATCCGCATCCTATGCGCCGACGGAAGGGAATGCTGGATCAACCAGGTCTGCCAGCCCGTGTTCGACGAGAACGGTATTTTTATGGGTGTGCGCGGCAGCAACCGCGATGTGACGAAGCGCAAGATTGCGGAAGACGAGCTTCATCGCGTCAATGAAAAATTACGCCTGCAACTGGAGGAAATCAACGTATTGCAAGCCATCCTGCGCGAACAGGCATTTCACGATCCGCTGACCGGGCTGTATAACCGGCGCTATCTGGAGGACGCGCTCAAGAAAGAGCAGGCCCGCGCCCTGCGCGCGGGGTATCCTGTCAGTATTGCCATCCTGGACATGGATAACTTAAAACAGATCAACGATACATACGGATATAATGTGGGAGATAAAGTTCTGACTATTCTCAGCGGGAAATTACGGGAACTCACCCGCCTCGACGACACGGTCTGCCGGTATGGAGGGGATGAATTCCTAGCCATCCTCTATAACACAAGCCTGGAAAACGCATATTACCGCGTGGAAGAGTGGCGCGTGGAACTCGAAAAGACCGTCATTACGCATCAGGATGCGAACCTGCGCGTCACATTCACGGCTGGGGTGGCTGCGTTTCCCCAGCACGGGAAAACCCTCGACGAAACCATTATCTCCGCTGATGTCACGCTGTATCACGCCAAGAAATCCGGGCGAAACCGCGTCATGACCGCGGGGCAGCGCTTGTAGCCCGCATGCCTCATCCAACACTGCCGCCCAAAAAGAGGCGGGAAACGATTTCGTCCGCCCTGCAACCGGGCATGATTTTTTGCGTAGGTAGACTGAACCCGCCCATGAGCGGATATCACCACAATAAGGAAAACTTAAAATGAAACGAGTACCCTTTGTTATTTTCATTGGAATTTCCCTGCTGATCGCCGCCTGCGGCTCGGCGACAACCGCCGCCGCGGAGTCCACGCCCATCCCCACCGTTGTGGCGGATGACAGCATCATCGCCGAGGGGAAATTGGAACCCATTACCTACACCGAAATTTCCCTGAACGCCAGCGGGCTAGTCAGCGATCTTACCGTAGAGGAAGGCGATAAGATTGCCGCAGGCGGCGTGATCGCGGTCGTACGGTCGGAAAACGCGCAATCGCTCGAAGATGCGCAAGCCAAAGCCGAAAAAGAGCTCACGGATGCGTATAAAGAATATCGTGACGCCCAAAGCCGGCTGGATGATTTCGATGTCCCGCCGCGTTGGAAGGATGTGTCTCCCACCGAAGCCATTGCCGCCTCGCTCGAAAAGTTGAACATCGCCCGGGAGGAATTCGAGCCGTACAAACACCTCGACGCAAAATTTCTCAAATACGAGGAACCCAAGCCGGATTTTTCCGAGATGACGCAGGAAGAATTGGATCGCTACGAAGAAAGCCAGGCAACCAATAAAAATTACACCCGCCCCATAAACAAAGATGCCCGCGCAAAAAAGAAGGCGCTGGATGAAGCCTGGGAACTCTATCGCATCGCCATCCGCTGGCTGGAATTGGAAAGTAATTATCAGAATGCGCGGGTACGTCTGGTCAATGCGCAGGCGGATTATGATGCCCTGCAAGATACGGGTTTCTCACCTGATACTGCGGCGTTACGCGCCATCCTTGCCAATGCCGAACTGCGCGCGCCCCACGCCGGGGTAATTACCAACCTTGATCTCAAGATCGGCGAATTCGTCTCTTCCGGCTCGCCGGTTGTGACGATTGCCGATACATCCACCTGGCTGGTAAAAACCACAGACCTGACCGAGATTGACGTGGTCAACATCGAAGAAGGGCAGCCAGTCACTGTCAAGCTGGACGCCCTGCCCGGCATGGAGTTCAAAGGCAATGTGCTTTCCATCAGCCACAGTTATTCCGAAAACCAGGGCGATATCGTGTACGAAATCACCATCCTGCTCACGGACAAGGACCCCGTCATGCGCTGGGGAATGACCGCTGTGGTTACATTCGAGTAATGCATCAGAACCCTAAAGGTCTCGAAAACCTTTAGGGTTTGGAAGAGAAACTTATGGCTATATCATTTTTCAAACCCAAAGCGGGTGAAAACGCCGTCGAAAACCGCCCCATTATCGACCTGCAGAACGTCAATAAATTCTACAAAACGGCAGTCGGTGATTACCATGCACTCAAGGAAGTGGGGCTGCAAATAGAAGCGGGTGAGTTCGTCAGCATCATTGGAAAATCCGGAAGCGGCAAGACCACCCTGCTGAACATGATCACCGGCATAGACCGCCCTTCGGACGGCGAAGTATGGGTCAATGGGACGGGCGTGCATGGCTTGAACGAAAACCGCATGGCGCGCTGGCGCGGAAAGAATCTCGGCATCGTGTTCCAGTTCTTCCAACTCCTGCCGATGATCTCTGTTCTCGAGAACATCATGCTGCCGATGGATTTCTGCCGCATGTACACGCTTTCCGAACGCCGCAAACGCGCCATGGAATTGCTGGAGCTCGTGGAGTTGGCGGATCATGCGCACAAACTTCCCACCGCGCTTTCCGGCGGACAGCAGCAGCGCGTTGCCATTGCGCGCGCACTCGCCAACGACCCGCCCGTTGTCATTGCTGACGAGCCGACAGGCAACCTTGATTCCAAAACAGCCGAGTCGGTCTTTGCCTTGTTCAACGACCTCGTGGCAAAAGGCAAGACCATCATCATCGTTACGCATGACAGCGCGCTGGCGAAACGCACGCACCGCACCGCCTTGATCGCGGACGGCGAGATCGTCAACGAGTATGTGGCAAAGGCGATTCCCACGCTTACACCGAGCCAGTTGTTACAGGCGACAAAGTTGGCGCGAATCCAGTCCCATGATGCGGGCGCGATGATCCTTGCAGAAGGCACGAATGCGGATACGTTTTACATCGTCTCCAAAGGGACGGTGGAGGTCATCCTGCCGCGGGCGAATCAATCCGACGTGATTGCGGTTCAACTCGGACCCGGAAAGGTGTTCGGCGAAATGGAGTTTTTCCACGAGATGAAACACCGCGCCTCTGTCCGCGCCTCGGAAGCGGGACCGGTGGAGGTGATCGCCATCGGGTATGAGCAACTGTCCGAATTGCTGGACCAGTCCGAGGTCACGCGTGAGGCGCTGCGTCAGATGGCGGACAGGCATCAGGGTGAGAATCTATCCTGGAGGGGAGTCGCGTCATGGTGACCAGCCGCTGGAAAAAGGTCTGGGCAGATTTTTGGAGCAGTCGCGGGCGGACGCTCCTGACCATCGTCACGATTGCCGTTGGAGCGCTTGCGGTGGGTTTCAACAGCAACCTGGGCTTGTACATGAATGAAAGCATGGACAGCGATTATCTTTCCGCGAATCCATCCGAAGCGGAAGTGTACGCCGCGCCATTGAACGACGACATGGTGAAGCAGGCGCGCGAAGTGCCGGGCGTGGACACCGTGGAAGGGTTTTCCTCCACAAGCGCGCGCATCCTGCGCCCGGACGGGACGTATGTGAACATCAACTTTACCGCGCTGGAAGACCCCGCCGAATTAACGTTGAACTTTCTCAAACCAGCCGCGGGCGAAATCAGCATTCCACATTACGGGAACAAGGAAACGATCATAGACGCCAGCGCCATGTCGCTTGGATACCAGCCCGGCGACATCATTCTGGTGGAACTTGGGAACGGCAAACGGCGCGAACTCAAATTCGCCGGTTACATGCACGCGGTAACAGGGTTCCCCTATAACCTTGCACAGCAAGTCAATGCGTACGTGACTCCCGACACGCTGGAATGGCTGGGAGGCGATGCGTCCAGTTATGACATGCTCGCGATCAGCGTTTCCGAGAAGCAGACCGACCAGGAGCATGTGACTTCGGTTGCGCAGTCGGTGGCGAATCGCATGGAACGAGCTGGCGCGACGGTGTATTTCGTAAACGTGTACCAACCGGGGCATCACTTCGCATACAGCATCACACAGGGCGTGTTCTTCGTGCTGGGCGTGCTGGGGTATCTCACGGTTTTGTTGAGCGGATTTTTGATCGTCAACACCATCACCGCCTTGATGACACAGCACACACGCCAGATCGGAATCATGAAAGCCACAGGCGGCGGAACCATGCAGATCTTCGGCATGTACCTCGTGCTGATCATCGGTTTCGGGATCGGCGCGCTGTTAATCGCAGTCCCGCTTGCGAATGCGGTCGCGGAGAACATCGGCGGCGGAATGGCACAGTGGCTGAACTTTTACCCCGTGCCGTATCGCGGATATTCCTCGACGTACATTCAACAGGTGTTCGTGGCGCTGGTCGTGCCGATATTGGCGTCCCTCCTGCCGATCTACAACAGTGTGAAGATTACCGTCCGCGAGGCGTTGAACGACTACGGCTTGGGCGGGAACGCAAAGCCAAAGGACGAGTCGGTGCGGCAAAGCGCTCTCTTTATCCCGCGCCCGATCCGCATTTCCCTGAGAAACACATTCCGCCGCAAGGCGCGGCTGGGACTGACACTTTTTACGCTCGTGCTGGGCGGCGCGGTCTTCATCGCCGTTTACAACTTGTGGGCATCCTTCGATCAAGTCATCGAAGATATTCAGGGATACTTCCTTGCCGACATCAACATCGCCTTTGACCGAGGTTATCGCCTGGATAAGGTCGCGGGCATCGCGGAAATCATCGAAGGCGTGGAAGGCGCGGAAGGCTGGCTGGAATACACCGGCACGCTCAAAATGGACGGCAGCGAGACAGGCACGCAAATCCTGTTCGTCGCGCCTCCCGCCGCCTCGAAACTGATAGACCCCATCATCACGTCGGGGCGCTGGTTGATGCCCGGCGATGAAAACGCCATCGTGATCGGCAACCACCTCCTGCAAATCTTCCCGGATTTACAAGTGGGAGACTGGATCACCATCGAAGCGAACGGCAAGGAAACCGACTGGCACATCGTGGGCATTTACAGCATCACGGGCAACGTCAGCCCGCCGCTGTTATACGTCAACTATGAATATTTGAGCGTGCTGGTCGGCGAGCCGGAAATGGCGTATTCCCTGCGCATCATCACGTCTCAGCACGACCCGGAGACTCAGCGCCGGGTCAACGACCAGGTTCAGGCGGCGTTCGAGGCGCGCGGAATCAACATCCGCTCCACGCAGCTCGGCGCGGACTTCATCCGCGATCAAAAGGCGCAGACCGACATCCTCGTCTATTTCATGCTGGTAATGGCAACGCTGATCGCCATCGTCGGCGGGCTGGGATTGATGGGCACGATGAGCATCAACGTGCTGGAACGCACGCGCGAGATCGGCGTGATGCGCGCCATCGGCGCGAGCAACGGCGACATTCAAGCCATCGTCGTCACCGAAGGCATGGTGATCGGAATCCTGAGTTGGGCGGTCAGCATCTTCATCTCGATTCCCATCACGAACATTTTATGCTTCGGTGTGGGCATGGCGATCCTAACCGCGCCCATGCCCGCCGTGTACGGCGTGACGGGCATCATCGCCTGGCTGATCTTCACCATCGTTCTGGGAACGCTCGCAAGCGCCCTGCCTGCGCGAAGAGCATCGAGGTTGACAGTGCGCGATACGCTGGCGTACGAATAATAAAAACATGACTCACCCCGAAATTAAGGTTTCGTGGGTGAGTTCGTTTTTAAGACCAATTGGGAGTATCATCTCAATAACTCGTGGGATGAGCGGGGAAAGATTGAGTCCTCCCCGGAACAAAGATAAACGGGTAAACTCACGCCAGCATGTTCGAAGATATTGAACTAAACGCAATCCAGGAAGAGAACGCT
>JAGUZU010000009.1 GCA_020060625.1 Anaerolineales bacterium | reverse complement strand
AGTGCAAGGAAAGTTATTTGATTAACAATCTACAGTAGTAGCACGCCTTCCAGGCGTAATGGCTCTAAAGCCACCGCCTTTGGCGGTGGTCGTTTACTTGGCGCGGAGCTGCGCTGCCTGGCGGGCGTGAGGCTGAAGCGGACGAGTATTACATTGGCAATCTTGGTGTGCATCCCTCTGCGCAAGGATTGGGGATCGGCTCTGCCCTGCTGGAATTTGTAGAGACACAGGCGTGCCAGCATGGACTGGCAAAATGTTCGTTGGTGGCTGCTTTGTATAATCATGGGGCGATACGGCTGTATGAACGATTTGGGTATGAAGTTGTTGAGACCGTTGAACACCCAACACTTGGATATTATCGGATGGTAAAGGTTCTTTGATTTTATGACGTCGTTTTTGGTTTGGTATTTTCTGCTTACCCTGCTCGGCTGGCTGACCTTCCCGCTGACGTTCACGCTCTTCCCCGCGCTGACGGATCGCGGCTACACCCTCGCGCGCGCGGCGGGACTGCTGGTCTGGGCGTATGTTTTTTGGCTGTTCGCCTCGCTCGGCATCTCCCAAAACGACCTCGGCGGCATCCTCCTCGCGCTCGCCGTTCTGATTGCGCTGAGTGGTTTTTCAATCGTAAATCGTAAATCTGAAATCGTAAATTTTCTTCGATCCAACATTCCTCTCCTCCTCACTACCGAACTCCTCTTCCTTGCCGCATTCGCCTTCATGGCATTTGTCCGCTCTGCCAACCCTGAGTTGAACGGCACCGAGCGCCCGATGGAACTGGCATTCATCAACGGCATTCTGCGCTCGCCGACCTTCCCGCCGCAAGACCCGTGGCTTTCGGGTTACGCCATTTCGTATTATTACTTCGGCTATGTGATGACCGCCATGCTTGCCAAACTATCTGGCGTCAACGGCTCCACCGCCCACAACCTGATGACCGCCCTCATCTTCGGCTTGGGCGCGATTGGTTCGTATGGAATTCTCTACAACCTCCTCGCCTCAACACGCAACACGCAAAACGTAAAACGCGAAACGCAAATCGAAAATCGCGGTCTCGATACGGCGGAAGAGCGCCGCCTACTCGACCACCAATCGTCAATCGCAAATCGTAAATCGTCAATCGCACCCTCCCTCCTCGCTCCCCTCTTCCTCCTTCTCATTTCCAACTTTGGCGCGCTTCTTGAAATCCTTCACCAAAGCGGGATGTTCTGGCAAAAAGACCCCGTGACTGGAACATACTCCAGCCGTTTCTGGATGTGGCTGGATATGAGGGAACTCTCCCAGCCACCCACGCAGCCATTTCACTGGATTCCGCTCGAACGCTATTTATGGTGGTGGCGTTCTTCGCGCGTAATCCAGGATTACGACATGCTCGGTAGTCACCGCGAAGTGATTGACGAATTTCCCTTCTTCTCCTTCCTGCTCGGTGACCTGCATCCGCATGTGCTGGCGATTCCCTTTGGCTTGCTCGCCGTATCGGTGGCGCTCAATCTCTTTCTCGGCGGCTGGCGCGGAGAGATCAATCTCTTCGGCGCGCGGCTGAACATTGCTCCGCAAGGCTTTCTCACCTCTGCCCTCGTCCTCGGCGGACTCGCCTTCCTCAACACTTGGGATATTCTCGTTGCCGCCGCGCTGATCGTCTCCGCCTTCATCTTCTACCGCGCCCGCGAAGACGGCTGGAACTGGTCCCGCCTCGAAGACTTAATTCTGCTTGCCCTGCCGCTTGGACTTTTTTCCCTGCTGTTATATTTTCCCTTCCACCTCGGCTTCTCCTCACAAGCGGGCGGAATCCTGCCCAACTTCATGTACCCGACTCGCGGCGCGCATCTGTGGGTGATGTGGGGTACGCTGTTCATCCCCATCTTTGCGTTTTTGATCTATCTCTGGCACGGCGAAAAAATCCCCGCCAACTGGAAACTCGGCATACTCCTTTCCCTCGCAATTACTTTTTCCTTATCCCTTCTCACCCTCCTCACAGGCTGGCTTGGTTCCATCATCGAAAAACCCTTTGTGGAGATGTTCCTCGCCTCCCAAAACATGACCGCCCCCCAATACCTCGCCGCCACCTCCCTGCGGAGACTATCTCACATCGGAGGTCCCCTCACCCTCCTCGCCCTCCTCGTCCCTGCCCTCGCCTTCCTCTTCTCCAAATTACCCAATTACCAATTACCAAATACCAATTACGAACCAAACGCAAAACGCAACACGGAACTCGCAACTCGTTTCTCACTCCTCCTCCTCACCCTCGGCATCCTCCTCGTCCTCGCCCCCGAATTCGTCTACCTGCGCGACCAATTCGGCTACCGCATCAACACCGTCTTCAAGTTCTACTACCAGGCATGGATATTATTCAGCCTCGTCGCGTCCTTTGGCGCTGCCACGCTGCTGCAAAAACTAGATTTCAAAGCCAACATCGCCTTCCGCATCGTCATCGGACTGGTCATCTTCGTCGGCTTGCTCTACCCCGCCTTCGGCTTGCTCACCAAAACCAACAACTTCAAACCGACCTTTGGCTTCAACCTCAACGACTTCGACCGCTTCCAGCGTGAAAATCCGGATGACGCCGCCGCCATTCAATTCCTGCTCACGGCTCCAGACGGCATCGTCGCTGAAGCCATCGGCGACGGATACAGCGCCTACGGACGAGTCTCCATGTACACTGGCTTGCAGACCGTCCTCGGCTGGCCCTGGCACGAAGCCCAATGGCGCGGCGGATTTGAACCACAAGGCGCGCGCCGCGAAGACATCACCCGTCTCTACACCACCGCCCGTTGGGATGAGGCGCAAGGCATCATCCAGCAATATAATATTCGTTATATCTTCATTGGCGCCATTGAGCGTGTATCCATGCGCGTCAATGAAGAAAAATTCAAACTGTTCCTCAAACCCGTTTTCCAACAGGGAAACACGATTATCTATGAAGCGCCGTAATCCTGCCTTAAAGTTGCCGACTCGCTTTCCTGCTATAATCGCCGATATGATGAGCCCGAAAATCCTCGAAGCCGATAATCTCATTTTCTGGTTTCACAGTTACGATGCGCTTCACGAGAATCGCGCCAGTATCCATGTGGGAAAAGGCTCGCAAAACGATCACAACGATGCAAAAATCTGGCTGGAACCGAAGATCGAGGTGGCGCGGGCTGGCAAAACATTGCGAACTCATGAATTGAACAAGGCTTTGAGAATCATCGAACAGGATTTGGAATATTTGCTGGAGGAATGGCATGTTTACAGGCGAAAAGCGAATGGATGAAAAAACAATGGTCAAACGGTACAAAGTTCAATATTCGATTGACGACTACACCTTCCCGGTCGAAGCCCATATTCATTCGGTGAAAATTGACGAAAAATATATCCATGTCGAATTAACGGATCAGCGCATCCTTTTGATTCCCTTGTGGTGGATTCCAACGGTGTACAATGCAGACGAGGAAAACCGAAACAAGTTCGAGATAAACCAGAGCCGTACCATGATTATCTGGGACCCTGCCAAATGCAGTATTAACGATGAGATCAACATCGTAGATTATCTTGCTCCATCCCGTGAAAAGACGAATGCAATGTACGCCGCTCGCCAGCCCAAAAGACAGGTTGCCGAACCGAAAACAAAAACAAGGAAATAACAACACGATACCATGCCTCCCCGCCGCTTCAAATACGAAAGCCTGCTCTACCTGCTGGCTTTTTTGATTGCCCTTTCCCTGCGACTCATCCAACTCGGCGCCATGCCCCTCGCCGACGCCGAAGCCGCGCCCGCCTTGCAAGCCCTGCGCATCGCCCAAGGCGAAAGCCCCGCGCTCGCGCCGCATCCCTTTTACATCCTCTCCACTTCGGTGATGTTCTTCCTCTACGGCGGCGGGACGAATTTCCTCGCCCGACTGCTCCCCGCACTGATCGGAAGTCTGCTCGTCCTTGCGCCGCTGCTCTTTGACGACCGCCTCAAACCCCGCCCCAGCCTGCTCCTCGCCTTCTTCATTGCCCTCGACCCGGGCTTGGTTGCCATCTCCCGTCAAGCCGCCAGCCCGATCTTCGCGATTGTATTTTTAGTCTTCACCTTTGGCTTCCTCAACAAAAATAAGACCGCTCTCGCGTCTGCCTTCGCTGCCCTCGCCCTTCTCAGCGGACCTTCCATCTGGCTCGGTTTGCTTGGTCTTGGAATTACCTGGGCAATTTTTCAGGCATTCAATCGTTCAAAGCTTTCCGCTTTCAACGTTACAACCTTCAACCTGCCAACCTTTTTAATCGTCCTTCTAACGATTGGGACGCTCTTCTTCATCGCCCCCAACGGACTAAGCGCCGCCTTCGCCTCCATCCCCGCCTTCATCACAGCATGGACAAGGACCTCCGATGTCTCTGCGGGCAGGCTGTTCCTCTCCCTGCTGATATATCAGCCGCTTGCAATTTTGCTTGCAGTCATTGCCATTGTTCGCGGCTGGCTGGGAAATGTTCAACGCATCATCCTTCTCAGCCTGTGGTTCCTCGTTTCATTGCTTCTCGCGGTCTTTTTGCCGGGACGCTCAATGGGCGACCTTGCCTGGGCGCTGGTTCCGCTTAATGCGCTTGCGGCGTTGGAACTGTCCCGCTGCTTGAACATCCGTCCCGAAGAAAGAAGCGAAGTGGCGGGCGTCGGCTTTCTCACCGTCTTCATCTGGCTCTTTGCGTGGATGGGTTTGTCGAGCATGGTCTGGCTCCCGGTTGGATCGCGCGAGTACCTCCTGCGGTTTTGGATGTTGATCGGCTCGCTTGTGCTTCTTGTGTTGAGCCTCCTTCTTGTTGCGGCGGGATGGTCCATCCGCACGGCGCGGCTCGGCGGGATTTTGGGCATGGTCGTTGGGTTGGGGATTCTCGGCTTTGGCGGCGCGCTTGGCTCGGCAGGCTTGCGCGGGTTGAACTCTCCGGAACTGTGGTGGCTTTCCCCCGCGCCCGCTCAAGCGGATTTGCTGCAAGCCGCCGTTCGTGAAATTTCGGAATACGGAACGGGGAATGAAACGTCTGCGACGGTTGTCATTGCCGGTTTGCAATCGCCGTCGTTGGAATGGACGCTTCGCGAACATCCCGCGCAGGTTGTTTCCTCTCTCGATGCGGGCAGTTCGCCGGATTTTGTCATCACGCCCTATGAAACCGACCCCGTTCTCATTGCCGCCTACCGCGGACAGGACTTCACCTGGCGGCAATCTCCTTTATGGAGCAGCGCCGAATCAAGCAACTGGCTTCGCTGGGTTGTATTACGCGAGATGCCCCAATCCGGTGAGACCATCATTCTTTGGGCGCGCGACGATCTCTTTCTCGATAAATAATGATTTGATGAACACCCCGCCCCGCAGTGTTTAATTCAACCGAGCCTGCGGGGACTTTTTGTGTAAAATGAGCAAACCATGACCAAAACAACCCCACCTTCCATCATCACCCTCGACGGTCCAGCCGCATCGGGGAAATCAACCATCGGACGAAAACTTGCAGACGCGCTTGGATACCTGTTCTTCGACACCGGCATTATGTACCGCGCCGTTACCTGGATCGCGCTGCAATTCGATATGGATTTGCGCGACGAAGACGCCATTACCGAATTGGCGCAAAACGCGCAAATTGACATTCATCCGCCTTCTGTGGGCGACGGACGCGCCTGCGATGTGATCATAGCCGGCAGGGATGTCACCTGGGAGATGCGGAGCGGCGACGTGGATGCGAACGTCTCGGTGGTTTCCGCGTATGCGGGAGTCCGCAAGGCGTTATCCGAGCGGCAGCGGCAAATCGGACGGCGCGGCAGGATTGTCATGGTCGGGAGGGATATTGGCACGGTCATTTTGCCCGAAGCGGATTTGAAAATCTACCTGGATGCGAGCGCCGAGGAGCGTGCCAGACGCCGCTACGAGGAGATCATTGCGCGCGGCGGACAGGCGGATTATGATGAAATCCTGAACAAGATGATCGAACGAGACCGCTTCGACTCCACCCGTGCCATTGCCCCCCTGCGCCCGGCGGACGATGCGGTCATCATTGATTCGGACAAGATGAACGCGGAACAGGTCTTTGAGCGGGCGCTGGAATTATGCAATCAGGACTTGTAGGTCGCGCTTGCAGCGTGACAGGATCAAACTGCCGGATTGCATTCGACAAATGCCAACCCACATCCCGAAACCCGTAGCAGAGGTATGGAAGCCCGAACTGGTGCGGCTGCCAAAACTGACACGCGCACGCCGTCTCTTCCGCGCTTTTTCGCATGGGCTCGTAAAACTTGTTGCCAAACTCTGCCTGAAGGTGACGGTGGAAGGCATGGAAAACTTTCCAAAGGCGGGACCCCTCTTGATCGTCATCAACCACCTGGGAGATGCCGATGCGGCGGCGATAGTTTCCGCTTTGCCTCTCCCGCCGGATGCGCTCGGCAAGATCGAGTTGTATGACTTTCCCGTTCTCGGAAGGCTGATGCACTGGTACGGCGTCATCTGGCTTCATCGCGGACGCCCGGATAAACGCGCCTTGCGCGCCGCGTTGGATGGGCTGGCGGAAGGGCGGGTGATCGTCATCGCGCCGGAGGGCAGGTACTCGCTCGATGGCGCGCTGGAAGAAGGCACGGGCGGCGCGGCGTTTCTGGCATATAAATCGGGCGCGCCTGTTTTGCCGATTGCGGTCAGCGGCACGGAGAACGAGCATGTGTACGGTCATTTGAAGCGGCTTCGGCGCGCGCCGGTTCAGGTTCGGGCGGGGAACATGTTCCGGTTGGCGAAACAGGCGTCGGCGAGGAGGGAGGCGTTGGGGCGGGGGACGGGTCAGATTATGGCGGCGCTGGCGGATATCCTCCCGGAGAAGTATCGCGGGAAATACTCCTGATTCGGGTTTTCTCTACAATCTTGTAAAGCCCGCCCGAAGTTTTGGGGCTATAATTCAAAAAAATGGATTTCATTTTTACGCTCCTTGCAGGCATTGCGTTTCCAGCCCCGCCTACCCTTGCAGGTATGTTCGTGTGGGCGGCTCTGTTGGGAGTTTTGTTGTACCTGCTGTACCGGCGGCGAAGCTACCAGCCGGTCTGGCGGGGACGCGAATGGGGGATTTTTCTTGCATTTTTTGTTTTGATTCCCATCACAACCCTGTTCATTGGAGTTCGACTGACTTCCGCCTCCGCCCGACCGTTTCCTGGTCTGCCCGCCGATGTGCCGGGTTCTGCGCTGATGGTTTTTTCCGCCATTCCCCTGCTGTTGGGCGGCGGCTTGCTCGGTCCGATCGGCGCGGCGGCGCTTGGCGCATTCGCCGGGCTGCTGCGCGGCGCATGGGATAGTTATTCCCTCTTTTCGATCCTTGAACTGGCGTTTCTCGGCGTCTGGTTTTCGATCAATACGCGCCAGCGATACCGCACGTCTGCCTATCGGTTGCTGCGCCAACCGTTGGTGGGGGCGTTGCTGTTAATTCCACTCCATACGCTTTTTTATGTTTTGAGCGCGCTTTTCACGCAATGGGGGGTGAGCGCCGCCGCTCCCGCCACTGCGCGGTTGGATTTTGCCCTGAGCAATGCGGGTATTGTCACGCTTGCGTTCGGCGGTGAGATGTTGATCGGCGGTTTGGTGGCGCAGATCGTTTCGGCGGCGCTCCCGAATTTATGGGGCGGCAAACAGCCGTTGCAGCCTTCGCCGGGCGAAAAGAGCCTGGAATCGCGTTTCCTTTTTGCGGTCGGCACGTTCATTTTGCTTTTGCTTCTTACCCTGCTGGTCGGGGACTGGGTGGTGGCGGGACGCGCCGCGCGAGAACTGCTCGAAGACAGGCTTTCGAGCGCGGGGGAGTCGGTGGCGCAGAGCGTGCCTTTCTTCCTTGAAACCGGTCAGAACCTGACGGTGCAGCTGGCTTTGGATCCCCGTTTGCTGGAATCCAGCGGGGAGGAATTGACGTCCGTGATCGGTTCGCGGATACAGGCTGTGCCGTATTTCGATCAATTCATGGTGTTGGATGCAGGCAGCAATGCCCTGCTGGCGATCTACCCCGTTTCTGCCCGCGCGGATTTCAAGCTTTACCCCGAAGAAGAAACGGGGATTCTGCTGGCAACGAACGGGGTTCTGACGCAGATCTATTCCATTCCTCCCGCTTCGCTGGAGGATTTGTCGCGCGTGTCCTTTTTGGTGGCAATTGTGGAGCCTTCCGGGCAGGTGCGTCGAATTTTGATCGGGCGCACCACGCTGGAGGCAAACCCGCTCACGCTGCCGCTGATCGAAAGCCTCAACAATATGCGCGACCTGGGCGGGGCGGGCATGTTGTTGAACGAAAACAACCAGGTGATCTACCATTCGGACAGAACGCAGTCCCTTTCGACGTACGCCGGTCAGCGTGGAAGCCAGCCGTTCTTCTATGACGATACCGCCTCCGACGGGACGCGCCAGATGGTGTATTACCAGCCTGTTGTCGGGCGTCCCTGGGCAATTGTGCTGACGGTCCCCGCCCAGCGGGCGCAGCAACTGGCGTTGAACATTGCCACGCCGCTCGCCACGATGATCGTCGTCCTTGCGTTGGTGGCGATGATATCGCTGCGGCTGGGTCTGCGCGTGGTGACAGGTTCCCTGCAGGGGCTGGCGGCGGAGGCGAACCGCATCGCGCAGGGAAATCTCGATCATCCGCTTCAAGTGAGGGGCGAGGATGAAGTCGCCCAGTTGCGGCGCGCCTTCGAGCAAATGCGAATCAGTTTGCAGGCGCGGCTGGAGGAACTCAACCGTCTCTTGAAAGTCAGCCAGGGAGTTGCATCCAGCTTGGAGATGCAGGATGCGGTCAAGCCGGTGCTGGAGGCGATCCTTTCCACGGGGGCAAATTCCGTCCGCGTGGTGTTGTCGCCGAACATTCTTCCCGACACCATCATCGAGCTGCCTTCGCGCTTCGCGCTGGGTCCGGCGCAGGATGCGTATGCCCATCTCGACGACCAGATTCTCGATCTTGCCCACAGCCAGGAAAAGATCGTCCTGCCCAACTTGGGGCGTTCGCGCGAATTGAGTTTGGATGCTTCCAAGTCTCAGCCGTTGGCGCTGCTGGCTGTGGCGCTTCGTCATGAAAATCGTTATTACGGCGTGGTGTGGGCGGGATACGAGCAGCCGCGCAAGTTTTCGGATTCAGACGTGCGTTTCGTGAACACGCTGGCAGGGCAGGCGGCGCTGGCGGTTGCGAACGCGCATCTCTTCCTGAACGTGGAAGCTTCGCGCAGACAACTGGAAGCGATCATCAATTCGACCCCGGATCCTGTCCTCGTGACGGATCATCGCAACCGATTACTGCTGGCGAACCTGGCGGCGGCTTCCGCGCTTGGGCATCGCGTGGACGGCTCCAGCGGCATGGAAACCGAGAAGGTCATCAAGCTGAAACCCCTGCTGAATCTTTTGCAAAGCGCCACCTCGGAACGGCAGTCCGCGGAGATCGTTCTGGGAGATAAACGCACGTATCTCGCAACCGCTTCATCCGTAATGGTGGAGGGACGCCAGATCGGGCGGGTGTGCATCATGCGCGATGTGACGCATTTCAAGGAACTGGATACGATGAAGTCCGAGTTCGTGGCGACGGTGAGCCACGACCTCCGCTCCCCCCTGACCTTGATGCGGGGGTACGCCACCATGCTGGATACCGTCGGCGAGTTGAACGAGCAGCAGCAGGGCTATGTAAAGAAGATCATTTCGGGCGTGGAGAACATGTCCCGTTTGGTGAATAACCTGCTCGACCTGGGACGCATCGAGTTTGGCGTTGGTCTTCAGGTGGAAAGCGTGAGCGTTCTGGATATTATCGAACGCGCCACAAGCGCCCTGCAATTGCAGGCTTCGCAAAAGAACATTACGCTGAACGTCGAACTTCCCAGGGACATGCCCCATGCGGTGGAAGCCGACCAGGCTCTTTTACATCAGGCGTTGTACAACCTGACGGAAAATGCGATCAAGTACACGCCGGAGAGTGGAAGCGTGTTCATCCGCACGCTTTCCCAGCCCGGCTATTTGATCTTCGCTATCGAGGATTCCGGCATCGGCATCCCGCCGGAGGATTTGCCGCGCTTGTTCGAGAAGTTCTATCGCGGCAAACAGCGCGAGGCGCGCTCCCAGCCCGGCTCCGGTTTGGGTCTCGCCATTGTGCATTCCATTGCGGAAAGCCATCGCGGGCGCGTATGGGTGGATAGCGTGGTGGGCAAGGGCAGCACCTTTTATTTGCAGATCCCCCTCAGCCAGGCGAGGGGAATCAATTCCTCCTGAAAAACGGATTTGTACTATAATCCGTCCTTGTGTCTTTGCACGGACGGATTTGTTATTTTCAAGTTGGTAATCATGATCAATCAAAGTGACGGCTCGCAAACCCCCATCATCGAACGGACAACTGCTCATAAACCACCGCGTTCGTGGCGTTCCTGGTTTATTGGGCGTCCATTATCCACAGCCGATGCCCCACATCAAACCATCGGGAAGAGAATTGGGCTGGCTGTATTCGCCTCGGACGCGCTTTCATCCACCGCCTATGCCTCGCAGGAAATTCTTGTCATCCTTGCGGCGGCGGGTACGGCGGCTTTCGGTTTTATATTTCCCATCTCCATTGCCATCGTGGTTCTGCTGGCAATTGTTGCCATTTCCTACGAGCAGACCATCCACGCCTACCCCGATGGTGGCGGCGCATATATTGTTTCGCGCGACAATCTTGGCGAGTTTCCCGCGCTGGTTGCTGGTTCGGCGCTTTTGACGGATTATATTCTGACCGTCTCCGTGTCCATTGCGGCTGGCGTGGCGCAACTGACTTCGGCGTTTCCGGCGCTTTACCCCTATCGTGTGCCGGTCGCAGTGGGTTTTATTTTCTTCATCATGCTGGTCAACCTGCGAGGTGTGAAGGAGTCCGGGTTTGCGTTCTCGATACCCACCTACTTCTTCGTTGCCATGATGCTTGTCACCATCCTGACCGGTTTATGGCGGCTTATATCGGGACACTTGGGAGTTGTGGTTGATCCGCCCGAATTGGAGATACATGGACCCTTGGCGGTTATTACGCCATTCCTGATTCTGCACGCATTTTCCAGCGGAACGGCGGCGTTGACGGGGATCGAGGCAATTTCAAACGGCATCACAGCCTTTAAGGAGCCTCGTAGCAAGAACGCAGGGATTACCCTGGTTTGGATGGCTGTGATCCTAAGCTCTTTCTTCCTCGGCATTTCCTATCTTGCCCGCCATATTCATGCCATCCCATCCGAAACGGAGACGGTAATTTCCCAACTGGCGCGCACGATATACGACGGGCGCGGCACGTTGTATCTCATGCTTATCTCGGCAACTACTGTGATTCTGATAATGGCTGCAAATACCGCCTTTGCCGATTTTCCCCGTTTGGGGGCGCTGGTGGCAAAGGACGGATTTCTTCCGCGCCAATTGTCTTATCGCGGAAGCAGGCTGGTCTACTCGCGCGGTATCGTCACTCTTGCCCTAATCTCATCGGGATTGATCGTGCTTTTTAATGCCAGTGTGACGCGCCTCATCCCCCTGTATGCCATCGGCGTATTTCTGTCATTCACTCTTTCACAGGGCGGCATGTCATTGCGCTGGCGGAAAATTGGAAAGTTGAAACCCGGTGAAGAAAAGCGGGAGCGCGGTTCTGTGCTTCGCCCCGAAAAAACATGGCGTTTAAAAATGTTCATCAATGGTTTTGGCGCGTTTTGCACAGCAATCGTAATGATGGTCTTCGCAGTGACAAAATTTCGTGACGGCGCATATCTGGTTTTGATTCTCATTCCAGCGCTTGTCGCGGTATTTTGGTTTATTCACCGCCATTATAGAAACCTCGCTGAAAAACTCTCGCTGGATAACGTCGGCGCCATCCCGCCTCACGCCATGCGTCACCGCGTCATCATGCCGATCAGCGGCGTGCATCAGGGATCGCTTTCCGCCCTGCGCTATGCCCGCATGTTATCCGACGATGTGACCGCTGTGCATATCGTCATCGAGCCGGAGGACGCCGAGAAAGTCCGCAAGAAATGGGAAACCTGGGGGGAGGGCGTCCGTCTTGTCATGCTCGATTCCCCCTACCGCCTTTTCGTCGAACCCCTGCTCGAATACATTGCCGACATTGCCGAACAGCGCCAGCCCGGCGAAACCATCACTGTCGTCGTGCCGGAGTTCGTCTCCGACAACCGTTTCAGCGGAGCCTTGCACACCAACACGGCGAACATCCTGCGTGACCAGCTCAAGAACCAGCATGGCATTGTCATTACCAATGTGCCGTACCACGTCCATGAAGGCGACGGGCGCCAAGGAGTTGAAAAATGATCTTTATTATTATCGGCTGCGGAAGAGTTGGGGCGGAACTGTCCTACCGGCTCTTCAAAAACGGATATCAAGTGGCGGTGGTGGATAGCAGCCATCAGGCATTCAACCGCCTCCACCCGGACTTTCGAGGACGCACCGTCGAAGGAGACTCTCTCTCCGCCGACACATTATCCCGCGCCGGCGCAGACAAAGCCGACGGCATCGCCGTCGTTACCAACTCGGACACAATGAACGCCGTCATCGGGCATACCATCCGCACCCATTACCCCAACGTAAAGCAGGTCATCGTCCGCAATTACGACCCCGCCATGCGCGACATGCTCGAAGCGTTTGGCTTGCAGATTGTCAGCTCCACTGCCTGGGGCGCGGAACGCGTGCAGGAACTGCTCATTGACCCGTCGCTTCGCGCGGTTTTCTCCGCCGGAAATGGCGAAGTGGAAATGTACGAAATGTACATCTCCAAAAAATGGGATGGGATGACCGTCTCCGATCTTCTCGAAGGATGCGGCGAAATCGTCTGCGCTGCGCTTACCCGCGCCGGGCGCGCGGAACTGCCTTCTCCAAACGCGGCGCTCAAAGCGGGCGACGTGCTTACCGTCAGCGCGACGCTCGAAGGCGTAGAAGCCCTTCGAGCGAAATTGCAGGAAGGCAAGGAGGCTTAACATGTTCGTATTCATTGCCGGAGGCGGGCGCACAGGCGCCCAACTCGCCGCCGACCTGCTTGCCCAGAATTATGAAGTCCGCCTCGTGGAACACCGCCGCGAACTGCTTGCCCGCCTTCACCACGAACTTCCCACTGAAGTCATCTACGAGGGACAGGCGGCCGACCCCGCCGTGTTAAAACAGGCTGGCTTGGAAAAAGCGAACGTGCTCGTGGCTTGCACCAACGACGACGCCGCCAATCTCGTCTTGTGTTACCTTGCGCGCACCATGTTCAAAATTCGCCGCACGGTGGCGCGGATCAATAACCCGCGCAACGCCTGGCTCTTCGACGATAACTTCCACGTGGATGAGACCATCAACCAGGCGGACGTAATGGCTCACCTCATCCAGGAGGAAATATCGCTCGGCGACATGATGACCCTTCTCAAACTCCGCCGCGGGCGCTATTCGCTGGTCGAAGAAAAAGTTCCGCCCGGCGCGAAGGCAATTGGAGTCCCGCTCAAAGATTTGGGCTTGCCCGACCAATGCGTGATCGCCGCCATCATCCGCAAGGGACAGGTCACCCTGCCGCGCGGCACGATTGCCTTTGAAGCGGGCGATGAGGTGCTTGCCGTCACCGATGACGAAGGCGCGAAACAACTCGCTACCCTGCTTGAGCCGCCCGACCGATCCATTTTATGAAACGAAAATCTCCCGATAATTTATCGGGAGATTTTTTTACTACTTTGCCACCATTTCCTTCATCTGCTCCACATAGGCAAGCGATTGATGCCGGAAATACGTGTTGTATAACTCGGCGTAGTGACCGCCGTGTTCGAGCAGGCTTTCGTGATTGCCCTCCTCGATGATTGCGCCTTTTTGCATCACCACGATTCGGTCCGCGGCTTTTACCGTGGACAGGCGGTGCGCGATTAGAATGCTGGTCGTGTTCTTTAAGATGAGATTCAACGCCTGTTGGATCTGCCATTCGGTGAAGGGATCGATGCTGGCAGTCGCCTCGTCGAGGATGAAGATGGCGGGATTTTGGACGAGAACCCGCATCAACGCCACCAATTGACGCTGACCCATCGAGAGGCGGTTGCCGCGCTCGCCCACTTCGGTTTGCAAGCCGTCGGGCAGGGTCTCCAGCCATTCGCCATCGCCGATTTGTCTGGCAAGGCGGAGCAGTTCGCTTTCCGGCGCGCCCGGCGCGGCATAGCGGATGTTATCCATTACCGTGCCTGAAAACAGAAACGGAACCTGTGAAACAATGCCGAGTTGACGCCGGTATTGGATCAAGTCGAATGTGCGGATGTCGCGCCCATCCACGAGCAGGCGCCCCTGCTGGAATTCGTAAAACCGCGCGATCAACTTGGCAATGGACGACTTCCCCGCGCCAGTATGACCGACAAGGGCAAGATTCTCTCCGGGTTGTATGAGCAGGTCGAAGTCCGTGAGAACCGCTTCCTTGTCCGAATAGCGGAAGTGCAGATGCTCGAATCGGACTTCGCCTTTGAGCCGCGGCACATCCTTCGTCTCCGACTGAATCACGTTCGGGTCGGCATCGATCAATGCGAATACACGCTCGGCGGCGGAAAGCCCGCCTTGTATCTGCGCCCAGAACGAGGTGAGATTCAAAACGGGGAAGAAGAACTGGTCGAGGCTCATGATGAAGAGATACCACGCGCCGATGCTGACCGCGCCCTGCGCCGCGCTCCATCCGCCGACATAGATCAGCACGCCGACGAAAATTCCGCCCAGCGCGTTCAACGTGGGGAAGACCAGCGAAAGCACGAAACCGCGCTGGACGTTGACGTGATACGACTGCTGGTTCGATTCGTCGAACGACTGGAAGATGCTTTCTTCCTGCCTGAAATTTTTCGCAATCGAAATGCCGCTGATGGTTTCCTTGATGGCGGCGTTTACATCCGCCATGGCTTTCATGCCGCGTTTTGTCACGCGCCGCGCCATGGCGCGAAAACCTGCCGCAATCGCAAAGATGATGGGCAGGAAGCCGATCAGTAAAAGCGAAAGCCGCCATTCCGTGCGGAAGAGGACGATGGCGATCAACACTGCTTGAAAGATCTGCGCGACCACATCGGTGACGATGACCACGAGTTGACCGAAGTCGTTCGTATCGGAGGTGATGCGCGAGACGATGCGCCCCGATGAAAACTGGTCGTAGAAGGAAAGATCATGTTCGGCGGCGGCGCGGAAGGCGCGCGACCGCATTTCCAAAACCACATCCCCGACGGCGCGCACGATCAGACTCCGCCTCAGCCAGTTCAGCCCCCACAAGCCGAACGCCACGATGACCAATGCCAGCCCCACCCATGCTATGGACGCGATGCTCGGCTGCCCCTGGATCATGTCCACCATGCGGCTGACGACCACCGGCAATGCCGCGCCGATGAACCCCAGCAGAATGATGAAGAGGGATGCCAGTCCCAGCCGTCTGGTTTGCGTGCCGAAGTATTCGACCATGCGGTTTACCAGCGCGCGGTCTGAATATTGGCGGTCGTATTTTTCGTCGTTTAATCCTGCGAAGAAACCCATAATTAGCCTTTAGCGGTTAGCAATTAGCGGTTGGCGGGTTTTCCTAAATGCTAAAAGCCAATCGCTAATCGCTGATCTTATTCCCTGAATATCCTCGAATACGCCTCGGAGGTCTGCATCAACTCGTCGTGCGCGCCGATGGCGGCGATTTGACCCTTGCGGAGGACGATGATCAAGTCTGCCCAGCGGATCTGCGACAGGCGGTGGGTGATGATGAAGGTGGTGCGTCCGCGCGCGGCATTGGCGATGGCGCGCTGAATCTTGTCCTCGGTGGCGGAGTCGATGGCGGAGGTCGAATCATCGAGCACGAGAATGCGCGGGTCGGTGAGAAAGGCGCGGGCAAGCGCGATGCGCTGGCGCTGCCCGCCGGAGAGAGTCACGCCGCGTTCGCCGACGGTGGTGGCGTAGGTCTGGTCGAAGTCGAGGATGAAATCGTGTGCCTGCGCGGCGATGGATGCGGCGATGATCTCATCTTTTGTCGCGCCGGGTTTGCCGAAGGCGATGTTATCGTTGAGCGAACGCGAGAAAAGGAAGATGTCCTGCTCGATGATGGAAGTTTGCGAACGCAGGGAAGCGAGATTCCACTCGCGCACGTCCACGCCGTCCACAAGTACCTGACCGGCTGTGACGTCGTAGGTGCGGTTGATCAATTTGACGAGCGAGGTCTTGCCCGCCCCGGTTTGACCGACGAGCGCGACGGTTTGTCCCGGCATGACCTTGAAAGAGATGTTTTCAAGAATATTTTCGCCTTCTCCCCTATCCCCTCTCCCAACGGGAGAGGGGTGGGGGTGAGGGTAACGGAACGAGACATTACGAAACTCGATTTCGCCGCGAATCTTCGAGGTCCGCCCCGAGGCGTTTTGGTCGAGATGTGTCTCGCGGTTGATGAGTTCGAGAATGCGCCGCGCGGAGGAAAGTCCCAAAGAGATTTGGGAATAGGCGAACGTGGAAGTGAAGGTGGGGAAGCCCAGTAATTGCAGCATCCCGAAATAAGCGACCACCGCGCCCACGTCGATGAGACCGGCGCGGAAGAGGAACAGCGCGTGGATAAGCCCGCCCGCGTAGGCGAGACCGAGCAAAAGCATGGCGATGTATTTTGCTTCGAGGTCGCCCTGCTGGACGAAGGCATCTCGAACCTTGCGCGCATTGGTAACGAAACGCTCGACCTCGGCGCCTTCCTGTGCCGCGCCTTTCATGATCTCCACCCCGTCCAGCGACTCGGAAAGGTGCGTGTTCATCTCCCCAAACGTGGCGCGGACTTCATCCGTGATCGGGGCGAGCCGTTTGAGATAACGCGCCAGCGCAATGAAATAAATGATGGTGAAGACAAGCGGGGTGAGAATCAGCGACGGGTGGTAGCGAGGCGCGAAGAAGATCGGCATGAGGATGAACATGAACGATCCCACCACCAGGTTGATGCCCGGGCTGAACATGTAATTGATTTCGCGCACATCGTTGGTGGAACGCGCCATCGTATCGCCGACGGGCTGGATGTTGTGGAAGGTCATGCTCTTGCCCAGCAGCGAAAGGTACAACTCATCGCGGATGTCGCGCTCCATTTTTTGCGCCAGCAGTTCAGCCCCGAAGTTGCGTCCCAGTTGAAGCACGCCGCGGATGATCTGCGAAACACCAATGGTGATCGCCAGCGGCAAAAGCGCCGACGTGTCCGGCGGCGCTTCGAGCATGGCGTTGAACGCGTCGCCCGTCAGGATCGGCACGACCACCGCCAGGACGGCGTTTCCGATTGCGCCGGCGAAAATCATCGCCACAATCCATAAATAGGGAGCGATGTGGGAAACGATCCAACGCGCTGGCGAGGAGTGGTCGAACTTGTTTTTTCTTTGTAATGTGAACTCTGCGGGAAGCCCAAGTGTCGTCATAGAACAATTGTACCATTTTAGAATTCTCTGGAACCCGCAACCAATATTTTGGATGGGGGTTGTCATAAATGGACTGGCAATCCTGCCAGCCGATATTTCAACTCAAAGGAGAGTGTAAAATGTCGCTTCCAAAAACAATTTCCGGTTGGTGCATGTGGCTGTTCTTCCTGTGGTACGGCATCGGCGCGTTCGTGGCGCTTCCCCTGTTCGGCATGATTGCGGGCATCCTCGCCCTGGGCTATGCCATTTTCGCGGCGATCGGTAAATAAGCAGCGCCTGAACTCAAAACACAACCTCCCATACGGGAGGTTGTGTCATTTAATCCGATTGATGTCATGCTGAGCGGCGCGAGGCGCCACGAAGCATCTCTTAGGTAGAGACCCTTCGCCTATCGGCTCAGGGTGACATTTTCAAAAAATTCTTGCGCAGCGCATGGAATATTCCCAATCTCCATTCGGATAATCCCACCATGCGGACAAGACTGCATGAGCCAGCGCCCACTCGATGATGACCTCCCGCGCCCAGCCCAACCGCTCGTGGATGATGTCCACCCGCCTCACCGTTCGGACCTCGAACCTGCTCCCATCCATCGGCTTGATCCACGGGTTGAGCATCAGCGGACCAATCTCGTAGCCGACAGGTCCGATCACGCCCTTCGGGTCAATTGCCAGCCAGCCCCGCTCGGATAAAAGTATGTTGTCATGATGGAAGTCTCCGTGAATGAGCCTTGCCTCCTCATCGAACAACCCCGGTAGCGACGCTTCGACCCGCTCCAGAATTTCCTTTGGGAAAGGTCCCGTCCCGCCGCCAAACCGCGGACGAATCTTTTTCAACCCGTCGAACCAATCGGATAGATGGATAAATTTATTCTGTAGAGGCGGAGCTGCCCCGCCCCCGCGCAATATCAAATTCTCCATCACGTCAATCGCAATGTGAGTGCGCTCGTCGTCATCTTCCATTTCTGAGAGCATCGTCCCCGGTTTGAGCAGTTCCAGCAGAAACATGCCTTGTTTTTCGTCGCATTCCAGCAATTGACAGACGCCCTCGCCGTTGAAAAACCTCAATGCCGCCATCTCGCTGACCAATTCCCGGTTCGTCACGCCGATCTTGAGAACCACATCCCCTACACCTCGTTTGGCAAAAGCGACAAAGTTATATGAGAGGTTGGGAACAGGCTGAATATCCGTCAACCCCCAACGCGCGGATGCATCCGCAATCAATTCGGGCAGGCGCGCCAGCATTTCGCGCCCGTCATCACCGAAGGTACTGTGGATCGTTTTGATGAAATCAGGAGGGAGGCGTTGTGTTTCGAAATCCATTGTTTTCATTGCCAGACCTCCGAGGTCTTTTCCTCACGAAGGAAATACCTTATCGAACACTTCGGGGCAATACTTCTGCACCATCTCGCTGGAGAGACCGTTTTCCCTGCAAATCTCCGCGTACAAATCCACAGACGGGCGTCTGATCCTCTTTTGCGTATCAACATCCAATCCCCAGAGACCGAAGCGGTACTTCCATCCAAAACTCCATTCGAAATTGTCCACCAATGACCAATGGAAGTATCCCTTGATGTGCCAGTTGAAATTGACCGCTCTCCACATCTGATGGATGTGTTGTGCAATGTAACGCGGGCGCATTGAATCGTCGGCAGAATTGACGCCATTTTCAGCGACAAGGATGGGCAGGTTGGGGAAGGTGCGCGCGACCCACTTCAAACCTTCGAACATTCCATCCGGTTCGATGGCAAGGAAGCCGTCATCGCTCAACTCGGCGTCCTTCCTGTAAAAATTGCGTCCGAACAGCGTGCCGGGTTTGCGCAAATCGAACGTGACGTATTCGCGCGTGTAGTAATTGAAACCGAAATAATCCTGCGTGCCTTTGGCTTCGGGAATACGCACGGAGCCAATGGGCGAGCGCATCACACCTTCCGCCAATGCGGAGGGAAAACCGATGTTAATACCGTCGAAGAAATTACGCGCCGCCCACTTATCCAACGGCGACCAGGCATGATCCGGCGCGATGGAGCGATAATGATGCGCAAACCCAACCCGCGCCTCCGGCTGGATCAAATGAATGGCGCGGTACGCGGCGGCATGTCCGCGGATGAGGTTGGCTTGCACCCGCATCGCCAGTTTCAAATCGTTCTTTCCGGGTGGAAACGAATCAACGCTTCCCGCAACATATCCATTCAGCGCATACCCGGTCGGCTCGTTGATCGTACACCATAACGCGCAGTACTCTTTCAACGCATCCACCGTCTTGTGGACGTATTTCTCGAACAACGGAACAACGGCTTCCGTTTCCCAACCTCCCAATTCACCAAGCCACAACGGATCGGTGAAGTGATGCAATGTCACCATTGGCATGATGCCGCGTTCCTTCAATCCGCGCAGCATGGCGCGATATTTTTCGAGGGCTTCTTCGTCCCATGTATCAGGCGTCGGCTGGATGCGGCTCCACTCCACCGATAAACGATGCGCGTTCTGCCCCGTTTCGGCGGCGCGGTCGAAATCTTCGCGCCAGCGTCCTCCCCACCAATCGGCGGCAAGTCCCGATTTATGCGCGGTATGTCCCTCCTCCTCCCACTTGTGCCAATTATTGTTGGCGTTATTCCCCTCCACCTGATGCGACGCAGTTGCCGTTCCCCATAAAAATCCTTTTGGAAAATGATAAGTTCCCTGAGGCATGTTTTCTCCTGTGGGCTATGTCGCTGCGAGCCGTTCTTTGGCGAAGCAGCCTCCTGCCGAGTAGGAGATTGCTTCGGGCAAAGAGAATGAACGCCCTCGCAACGACATTTATTTCCTATTCAAATATGCCAGATACAACGCCACCGACCCCGCCACCGCCGCATTCAATGATTCAATTTTGCCCTTCATTGGAAGTTTCAAAACGATGTCGCACTTCCTGCGCGTGAGATCATGCAAACCTTCGCCCTCGGACCCCACGACGAGTCCCAGCGCGCCTTTGAGATGACGCGACCCCGCCTCGACCTCCGCCCCAGCCTGGTCCAAACCCACAAGCCAGACGTTTGCATCCTTGAGCGCGTCCATCGCCTGCGAAAGATTGGACCTGGCGATAAGCAGATGTTCACTCGCCCCCGAAGACGCATTGACCACCGACGGCGTGACTTCCACCGTCCGTGCCAGCGGAATGACGATGCCATGCACACCAACGGCTTCCGCCGTGCGGATAAGCGTGCCAAAGTTCTGAGGGTCTTGCAAGGAATCGAGAATGAGGATGAACGGCGGCTCGTTTTTGATGCTGTCCAAAATCTCGACCACATCCGAGTATGGATAACCGCTGACTTCGGCGATGACACCTTGATGGTTCTGGTGAATTTTGTCCAGCCTGCCGCGCGGCACGCGGTTGACCTTTATCTTTTGCTGGCTGGCGAGTTTGACGATCTCAGCCAGTGTGCCTTTTTCCTGCGCCCCTTCGGCGATTTCTATGGAAAATATCTGCCTGCGTTTCGCGCGCAGGGCTTCATGGACTGCGTTGCGGGAGTAAATGTTTTCTTTCATATTCCCCGATTGTACCGTAGGGGCAACCCACCGGATCACCCCTGCAAAATTAACTCCATTTCCAAGTGGTGCCGTCTTTGCTGTCTTCGAGGGTGACGCCCATTTCCTTCAGTTGATCGCGAATTTCATCCGAACGCGCCCAGTTTTTCTCTTTTCGCGCCCGGTTGCGTTCTTCGATGAGCGCGTTTACCCTGGCTTCGTCCTCGCTTGAGCCTTTTTTCTCTTCAAGGGTGAGACCAAGCACGCCAGCCAGTTCGCGGAAGGCATCCTGCGCGGGCGTGATCTGTTCGGCAGTCGCGCCGTTGTCGCGGGCGGTGTTGATGGATTTTGAAAACTCGAACAACGCGGCAACGGCTCCGGCGGTGTTGAAGTCGTTGTCCATGGCTTCGGTGAAGCTGGTTTTGGCAGTCTCAATGGCGGCAGTGAGGGCGGATAAGATGTCGGCGGGGAGTCCGCTGGCAGAGGGGGAGGCAGGTTTGAGCGCGGATTTGAGGCGTTCGACGTTGCGTTCAGCGGCATCCAGCGTTTCGTCGTTGAACATCAGGGGCGCGCGATACGTCCCGTTCAAGACCAACATGCGCATCACATCGGAGGAACGCTTCGATAAAAATTCCTTGATGCTGATGATGTTGCCGATGGATTTGGACATTTTTTCGCCGCCCAACTGCAACATGCCGTTGTGAACCCAATAGCGGGCGAAGTCTTTGCCGGTGTAGCATTCGGTCTGCGCGATCTCGTTCTCGTGATGCGGAAAGATGAGGTCGTTGCCGCCGCCGTGGATGTCTATCTGTTCGCCGAGTTCGGCGAGGTTCATGGCGGAGCATTCGATGTGCCAGCCGGGGCGACCCTTGCCCCAGGGACTGTCCCATGAAATTTCGCCGGGCTTGGCGGCTTTCCAAAGGGCGAAGTCCATGGGGTGTTCTTTTTGTTCGCCGACTTCGATGCGCGCGCCTGCCTGCATGTCGTCGAGTTTGCGCCCGGAGAGTTTGCCGTAGTCATCGTCGCTGGTGACGCTGAAATAGACGTCGCCATTCGGCGCAGCGTAGGCGGCTTCCTTTTGGATCAAGCCTTGAACGAACTCGATGATGAGCGGCATGGTCTTGCTGACCTGCGGGGTGGAGGTGGCGGGCAGGACGTTGAGACTGGCGAGATCGCGCGCGTAATCTTCGATGTACCGTTGCGAGAGCGTGAGCGGGTCTTCGCCGAGTTGGTTGGCGCGGTTGATGATCTTGTCGTCCACGTCGGTGTAGTTCATGACGTGTTTGACGCTGTAGCCGCGGTATTCGAGGTAGCGGCGAATGATGTCGAACACGATGGCGGACATGGCATGACCGACGTGCGCGTCGTTATAGACCGTGACGCCGCAGACGTACATCTTGACGACGCCGGGTTCGAGGGTCTGGAATTCTTCGGTTTTGCGGGTGAGGGTGTTGTAGATTTTTAACATTTTATTTACCCAAAGGGTCAACAAGGCGCACAAAGTTCTTTTGTTAGTGTGTATTTTACCGCATAAAAAACAGAGCGCCTCGCGACGCCCTGTTGACTGGCTGCTGGTTACTGATAACTGGTTACTTGTTGTTGCCTTTTTTCTTCCCGTTCTCTTCGTCCACGCGCCCGAAGATCATGCGTCCTGCCGCGGTTTGCAGGACCTTGGTGATGTTCACTTCCATGTATTCGCCGATGTAGTCCTTGCCGTTCTCCACCACGACCATCGTGCCGTCGTCCATGTAGCCCACGCCCTGACCGTATTCCTTGCCTTCCTGCATGATGTTGATGCGCAGGGATTCGCCGGGCAGCACGATGGATTTGACGGCGTTCGCCAGTTCGTTGATGTTCAGCACGGTTACGCCTTGCAGTTCGGCGACGCGGTTGAGGTTGTAGTCGTTGGTAAGGATGGGGCTTTTGAGCTGTTTGCCCAGCACCACGAGTTTATCGTCCACTTCGCGCACGCCGTCCACGTTGATGTCCGAGATGCGCACGAGGAGGTTGGGAAGTTTTTGCAGTTCGGCGAGCACTTCCATGCCGCGCCGCCCGCGTTGGCGGCGGACTCCATCCGGCGAGTCGGCAATGTATTGGAGTTCGTTCAGCACGAAGCGGGGAATGAGAAGCGTGCCGGGCAGAAAGCCGGTCTTGGCGATGTCCGCCACGCGCCCGTCGATGATGACGCTGGTATCGAGCAGGATGGTGCGGTTGAGGTTGGTCCACGAGGAGGAACCGCCGCCTTCGCCCCGTCCGCTGATCGCGCTCATCAGTCCCATGATATCGCCCTGCCGCATGACGAAGACCGATACGCCCAAATAGGCGAAAAGAACAACTCCCACAAAGGGCAGTATCTGGCTGAACGGTTCGGGGAGCAGGGAAAGCGGAAATGCCAGAAGCGCGGCGATGAGCAGACCAACGACCAACCCTGTCAGACCGGCAAAGAGGCTCTCGGCGGCAAGCCTGCCAAGCAACGATCTCAATGCCCGCGCGGGGCGTGTGGTAAAGTATGGAGTGAGAATCAGCCCTGTCAGCGCGCCGACCAGACCAAAAACAAGCGTGGTGCGAAGCGCGTCATCCGGGGTGTATCTCGAGAGGTCGAATCCCCAATATCCGCCGATAATTGCCAGGACGAACATTCCAATAATGCGAAGAATAAATTCAAGACTCATGAATAACTCCTTGGTGTGATAACCAAAATAATGAATTGAGATGATAGCACGGGTGGTATGACCCGTCAATTGAAATAAGCGATAATTCTTATAATATTGTTATAATCCAGGTTCAACCTGCCGGAATATTCCCCCGAAAACGCTTCAACCCCGTGTTGTTGACTTGGAAATTGAGTTGAACAATGACCCTTAGCGATACCCTGAACCGCCCCCTGCGCGACCTGCGAATCTCCGTCACGGACCGCTGTAACTTCCGCTGCGTATATTGTATGCCAAAAGAAGTATTCGGCTCGAACTACAAGTTCCTGCTCCACGAGCAGATACTGACTTATGAAGAGATCACCCGCCTCGCGCGTATCTTCGTTTCGCTCGGCGTGAAGAAGATCCGGCTTACGGGCGGGGAGCCGCTCGTCCGCAAGGACTTCCCCGATTTGCTCGCGATGCTGGCGCAGATCCCCGATATCGACCTGACCATGACCACCAACGGCTCCCTGCTTTCGCGCTTTGCACAGCAGTTAAAAGATGCGGGATTGAAGCGCGTGACGGTCAGCCTCGACTCTTTGGATAATGAGATTTTCAAATCCATGAACGACGTGGATTTTCCCGTGGAAAAAGTGATCGAAGGCATGGACGCCGCGGCGGCGGTTGGGCTTGCGCCCGTCAAGGTCAACATGGTCGTCAAACGCGGCGTGAACGAATCCAGCATTTTGCCGATGGCGCGTTTCTTCCGCGAGAAGGGTTTTATCCTGCGTTTCATCGAATACATGGATGTCGGTCACACCAACGGCTGGCGCATGGATGATATAGTTTCTGCTAAAGAGATCATTAAGATCATCCATGCGGAGATGCCGCTCGAACCCGCCGACCCGAACTATCGCGGCGAGGTGGCGGAACGCTGGCGCTACAAGGATGGAAGCGGCGAAATCGGCGTCATCGCGTCCGTTACGCAAGCCTTTTGCCGCGATTGCAGCCGCGCCCGTCTCTCTGCCGAAGGAAAACTTTACACCTGCCTGTTCGCCATCAAAGGTCATGACTTTCGTGATCTGCTCCGCAGCGGCGCGACCGATGAAGAGGTCGCCCAGGCGGTGGAAAAGATCTGGGGCAAACGCGCAGACCGTTATTCCGAGATACGATCCGAAAATACCATCCCGCTTCCCAAAGTGGAAATGTCGCATATTGGCGGATGAAATTTGGAGGTTCCTTGCTTTCGAACAATCACATCAAGACGATCTTATTCGACCTGGACGGCACGCTCCGTCACCACCTGCCCTCCGGCGCGGAGGTTTTTTTGGAATACATCAAGAGCATCGGCGTGAAATTTTCGCAGGAGGATAAAACCCGCGCCGAACGCTGGGAACATTATTATTTCGCCAATTCACCCGAGATCAATGCCGACCATCAAACCTTCAAAGACGACATCGCCGCCTTCTGGGTTAATTTTGCAAGGCGGCGGCTCGTGGCGCTGGGGCTTCATCCAAAACAAGCCGCCGAACTCGCCCCAATGGTATCCGCTTATATGGGCGAAACCTACAAACCCGAAGTGGTCGTGCCGGAGGATGCGCCCCTCGCGCTTTCCACGTTGAAGGAAAAAGGGTATCTCCTCGGCGTTGTCTCCAACCGCGACCAGCCTTTCCAGGAGGAGTTGAAAAACTTGAACCTCGATCCTTACTTCAGTTTTTCGCTGGCTGGCGGCGAAGTGCAGTCCTTCAAACCGGATTCGCGCATCTTCGAACGGGCATTGGAAATCGCAAAGACGCCCGCCGGGCAGGCGATGTACATCGGCGACAATTACTTTGCCGATATCGTCGGCTCGCTTCGCGCCGGGCTGACGCCTGTTCTCTTCGACCCGAACACGCTCTTCCCCGAAGCCGAATGCGCCGTCATCCAAACCTTTGCCGAACTGCCCGACCTGTTGAAATAACCTTGATACAGCAATGCCTTCACGAATGCCGCGAATCGTTTTCGCGGTATTCGCGTTAAAATGAACGCGAATCAAAAAGGAGAATCATCATGGCTTGGGAACGGAAATTGATGCGCATTGTGCGCGTGCGGAATTCACAGAAGAAAGGCGTGCTGGCGCGGCTGCTGACCGCAATCGCCGAAGCGGGCGGGAATACCGGCAGCATCGTTTTATTGACAGAGACATCCCAGCATGTGGTACGGGATATTACCATCTCGGCAGAGGATGAAAAAAGCCTTGCCGCCGTGTTGGGGGCAATGGAAACAAACGAAGGTACGAAAGTCATCGAGGTGCGCGATGAAGTGCTGGAACTTCATCAAAAAGGGAAAATCGCCATCCGCTCGCGCTACCCCATCGACTCGCTGACTACGCTTCGGCGCGTGTACACGCCCGGCGTGGCGGAAGTCTGCCTGCGGATCGCAAAGGACCCGGCGCAGGCGCGGTTGTACACCAGCATCAGCCACATGGTCGCCATCGTAACAGACGGCACGGCGGTGTTGGGGCTTGGCGACATCGGTCCGCTGGGCGGCATGCCTGTGATGGAAGGCAAGGCGATGTTGATGGAAACCCTGGTGGGGCTTTCAGGCATTCCAATTCTGCTGAATACGAAAGACCCCGATGAAATCGTCCGAACGGTTGCCGCCATCGCGCCGACCTTTGCCGCCATTCAACTGGAGGATATTTCCGCGCCGCGCTGTTTCGAGATCGAAGAGCGGCTGCAATCCATGCTGGATATTCCCGTGATGCACGACGACCAGCATGGCACAGCGGTGGTCGCCGCGGCGGCGTTGATGGTTGCCACGCGCCAAACTGGCACAGATTTGAACAAAGCCGTCGTCGGGCAGATCGGGCTTGGGGCGGCTGGTCATGCCATCGGTCGGATGTTGATGCGTCTGACTGGGAACGCGGTGCGCGGCGCGGACTTGAATCCCGATGCGTTGGCGCGGTTCGAGTCGGCGGGCGGAGTTAAATCCAGCCTGAATGAAATCATGGAAACGTGCGGCATCGTGATTGCAACCACGGGCGCGCCGAACCTCATCAAGCCGGAGATGGTACGCAAAGGACAGATCATCCTCGCGCTGTCGAACCCGAATGCGGAGATCGATCCCGAAGTTGCGATGGAGCGCGGAGCGGCGTTTGCGGCGGACGGCAAGTCGGTGAACAACGTGCTGGGATTCCCCGGCATCTTCCGCGGCGCGGTGGATTCGTATGCGCCGCGCATCACGCATGAAATGTATCTCGCCGCCGCAAAGACGATTGCCGACATGACCCCGCCCGGCGAATTGGTTCCCAGCCCGCTCGATAAAAAGGTGCATCATGCCGTTGCCCGCGCCGTGGCAGAGACGGCGATCAAGCAGGGCATTGCCCGCGCCGATTATGTGCCGTATGTGGAAGAATGACGACGGATGATGGATCATGGACGATGAAAAAGCGGCTTGCTCAATTGGCAAGCCGCTTTTTTACGCATCACTCATTACGCATTATTTGTGCCCATTCTTCACCAACACTTCCTTCAACGTCCTGCCAAGCCTTGTGATTCCCTCGCGAATGTTGTCGGGGTTGGAGAAGGAGAAGTTGAGGCGCATCGTGTTTTCGCCGCCGCCGTTCGGGTGGAACGCCGTGCCGGGTACGAAAGCCACCTTGCGGTCAATGGCGATCTTCAAAACTTCCGCCGCGTCCACGCCTGCGGGCATCATGCCCCACAGGAACATGCCGCCCTGCGGTCTCGTCCAGCGCATTTCGGAGGGGAACATCTCCTCCATCATTTCGAGCATCACGTCGCGGCGCTCCTTGTACGTGGCGCGGATTACCTTTACGTGTTCGTCCAAAAATCCGCCTTTGGCAACCTCGTACGCAACCTGCTGATTGAACGATGAAGTGTGCAGGTCGGCGGCTTGCTTGGCCATCACCAGTTTTTGGATCACGTTCGGAGGCGCGACCACCCACGCGAGGCGAAGTCCTGGCGCGAGCAGTTTCGAGAAGGTGCTTAGGTAAATGACGTTGCCGCTGTATTCGCCCTCGCCGTCGTTGCGGAAGTGGTCGTCTAAGTAGACCACCGAAGGCAGATGCTCGCCGTCGTAGCGCAGTTGCCCGTAGGGATCGTCTTCGATGATCGGCACGCCGTACTGGTCGGCTAACAGCACCAGCCGCTTGCGGCGTTCGAGGCTGAGAGTCGAGCCGGAGGGATTCTGAAAGTTGGGGAGCACATAAATGAACTTCGGTCCGACCCGAAGCGCCGCTTCCAGTTCCTCCACCAACATGCCGTTTTCATCCGAAGGCACGGAAATGTACTGCGCGCCATAAGCGTTCCAAGCCTGCAACGCGCCGAGGTAGGTTGGCGATTCGACCACCACGTAATCACCCCGGTTGATAAACAGCCGCCCGATGAAATCCAACGCCTGCTGGGAGCCGGACGTGATCAAAATGTTATCGGCGGTGATCTGCACGCTGTAACGCCCCGTATGCCGCGCGATCATCTCGCGCAGGGGTTTGTATCCCTCCGTTGTGCTGTATTGCAGCGCCTGCGCGCCCTGCTCCGCCAGCACGCTGTTACATGCCGCTTGAAATTCCTTTACGGGAAAGACCTCCGGCGCGGGCAACCCCCCCGCAAATGAAATGATGTCGGGCTGTTCGGTCAACTTGAGCAGTTCGCGGATAACGGAACTCCCCATTTTTTTTGTGCGATGCGCATACCGATACTCCCATGGTGTCTCCATTTTTGCTCCTTGATTAAAAGATGAAAAAAGCCTGACAGGTACAAAAGCACCCATCAGGCTTGCTGACTGGAAGGCGGAAGAACGTCGAAAAGACATAGCGCCAAAATCTGTGTCATGGCATCCCTATCTTACCCACTTTTCATATCCGGCGCAACTGACTAACGTAACTGTAAATTGGATGAAATTTATACTATTTTTTCGCGATGATTCTTTCCAGGGCTGTCCGCGTGTATGTATCCAACGGAAGACGAAGAGCCGCCTCCGGCTCGACCCAAACATGTTCCTGCGCCTCGTCATTCAACTCCACTGCGAGCGAATCCGTCTTGCAGGCGTAATCGAAAAAGATGAAATGACGCTTCTTCCAAAAAGAAGTATCGTAGACAAACTGCTGAAACAGGATGAACTTCAGGTCGTATACATCCAGCCCCGTCTCCTCCTTCGCCTCGCGGATAGCCGCCTCCTCGATGCGCTCGCCCAATTCCACATGCCCGCCCGGCACAACGTACTTTCCGGGCCACTTGTGACTTTTCACCAGCAGCATTTCACCGCTTGGGTTGAAGATAAAAACACCCACCGTCGGTTCAGGGAAGATTTGGTCTGTCATATTACTCCTTGTGTCGTTGCGAAAAGACGCAAAGCGGCGGCGAAGTAATCCCGCAAGGAAATTAGGATTGCTTCGCCTTTGGCTCGCAATGACGTGAAATCACCCAAACACCGCGATCACCATCACGCCCGCAAAGACGATCACCGCGCCCAGCACGCGGACTCCGCCCATCTTCTCTTTCAGGAACTGCCAGCCGAGAAACGCTCCGATCACCGCGCTGACTTCGCGGATCGCGCCCGAATAACTCAGCGGCGCAATCGTGTACGCAAACAATGCCAGCATGTACGCGACCAGCCCCAGCGCGCCGCCAAGCAGGAGATAGGCTCGGTTTTTCGCCCAAACCCTTTGGAATGAATCCCAGCCGTACCTGCGGGTGAGATACGGCGTGGTCACCATGGGGACCATCACGAACATGGACAGTCCATACGGAAATGCAGGTCCGTTTTTGACGGCGGTCCCGTCCACGAAGGTGTAGATCGAAATGACCAACGCCACCGACAGCGCCGTGAGGATGCCCTTCAGGTGCGGTTTCTCGTCGTGGTTTTGCAAAAGCGTCGTCGCCCCATTGACGACGATTCCGCCCGTAATCATGGCGAGACCGATGTACCCGCCGACGGTCAACTGCTCGCGCAAAAACAGCGCCGACCACAACACCAGCAGGGCGGGAGCCGCTCCGCGCGCGATGGGATAGACGAGCGAAAAGTCATGGTCGGTGTAGGCGACGCACAATAGGATGAAATACAACGCTTCCAGTAACATGCTGATGACCGCGAACAGCCACATGCTGCGCGGAGGCAAGCCCGAAAAGAAGATAAGCCCCAATGCCAAAGCCCCGCTCAGGATCACCTGCCAGCCCATCGCAATGTATTTCTCCTCCGCGCTTTTGAGCAGGAAATTCCACAAGGCGTGCATGGATGCGGAGAAGAAGAGCAGGATCAGGGCGGTGATGGGCATGGGCGCGAGTATAACGGAAAATTCACAAGTTGCTGATATACTTTTGTGTTATATAATTTACCTGTTGATAATTATGGCAGAGATAAAAAGCCCCCTTCGCTATCCCGGTGGAAAGTCGCGCGCTATCCGGCGAATCGAACCGCTCCTATTGAGCGATTTCGAAGAGTATCGCGAGCCATTCGTTGGTGGGGGGTCGATGTTTATTTATCTTAAACAAAAACGTCCAGACCTGAAAATTTGGATTAATGACTTAAACACAGAACTATTTCTATTTTGGAAATATGTTCAAAAAAATTCAGAGAAGCTAGCGGGTGAAATCCAAAAGATAAAGAATAAGTCTCGAAATGGGCAGAGACTTTTCGAATACTTGGTTTCCGCAAATGTAAAACAATGGACAGAATTTGATCGAGCAGTCCGGTTTTTCATATTAAATCGAATTACATTTTCCGGAGTTGTTGAGTCTGGTGGTTTTTCTTATCTGGCTTACACCACACGATTTACTGATTCTTCTATTGAACGTCTGTCAAACCTTGGCTCAATACTGGACGGAGTTAGAATCACCAATAAAGATTATAAAGAATTGTTGAAAGATGGCGGAAAAGATATATTCACATTTCTTGACCCTCCATATTTCAAAGCGACAAAATCAAAATTGTATGGAAAAAATGGAAGTTTACATACAAGTTTTGATCATGATGAATTTGCCAAAGATATTAAGAACTGCAATCATTTATGGCTGATTACTTACGACGACTCGCCGGAAATTTGGAATAATTTTTCTCCTGCTGAAGAAATCTATATTCAAAAATGGGAACTTCAATATGGGATGAATAATTACAAACAGGGAAAAGCCGATAAAGGCAGCGAGTTATTTATTGCTAACTACTCTTTGAGCCAAGATTTCAGTCAACTTGCTTAATGATTCTTAGTAGTTTTAAAAATACTTTTGTAGGCAAACAAGGAGGAAAAAATGGATCAAGAAGTCAAATACGTCAACATAAAAAATTTAGTTTTGTGGACTGAAAACCCTCGAGATCCAATTGACGAGAATGCAACAGACCAAGACATTGTTGACAGAGCAATAAAAGATAGTTCAAAAAAATGGACTTTGGACAAATTGGCAAAAGAAATGGGGGAATATTATGATTTTAGCGAACTTCCCACTGTGGTATTTCATGGAAGCAAGCCAGTTGTGTATGATGGAAACAGAAGAATGATTTTGGGGAAAATCAAATACAATCTTGTTGCAGTCCCAAGTGAAATAAACGTACAAATCCCAGACTTCCCAGAGGAAATACCTTGTAATGTATGTATAAAAGAAATAGCTTTGAAAAATGTTTATAGAAAACATAGCGATTCCGGTTCCTGGCAACCACTTGAGCGCGATATTTTCCTTCATAAGTTCATGAAAGAAGATAAAAGCCCATTTCTAATCTTGGAAGAAGCGACGGGCATTATCAGTAATAACCCTCACTTAAATCAACGCTTTGTGAAAGACGAAGTCTTTAGAGAAGATATTCTAGAATTGATGGGTTTCTCTCTTAAGAGCGGGATATTGCATAGTGTCCATAATGATGAAGAAGGATATTCAATACTTTCCGATGTTTCACAGAAAGTAGAAAATAAAAAAATAACGACTAGAAAAAACAGAGGGAAAGTTGTTGATATTTTAGAACCGTCTTCTCTTCAAATCATTGAACGAAACAAAAAGAACAACGCCCGTCTAGCGCATATATCTTTTGAAGACTCCAAGAAATTATTAGCAGGTAAACGACAAACAAGACGTACTTCCAAAAAAGAATCTGAAATATTTGGTGGAAAACTATATTTGCGTTCGGGACAAGTTAGTGATTTGTATAGAGATATTGTTGATTTGCATGAATATTATATAAAAGAAAAGGATAACTTGTCTCGTTCTTTTCCAAGCATAATTAGAATGGCTCTGCGATTGCTTTGTGAAACAGCAGCAAAAGATATTAATGTCGCTCTTGAGGATTACGTATCTAATAACTATGTGAAAGCTAAAAAGACCTTTAGCCAAGATGTTAAAACTACTCTATCAAGCCAAAATGTTACGGAAACCGACATAGTTAAATTACTTCATACAGGCGCTCATAATTACAAGGCGTCTAGTAATATGGAGCAGACTATTGCTTTGTCTATTGCTGTCGGGGGAATGATAAAGATAACACATGGGAAGATCGAATAAAAAAGCCTCCGAAATTATTCTCGGAAGCTTTCATTCTCAATACAAAGGCAATCTTGCGCCGCTGACCTTATCCGCTTCGTCCGAGAAAAGGTAGGTCATGGCGGCGACGATCTCGGAAGGCGGCGTGCCTTTGCTTTTACGCGAAGCGTCCACGTCAATGGCGCGGACGTGGATGATGTTCGCGGTGACGTTCGCCTCCTTCAATTCCGCGGCGAGGGACAAGACCATGTTCTCCTGCGCGGCTTTGGCGGCTGTGTACACGCCGGATTTGCCGGGCGGATTCGGCACGGTGGATGCCGAAACGATCATCACCCGTCCCCAGTTGTTTTTAGAAAGCGCTTCTTCGAAAGTTTTGAACAGGTTGAATGTGGTGCGGACATGCTGGTTGAGCATGAATTCCAGGTCGTCGCGCGGGGTTTCAGCGAAGGTCTTGCCCCCGGTCCAGCCGCCGACGAGATGGAATAAGGCGTGGATGCTGCCGAATTTGGAAAGAACCGCTTCGGCGGAGTCCTGAAGCGTCTGCGCGTCGAGCAGGTCTACGGTTTGGGCGAGTATCCGCTCGGAGGGCAGGCTTAAGTCGCGGACGAGGGAATCCAATTTTTTCTGATCTTTATCGAGCAGGGCGATGTTGTGCCCGCGTCCTGCAAAGGTCTTTGCAACGAGGCTTCCAAGGACGCCTGTCGCGCCGGTGATGATGATCGTCTTTGCCCCCTCTTCTGTTGGGAGAGGGCTGGGGTGAGGGGATTTATTCATAGAGCGCCTTGATCTGGGTTTCGTCCATGCCTTCCACGATGGTCGGCTCACGCTGTTCGGCGAAACGCTGCTTGCGAAGGTCAATGAGATGACCGGACTTGGCGGCTTTGGTTTCGAGATAGAAGCGGTTGTGTTCGTTCGGCGGCAGGATGTGCGGAACGCGCGCGTTGACTTTCACGCCATGCTGGGTGAGCTGGTTGATTTTCTTCGGGTTGTTGGTCATCAATTGAATGGACTGGACCTTGAGCGAGTGGATCATGTGCGCCGCGACGGCGTAATCGCGTTCGTCGTCCTGAAAGCCGAGCGCGTGGTTCGCCTCCACCGTATCCAGACCCGCATCCTGCAAACTGTAGGCGCGGATTTTGTTCGTCAGCCCGATGCCGCGTCCCTCCTGACGGAGATACAGCACCATGCCTGTTTCCATTGCGCCGATCTTTTTCAGCGAGGCTTCCAGTTGGTCGCGGCAGTCGCAGCGCAGGGAACCGAGCGCGTCGCCCGTCAGGCATTCCGAATGCAGGCGCACGGGCACGTTCTCCGCGCCGATCACGTCGCCTTTGACGATGGCGACGTGTTCCTTGCCGTCGCGGTTGTTCGAGAAGCCCACGATGTGAAAGTCGCCGAAGCGCGTGGGCAGTTCGGCAATCGCTTCGATGTGGACGCAGATTTTATCTTCGCCGTAGCCTTCGCATTCGTGACAGCAATCCTCATCGAGAAGAAGCTGAATTTTTTCATGTAATACTTCAGTAGTCATAGTTCCTCCACAGACCGATGCAAACAGGTCTGTCTATAGTGTATATCTTAAAAGCGCTCCGCCATCATCCCATTTTTCGATGTCTTTCAAATGCAGGTCAATGGCGTGGTCGCGCGGAAGACCGGGACCATCCGCGAGGGTGGGGGCGTTCGAGCCGCCGAAGATCATCGGCGCAACATGGATCGTGATTTCATCTACAAGCCTCAGGCGCATAAGTTCAAAATTCATCGTCCCGCCGCCTTCCACCATCAAACGCTCCACTCCCATTTTCTTCAACTCGCGCATCATTTCAATCAAGTCCACGCGCGGCGCATCGTGAAGAAAAACCTCCACGCCGCCGGATTCGAGCCTTTCAAGTTGCTCTTTAGATGTCCGGGTTGTTGTAAATATTACGACCTTTGTTTTCCCCGCCTTAATAAAATCTGAGTCCATTGGGATGTCTGCAATCGTGGCGACTCCCACCTTTATGGGGTTTGACGAACGCCCCAGCCGGATTCTCATCTCACGCAGCGCCTCGCTCTTGACCGTCAGTTTGGGCTGTTCTTCCAGAAGCGTCTTCCCCCCGACAAGCACCGCGTCCGCTTCCGCGCGGAGTCGGTCCACGCGCTCCTTATCCCGCTTCGATGAAATTCCCGCGCCTTTTCTCTCGAAGGTGTCTATCTTCCCGTCCGCCGTCATTGCGACGTTGATGAAGGTGTAAGGTCTGCCCATGAGAAAACCTCCTAACCCTCGTTCAAATCCTTCTCTTGGAGAGGAGGGTTAATATGAACCCCAAAAATATTTTTCGATCAAGCCGTCATAATTGACGTTGATCGTCTCGCGCGCAAGCGCGAAGAAATCCGCCGCCGTGGCGTGACCGTAGGAGTAGCGCCGGGCATATTCCTTGATGAATTTCGAAAAATTGCCGTAGCCCATCAGCACGCGCATTTCGTCGAGGAAGTAGGCGCCTTGAAAATATACGGCGTTGGTGTAGGAGCGGAACGTCCCGCCGTTGTAGATGTCCGTATCCACATAGCCGGTCGGTTTGAAGTAATTGACGCGAAACTGCCACCACCAGCTGATGTTGGCGGGATAGTTGTTCTCGAAGAAGATGCGTTCGCTGTAGGTGGATAGCGCCTCGTCCAGCCAGGGTTCGAGCGCCTGGTCGTTTCCCACCAGACTGAACCACCATTGATGCGCGATCTCATGCACGCCGATGACGGTCAGATTGTTGCGCGCGCCGCCGCCGTATTGGGCGTAGAAATCCGTGGAAAGGAAGACCAAGCCGTCGTATTCCTGCCCGTCGTCCATGTCGGTTTGGACGATGGCAAGCGTTTGGTGCGGATAGGGCGCGTATTGACTCGAAAAGGTTTGGATCGCGCTTGCGCCCGTGTTCGCCATCGCGTCTCCCGCGGATCGATAACCGTTGAAATAATACGAGCGGATGGTGATATTCCCTGTGGAGGTTTCGGAGACCATGAACTCGCTGCTTGCCGAGAGCGCCAGTGTCCGCGCGCCGTACATGCGGTAGCGCGTCCATTCGCCGTTGGATTCGGGCGATGCGCCGACGGCGAGGGTGATGTCTGAATCGGTTTTGATGTTGAGCTCCACATCCGAGGCTTCATAAACGAGATGTTCGCCCCAGGGCATGGGGTCGTGCAAAACCCAGCCGCCTCGATACGGCACGACGAAGGGATACCAGTCTGTGAGGTTAATCTGGTTGAGGTCGTAGCCGTACACGTCGTTGGCGCCTTTGGATGGGATGTTGAGTTTGTAGCTCAACGTCAACGTGGCGGCGGAGCCGGAGGTAAGGGCTTGCGGCAGGCTGATGGTCAGGCGTTGACCTTCCAGCGCGTAGGCGGTTACGGGAGCGCCGTTCAGCGCGATGGAATTCAAGATAAAGCCGTTTCTGTATGAGTTCGGTTGGACCGACAGCACAAGGTCGGCGAGGCTTCCGCCTGTTTTGTTGTAGTAGCGGATGGTCTGGTCAACGTAGGCGGTTCTGCCTTTGAAGTCCAATGTGGTGTAGAGGATGTAACTTGTGCGGTTGGAGGCTGCCGGCGGGGGTGAGGCTTGGGCGGACGAAGCAGGTGTCGGCGAGGGGAGAGGCGGCATCTCCGTCTGTGTGGGGGGCGGGGTGTCTGTGAATGTCGCGGTGGCGGGCGGCGACGGAGTGAACGTTGGCAGGGATGTTTCGACTGCGCCCGACGGCTGGAATGGCGTGGGGGTTGAGGACGCATTTGGGTCCTGCGTCACCAAAATGAAAGGCGCAAAGGCTTGATGCGTGGGCGTTGGCGAGGCGATGGGGGAGTTGCAGGATGCGAGCAGAATGGCGAGGACGATGATATGGGTTTTGCGAAAGATCGAAAGCATTATTGATATACGCTGCGGAAGTACTGGTTGATGAGATCGGAGATGTCGGCGCTGGTATGCGCGCGCAGGATGCGGAAGAAGTCGTCCGCGGTGACGATTTTGCCGTTGCTTTGATTCAGATAATCTTGAACAAAGGCGAAGAAGGCGTCGTCGCCGATGCGCTGGCGCAGTTTTTCGAGGAAGTGCGCGCCTTGAAAATAGGTCGCGTTGGTGTAGGTGCGGAAGCCCTGACCTTCGTAAATGGGAATATCCACAAAGCCTTCCGGTTTGTAGAAATCGATGCGGTACGTCCACCACCAACTGACAAGGTCGGGGTGCGTGTTTTCGTAGTAGATGCGTTCCGAATAGGTGCAAAGGCTTTCATCGAGCCAGGGTTGAAGCGCCTGGTCGCTGGCAACCTGCTCGAACCACCACTGATGCGCAGTCTCATGGACGGCGACGAAAGTGAGGTAGTTTGCGGGCGTGCCGTCGTACAAATTGTAGAAATCCTTGCTGAGGTAGAAGAAGGCGGAATATTCCATGCCGTCGTTGAAATCACCCATCACAATGGCAAGGCTTTTGTGCGGATACGGTCCATAGCGCTGGCTGAAGACTTGCAGCGCTTCGGCGGATGCCTGCAAGGCGGCTTGACCTGCCGCCTCGTTGAAGGGGAAGTAGTAACTGGAAACCGCCGCATCCCCGACCTGCAAGCTGGATACCTGAAACTCGCGGCTGGCTGCCAGAGCGAACGTCCGCGCGGCGGTGATGGTGTAGCGCGTGGAATCCGCGAGTTGTTCAGGCGCGCCGCTCGCTGCGACGACGGGCGCGGACGCCGGGTCTGCAAAGCGGACGGTCACTTCATAATCTGCGGCTTCGTACACAAGATGTTCGCCATAATACCAGGGGTCGTGCAATATCCATTCGCCGTCCATGTTCGGCACGAGGAACGGATACCAGTTGACAAGGTTGATCTGGCGGCTGGTGTAGCCGTAAATGCGCGGGCGCGAGATGCCGGGGTCTTCCTGCTCGGCAAAGGGGAGCGCAAGGCTGTATTGAAGTTGGATTTCGGTTGTTTCGTTGTTCGGCAGGAAGGAAGGCAGGGCAATGTCGAGGCGTTGCCCGTCGAGGGTGTAGGTGGTCAGCGGTTCGCCGTCAATAGCGATGCTGTCGAGGGTGAAACTGCCATCCCATAAATTGGGCGTCACGGCAAGTACCAACGCATTGAGCTGGCTGCCGGTTCGATTGATGTATTGGATGGTCTGCGTCACTGTGACGAAATGGGCGTCGTAGTCAATGGTGGCATCCAAAAAATATTTCGAGCGTTCAAGCGCGGGTGTGGGCATGGAGAGGGATGTCGGCGTCTCCTGCGGAAGCGCGGTCGGGGTGTCGGCGGGGATGGACAAGGGTGGTGTGGCAGTTTCCGGCGGAGTCGGCGAGGCGGCGGGCGCGCAGGCGGAAATCAGGAAAAGAAAGAGAGAAAGAAGGAGGAAAAGTCGGTGTCGCATGGGTTGTATTCTACCGTGTAATGTAATACTCACGGTCAAAAATTGCGCTCCCGCCTTTTAAAAAGCGCAATTTTTGACCGAGCGCGGTATAAAAAAATCCTCCTGCCGCTGTCAACAGGAGGATGGGATTTGTTGGAATGTCACCCTTCCTTATAGTATTGCTCTGTAAAAACTACGCCTACCGCGAAGATTTTGCGCGTAGGTCGGATTGCCAATCCGACTTACTTTGGCTGCGGCTTGCCGCGCT
>JAGUZU010000067.1 GCA_020060625.1 Anaerolineales bacterium | reverse complement strand
CTGCCCAAATGTGGAAATCCATATATGGGCAGTAAGGCGCAATTACGGCAATGATGCCCATATATAGGGTGTCAAAATTTAGATGCGATTGCCCTGGTCAAAGAAAAGCGTATTTTCATCGGCGTGACGATAATCCCGACTTTTTTCGCCGTAAGACAGGACGCGCGAGGGACGTCTGATACAAAACCCAAACTTTAACGAGGAGATTATGAAACGTCGCTTCCCTTTCTGGACCCTGAGCCTGATTGCTGTTTTTCTGGCAGTTTCCTGCGCTCCTGCCGTACCCACAGAGACAGCCGTCCCTGTTGACCAAATTCCACCGGTGGAATCCGCTGTCCCTGAGACAGAAGCGGTGACCGAATCTCCCGCTGAAGCGGAGGTTCAGCCTGTCGCCACTTCCCGCGGATCGGCGCTCGAAGCCACAGACCCTTCCACGGTGTCACTGGCTTCGGGACAGTTGCAACTCATCGAGTTCTTTCGCTTTACCTGAAGTACCTGCCGCGCCATGGCGCCCATGGTTCATGGGCTCGAAGCAGAGTATTTCGGCAGGATCAAGTTTTCATATCTCGACGCCGACGACCCCCAGACAAAGGCGTTTCAGAGTGAGTTGGGGTTTGTCTATCAACCCGAATTCTATTTGCTGGACGGGGACGGGAATCTGATCAGAAAACTGATCGGTCCGGTTTCGGAGGAAGAATTTAGAACTTTGTTCGATCAAAACCTGCAATAAAAATATGACCCGCCGTATTGGCGGGTCATATTTTGTCAGGCTTGCGCGTCGTACTTTTTCGCGTCTTCGATTGCTTTTTTTACATTCACGAAAGGCAGGAAGATCAAGCCCATGATGAAGAAAAAGATCAGGGAGAGAATGGCGATGCGCAGGCTTCCGAACCACTGATTTGCAAGTCCGAAGATCAACGGTCCAATCCAGGATGTGCCGCGTTCGCTGACTTCGTAGAACGAGAAGAATTCCGCTTCCTTGCCGCTGGGGATCATCTGCGCAAAGAGACTGCGGCTGATGGCTTGCGAGCCGCCCATCACCATGGCGATAAATCCGCCCAGGATGAAGAATTCGGTCACGCGCCCTTCGCCCTGCAAGCCGCCATAGGCGTAGATGACGACGCCCGACCAGATCACCAAACTGACGATGACCGACTGCTTCGCGCCGATCCAGCCTGCCAGTTTGCCCCAAAACAACGCTCCAAAGAACGCCACGAATTGGATCATCAAGATCACAGCGGTGAGGGTGGTTTGGTCGAGTTCCAACCCACCCTGAATCAGAGGCGCGGCGGCGAAGGTTGCGGCGACGGCGATCACCGTCTGGATGCCGTCGTTGTATAGAAAGTAAGCCAGCAGAAATTTCAAGGTTTCGGGGAAATGCTTTACTTCGCTGAAGGTTTTTCGCAGCTGTTTGAAGCCGATGCTTGCATACGTTTCGCCTGCGGGAAGGGAGCGCGCGGCGCGGCGTGATCGCAGCCTTGCCCATGTCAGGAAGGAAAACCCAAGCCACCATATGCCTGCAGAGGCAAGGTTGATTCGCACGGCGAGTTCGCTTGGCACGCCAATGTCTTCGCTAAAGATGAAGAAGGCAAGGTTGAGAGCCAGCAGAATCCCGCCGCCCATGTACCCCATTGCCCAGCCGTAGGAGGAGACGCGGTCTCTTTCTTCTTCGCTGGCAATGTCGGGGAGGTAGGCGTTATAGAAAACGATTGCCGCGCCGAAGGAAAGATTTGCGACGATAAAGAGCAAGCCGCCCAGCCACCACAGATTTCCCGTTACCAAAAACATCAGGATGGTGGAAAGGGCGCCGATAGTCGCAAAGATCTGCATCATGCGCTTTCGCAAATGCGAATAATCCGCAATTGCGCCGAGGATGGGCAGGAACAGCACCTGCATCCCGACCGAAAAGGAAATGCAATAGGGCAAAAACGAATCCGGCGCAACGGGAATTCCCAAAAATGAAACGGTGGGCGTTCCCGCCGCTTCCGCTGCGGCGCGCGCCAGACTTGCCACATACGGACCCAGAAACACCGTCCCCACTGTTGTGCTAAAGGCAGAGTTCGCCCAATCGTACATTGCCCACCCAAAGATCTCTTTCCTGTCGTTGACCACTGCTTCGACTGCCATGACTCCTCCACGGGGTGATAAGGATGAAAGCAAGAACACGCGCCAGTATAAGGAGTTTCGGTTGTATTGTAAAGAAATTGTATATTGCCTGCCCAAGCGCGCCATGCTATGATTACGACATGCCCGCCGTCTTCAACACTGTCCACCCAAACGAGAGGGTCGCATCCATGCCGGAGATACAGGCAATGGTGGATTCCTTTTACGAACGCCGTCAAACAGGATTAATACGGCTCGCATACTCCCCGGATAAAAATTTGTACCTGTTTTTAAAGCGCGGAGGCGTATTTTCTGCCGCTCTTTTTAATTCCGGTCTGACGCAAATATTCCCGCGCGACCAGTGGCTGGAAAAAGTGCATTCCGCTGGCGAGGCATACGCAAAGGCGATCCCGCTCTCTCCGTTGGGGCTGCTTTTGTTCGGGCTTTCGTTGCAGGTGCGGGATGGGCGTACGGAAGAAATATCCGACCCCGGGCAGGTGTCCCAATATCTCAAATCCGAAGCGGGAAGATCGGAACCCTCCCTGGTTTATTTGAACTGGCAGCGCTCGTCGGGTCTTGTCCTTTTTCCGGAGAAAAACTCGCAACCGTATTCCGTATTTGTTTCAGAGGAAACCGTACGAGATGAAGCGGGTCTCAGCCCTGTTTTTTACGAGGCATGGGGTCCCCAGTGTATGGCTTCGGCGTTTTCTTTGGATGCGTCCGTGGATATATGGAAAGAATACCAGCTGCGCCGCCTGTTTGCGGAAATTTGCAATTTGATGCTCGCGCGTTTCAGAACCCTCGCCGGTCGCGCGCTTGTCGAATCTCTTGTCCGCGTTATGACCTCCTTTACGTCGGAAAGAGACCTTGATATATCCATCTCCTCCCATAAAATTTTGGATTGCGAGGTGTTTCTATCATCCGAGGTCGCTGCGAAATATTACCGGCTCTTTCTGGCTGAAATGTTCGAACATTGCGCAGTTGTTGTCGGTCCGCGCCTGCTTGCCGCTTCACTGAGGGAAAATATTGCCAACCTCCCCGCACCCGACTTGGACCTGATCGATGCGCACGCCCTTTTGCCTAGAGGATATTTTTATGATTAACGAATGGAATGAGTTGAAGCGGACCTTTTCCTCGCCGCGGGCAATCCTATCCTATGCGTTCGCCCTGCTTTTACTGGCGGGCTACATCGTTTTTTATCAGTTTGCGCCCCTCGGCGAGCCGTTCGACAACCTTGTGTTGAATTCCATCACATCTCTTGCGGCGCTTGCCGTGGCGGGCGTTTCCACTGTCGTCTTTTTGTATTACGACCCCGAAGATCATCCGCGCAAAATTTGGAAAAACATGATGATAGGCGCATGGTTGTGGTTTTTTGCGGAAGCGGCATGGCAGATCTATGCCTTTATTTTTGAGGAAGTTCCCGTGCCAAGCATCGCCGACTTTGGGTGGTGGCTCGGGTTCCTTTTCTTTACCTTTGCTCTTTACCACCAATATTCCGCCATCATGCCCGGAGAGTCGGAAACAATCCGTCTTTACGCAATCGGCGCATGGCTCGTCGTCCTTCTGCTTCCGTTGTCCCTGCTTTCGGCGCTTGGGACGTTTACGGTTGAATCCTTTGTTGATTTCTATTACCCCTTTGCCGACCTGGCGGTGGGAATCGCCGGGCTCGCGCTTGTCTTTGTCTTTCGCGGCGGCGCGCTCATGCGTCCCTGGATTGGGCTGATGATCTTCGGCGTGTCTGACATGCTTTATGCCTGGGCGGAAAAAACGGGGATGTACGCCTGGTCTGCGGAAAACAGCAACGCGCTCACCCTCGTCATCGATTCCACCTACCTGCTTGCCTATTTGATATTTGGTTTGGGGATTCTGGGACACTGGATGCTCCTCAGGCATGGGCTGCGCTCGAAATAATTTCCCGCCTCTTTCTTGACCCTCAACCTGCTCCGCGCTACAATGCCTGTTCCTGCGCCTTATCTTCGTCATCGCGAGGAGCCCATACGGGCGACGAAACGATCCTCGAGTATCTGGAGATTGCTTCGGGCTATCGCTCTCGCAATGACAATGTGATCTTATGTTTGAAACCCTCACCGGACGACTTAACCAAATCTTCGATAACCTTCGCCGCCGCGGAAAACTCACCGAAGCGGATGTGGACGCTGCCATGCGCGAAGTGCGCCTCGCGCTCCTTGAAGCCGACGTGCATTTCAGCGTGGTCAAATCCTTCATTGCCAAAGTGCGCGAACGCGCCGTTGGCGCGGAGGTATCGAAGGCGCTCAACCCCGGTCAGCAGGTCATCAAGATTGTTAATGAGGAGTTGATCGGCACGCTTGGCGAGCCTGCTCCATTAAATCTCACGGGACCAAAACCGCGCGTGGTGATGATGGTCGGTTTGCAAGGCGCGGGCAAGACGACCGCCGCAGGCAAACTGGCGCGCCTGATGAAATCCAAAGGCGAGCGCGTTTTACTCGTGGCAGGCGACCCGTACCGTCCCGCCGCGGTCAAACAGTTGCAGCAACTCGGCGAGCGGCTGGATGTCGAAGTCGAAGCGGATACGTCCATCACGCCGCCGCAGCTCGCGAAGCGAGCCGTCGAAAAAGGCGAAAAGGGTGGATTCAGTTTGGTGGTCGTGGATACAGCCGGACGGTCCCAGATGGATGCGGAACTGATGGATGAGTTGAAGTCCATTGCGGCAAACGTCAACCCGGTGGATATCCTGCTTGTCATCGATTCCATGATCGGTCAGGAAGCGTTGAACATCGCGCAGGGGTTCAAAGAGGCGATCAACCTGACGGGGCTTGTCCTAACCAAAATGGACGGGGACTCGCGCGGCGGCGCGGCGATTTCCATCCGCTCGGTGACGGGGATTCCGATCAAATTTATCGGAACGGGTGAAAAACTCGACGCGCTCGAAATGTATGACCCCGCGCGTTTGTCTTCGCGGATTTTGGGCATGGGCGATATGATCGGGCTGATCGAAAAAGCTGAGGCGATGTTCGATCAGCAATCCGCCGAAAAGCAGGCGGAGCAAGCTCGAAAGATGATGACGGGGCAGTTCACGCTGGAGGACTGGCTCGAGCAGATGAAGCAAATGAAGAAAATGGGACCGCTGGGACAGATCATGGATATGCTGCCCGGGCAGATGGGGCAGGCGGCGCGCGGGATTGACCCCGCGACGGTGGAAAAGCAATTCAAGCAGTCGGAAGCCATCATCAATTCCATGACGCTGAAAGAGCGCCGCAATCCCGACCTCTTGAATGCCTCCCGCCGCCGACGCATTGCCGCCGGCTCGGGCATGGAAGTGCAGGACGTGAACCGTTTGATCAAACAGTTCCGCGAGGCGCAAAAGATGATGAAGATGTTTCAGAAAACTGGGGGAAAAGGGTTGGGAAGATTGTTTGGGTAGACATAAACTTCGGAAGCCTGCCAGGTTTCCGAAGTTTTCGTTTGCCCTATTTTATTTTCTTGACCACTGCCAGTAAAACGCCTTTTTTTCTTACCTCAAACACAACCTCGGCATCTGTAAAAAGATGGATGTGATTATCGAAGCGGGTGGTGATTACGGCGTACTCGTAAAGTTTTTCCACGTCGTCTGTATCAAAATCGAAGACGGTTAAATCCTGACGGACATTGCCCCTGACGTTATATCCCGCGCCCCACGCCAAAATCCAGGCGTTTTTGGAGGCGTTATTGTTTATGTAATCTGCGGTTTCGCGGTAGGACGTCAGCCAGTAATCGGTCTCGAAATTTTCCGCCGCGCCGGGCAACCCTCCGACAAAGCCATTGTAGTAAATGTATTGATATGGATGCAGGGATGCAATGCCAGCCAGTCCCGGTATTAAGAGCAGGATAAAAACAGCGGCTTTTATCCATTGGTTATTGATTTTCTGCCGGATCGTTTCCCAGCCCATACCTGCGAGGATGAACATGGGCGGCAGGATAAAGATGAATTGGCGGAAATTGTCGTATGCGCTGGATTTAAGAAGGATGTGCAAACCGACAGGTAGGATAAGCCAGGCGAAGATCAGGGAATTTCTCTTCGCTTCAGTTGGGTTCTTGAGAGATTTTATCGAAACGGTGAAGAAGCCGATCCAAGCCAGAAGTACGACAGGCTCTGTGATTTGAACGGTGATGAGAACGGGGATGTAACTCCATGGAAGGTTGGAAGGTGCAATGTTATCGCCCATGAAGCGCACCGCCCCGGTGAATGGAAAATCCCTCATCACTTGCAGCGACTCGATGAAATGGGAAGCCGGTTGGTCCCAAAGGAAGGGCCATGTCAGGTAGGTGACAAGCGCGGCAACGGAGAAATAATAGATCAACGGCGTGAACGACTTTTTGTCTGATGTCAGCAGCGCGTAGCCTGCGATGAGTAGACCGGCAAAGGGTCCAAGCAGGCGAATGGACGTGGTCAAGCCGAGGAGGAGACCGGCGAACAGGGTCCTGGCGATCAACTCCCGGTCGAGTGTGAGGCGGATGTTTTTTATCCCGCCTTGTGTGTAATCGAGATATGCCTTTCTTGTTGTGATAATCAAAAATGCCGTGATAATCAAAATTCGATCCGCCCCAAGAGCAACCGCTTTGTGAGTGTAACTATCCAGTGGCAATCGGTCTGCCCGGTTTGCCAGCATGGAGAAGATTTCCTCCCAAATTGAGTCCGCGGGCGCGTTGTAAAAAAATGCGACAATGGACCCGATGGCGGATGCAATGGCATCCTTTCCCACGATTGTAAAGATGAACAAGCCAAAAAGAATTGCCGCGATCAAGTTGTGCCGGGAATATTGGGCTTTCCCTTCGCGCGGAGTTTGGATGGCTTCTGCCATTGCCATGCCGGAGGCTATGCTGATGGTAAAAAAGGTCATGAAGGGAATGTCTTTGGGGTTGATGAAGGCATGACCAAAAATCAACGGTTGGGTGGAGAACAGGAGAACGACGCCAACTGCCGCCCATCGGTTGAGGAAGCGTTTTGCAACATGATACAACGCGACGAGCGAAAGCTGGAAAAAACCAAAATTAACAAAGTGCCAAATATCGGGATATGACCAGTTGGCAAATACCGCTGTCAGGCTGTTCGTAATATACCAGCCCAGCGCCGTATAAAAAGGACCGTAATATCTTAAGTCAATAAAATAGATGTGCTTTTGGGGAATGAGTTCCCGCCCCGCAAGCCCCCGGAGATAGGCGTCGAAAGAGCGTTCGCCGTACAGATAGTAGGAGGGTTCGTCCCATGCTTCACCGTAGTCATTCCCAATGAAAAGCGCAATGGATATATTGAGAGCGATCAGGGCGGCAAGGACATGCCAGGGTTTGATGAGCGATGCTGCTTTTTGGAGAGTGGATTTTTTCATGCGCTTGTCGGATTATACGACATCGGATGTTCCTTTGTTCGTTTTCGCGCGTCCTGAATTTCAATAATGCCCCTGCGCGGCATTTCCTTTACACTTTTGATAGGCATGAAATCTCCATGAAATTTAAAAAATTTCCGCTTTAAAATGGACGGATGACCAACTCAGACTCAGCCTCGAGTATCTCCATCCGCATCGCAGATTCCATCAACCAGATCGACGCCGGGGAATGGGATGGCTTGTCCGCCGGACGACCGTTTCAGAGCCACAAATGGTATCGGTTTGGCGAGCAGGTCATGGCGGATTGTGAACCGATCCATTTGCTTGTCTATCAGGATGAAAAGTTGGTGGGGCGGGCGTCTCTATGGGTGATTTATAACGAGCCGCTTCCCCAGTATGCCGGGCGTTGGCGCGTGATTCTCCGGGCTGTGCTGAAAAAATATCCGCTTCTTATCTGCCGTTCTCCGCTTTCGAATTTATCCGGGATCGTGCTTTCCAATTCGACAAAAGACCGCAATGCAGTGTTGTCCACGCTTATCGGGAAGGCGCTTGAAATCGGCGCTCAAAGGAAATGCTCTGTTTTGGTTCTGGATTACCTGCCGTCTGGGCAATATTTCTCCCTGCCGGGCGGCTTTTCTGTAATGAAGGTTTCCAATCCGGGTACTGTCATGCAGATTCGTTGGACAAACTTCGATGAGTATCTTGCCGCCGGCAATAAAAAAGACCGTCAGCACTACAAGCGCACGCTTCGTGAAGCAGAAAAGAGGAATATTCGTATTAATCGCAAATCTCGCGCTGACAATGTTGATGATGCCATTCGTTTGATTCGGGAAGTGGAAATTCGGCATGGCGCGCAGCCAAATCCCTGGATGCGTCCCATGCTTCTCAACATGGAAATGGTAGGCGGCTCTCTCCTGACCGCAGATATTGACGGCAGGCTGGCGGGCTGCGGGCTTTTATTGGAAGATAACAACGTTCAAATGGCAACCGCTCTGGGGCTTGCCCCTCAAACTCCTTATGTCTATTTGATGCTCGTTTATGAAGGTATTCGGATGGCTCTGGAACGCGGCACAGCCTCCCTGCGCTGGGGAAGCGGCGCGTATGAACTTAAACGGCAATTGGGCTTTGAACCCGAAGATAACGGCGTGGTCGCATTTGCGCCCATCCAGCCATTGTTCCGAAAAACATTAAATCGTTTTTCAAATTCATAATGGGAGTGTTCATCGTGCCTCGCCGAATCATTGTTTGTGGCATCTATCGCAGTGGGACCTCGTTGCTCACCCGCCTTGTCCGCGAATGGGGCGCGTATGCCGGAAAACAAGATGACCTCTTCGAGGATGAATATGGTTATCTCGAACACCTTGCCTTGCAAAAAATAAACGACGATTTGTTGAATAACAACAGCCGTGTTCCCACGCCTGCGGGCGTCCTCGTTGAAAAGTTGAAGGATGCGAAAATTGTGGGACGGGCGAAACAGGTTCTGGCTGATATGGATTCGGAGGCGCGGGAAGCGGAAGCAGGCGCATGGGTCTGGAAAGATCCGCGCATCCCGCTTGTGATCCCGTTTTGGTCGCATTTTTGGGATGACGCAATTTACATTATCCCAATCCGCCATCCCGTCGAGACAATCCTTTCCGCCTCAAAAATGGAGGGGCTTTCGCCTGATGAAACACCGCTTTCCGCCGGTCTTGCCTACTGGCAGTTTTGCATGTTGAATATCCTCGCTGCCACTCAAAGCGCGCCGCGAAAAATTTTCATTGCCTATGACCAGTTGCTTCAACATCCACAACGGGAATGTGGGCGGCTTTCGGAATTCCTCAACTCCCATTGCGATCTGGATGACGATTCGCATATCGAAGCGATGACGTCGCTTATCGAGAGCGGCAAACACCATTTTCATGCCCCCGCCTCTCTCGCGGACCTCGAGCCTGTCACCGCAGAACAACGGGCTTTATACAACTTCCTGAGAGTTAAGACCATCCACCCCGACGAATCTTATCGGGAAAGCGACTTTGCCCTATACCCCGGCTGGTTGGAATACCTGCAATCGGTGGATGCGCTCGTTTCAATAATGTCCAACGCTGAAGAGGATCAAACGGTGAAATAATGTCGAAACCCATGAAACTGGAAGAATTCTTGTCTCTCTCCAATGAAGAAGTCGCCGATATCGTCCGCGCGAGCGGGACAAAAACATGCGTCTTCCCCTTCAACGGCACGCGGCGGTGGTTTGTATTGGAACATGGAGAAAAAAATTTCCAGAGATCAGCGCAAGATTATATTGAATCTACTAGTAAAGCATATGTAAATCTGTTTCGATTGCTTTTCGATTATGGGATTGAAACTGTCATAGCACCTGTTTTTGGTGGGGAGATTCTGAAACGCGGCGAAGAATACATGACCCAAATTGGGGCAAGTATGGGTTTATTGGCAGATCACCCCATCTTTACATCTTTCTATGATAGATATGAAATCCATGTGCATTTTTATGGCAATTATCGAAGAAAATTTGAATCAACCCGACACACATCAATTACAGAATTATTTGATAAAGTTACTAGCTCGACATCCTCGAATAAAAAACACGGACTCTTTTATGGAGTTTTTGCTGACGATTCTGCGGAAATGTTGGCAGAACTTTCTGTGAAATATTATCTTGCAAATAAGAGGATTCCCACTAAGCAAGAATTGATAGAAATCTATTATGGTGAAGATATTGGCAAGGCTGATTTGTTTATTGGTTTTGAAAAATTTACTGTTTTCGATTACCCTTTGCTTGATTGGGGAGGAGAGAGTTTGTATTTTACAATTGCCCCCTCACTTTATATGGAAAATATATTGTTGAGAAAAATCCTGTACGACCATATGTTTCTTCGTCCGTTACCGGAGCCGGACTATTCACAAATGTCGAAAGATGCTCTTGGTTTAATGCAGAATTACTACATGAATATGCGCGAAGACGCCCTAGGGGTTGGTTATGTTCGCGACAATATTTGGTATGCAGATATAAATTTGGAAAAATAAAAAACTTCAGGCATTCACTATGGAAACATTTTCTGAACTATTAAAAAAAATTGATCTTGAAAGCAATTTATCAAGTACGCCTTATGATACGGCGTGGATTGCCAGACTAAAAGATATTGAGCCCGAAATGAGCAATCAGGCGCTGGAGTGGATTTGTGAGCATCAACTTGATGACGGCTCTTGGGGAGCATCGTACCCGCTATATTATCATGATCGAATTATTTGTACATTATCTGCCATGATAGCTTTGACTTATAGGGGGCGGCGTCACGCAGATAGAATAATGATCCAAAATGGATTAATCGCATTGGATAAACTAACCTCTGATGCAACGCAGAGACTCCAACTTGACCCCAATGGTGCAACAGTAGGTTTTGAAGTAATAGTACCTACTTTGGTTGCTGAGGCGGAAAAATTAGGGATTATTAAGCAGCAGAAAGAACGAATACTCGGCAAGCTTTCTCGTATGCGCGAAATAAAGATGAAGAAATTGTCAGGAATTAAAGTCTCTCGTTTTGTTACAGTTGCGCATTCTGCCGAAATGACAGGAATAGATAAACTGAATTTGTTGGATGTGGAGAATTTGCAGGAGAAAAACGGCTCTGTGGGGAATAGCCCTTCTGCAACTGCCCATTTTGCCCTTTATGTTGACCCAGGAAATAGAGCCGCATTAAACTACCTCTCTCCAATTGTTTCTGCTAGGGGTGGTGGAGCGCCTACTCTATCGCCAATTGAAGTATTCGAGCGAATTTGGGTACTATGGAATCTTTCCATTACAAACCTGTATTGGGAGGACAAAGAGATTGCGACCCTTTGTAATAATCATTTGGATTATTTAGAGCAACACTGGAGGCAGGGACAAGGTTTAGGTTTTTCAGACAGTTTTACATTAACCGACGGTGATGACACTAATGTTGCTTATGAGATTTTAGCGAAATTTGGAAGAAAGCCGGAACTAGATGCTGTATTGCAGTATGAGGAGGAAGACTGGTTTCGTTGCTTTCACTACGAAGCCAATCCTTCAGTAGATGTAAATATTCATGTGCTTGGTGCTTTAAGATATGCCGGTTTTGAAAAATCGCACCCAAGCATTCAAAAGGCAATTCGATTTATTCGTTCGATGCGTCGATCTGGTGGATATTGGTTTGATAAATGGAATGTCTCTCCTTATTACACAACTTCTCATTTGATTATTCTTGCGAAAGAGTATGATGACGACTTATGTCGCGAATCAATTCGATGGATGCTCGATACCCAAAAGGCGGATGGATCATGGGGTTTTTACGAAAAATCGACCGCCGAAGAGACATCTTATTGTATACAAGCCTTGGTAATTTGGCAGAGATATACAGGTAAATCATTTCTTGGCAGGGTTGAGCAGGCTAGATACTGGTTGTTGAAGAACTGCGAACCACCATATCCTCCGCTATGGATAGACAAATCCCTTTATTGTCCTGAAATTCTTGTGAAATCGAGTATATTGAGCGCATTAACTCTGGCAGATGAAAAATAGTGGTTTGATAATGAATTGACGTCTATTTGTTGTTAATTTATGGAGAGCGGTAATTATGTGGACAAAAATACGTAGTTACATATTCCCAGATAGAAATGATCCTGACGAAACTCGCAGACAGGAGATTGTCCGAATTTTATCTTTTGGCTTTTTTGTCTTATCTCTGTTGGGACTGGTTGCAATTCTTGTATTTTTGTTTATTAATCCAGAAAGATGGGTACAGCAAGACAATCAATTGACTGTAATTAGTGCTGTGGTTGCAATACTTACCAGCGCTGGAGTGTATCAATTCAATAAGCGATCCAGTAGGATCGCATCATTTTCTTTACTTTTGCTTCTTGTTGTAGTTTCGACATTTAGCGACACGCCCGAACAACTATCAAATGGGCGTTCGCTGTTTATATTTACGATACCGATCGTGATTTCTAGTTTGATTTTTGCTCCTGCCAGCAGCTTCTTTTTTGCGGTTGTTAACACCATAATTGTTTCTGTTTTGGCGCGTCAAACAGACCTGCCGCCGAATATTACAGCTATTATTGGCTTTTTTATGCTTGCTTTTATTTCCTGGTTTTCGTCTCGCAACCTCGAACAAGCCCTCCGTGAACTCCGGGTCATCAACGCCGAATTGGACCAGCGCGTGGTCGAACGGACGAGCGAACTATCCGAATCCCTCACGCGCGAGGCGGCGCAAGCCAGTCAACGCGAGGCGATTTTGAACAGCATTGCCGACGGCGTGGTGGTGTTCGACAATCACGGCAGCGCGATTGTCGCCAACCCCTCCATAACGGCATTGACGGGGAAACCCCAGGAGGCGATTATTGGGCATGGGATTTCAAACCTCCTTAGTTCGAGTGAAATCGAGGCGGATCAACACGCCCGCATCAGCAATATATTTGCCCGTGAAGGCGCAGTGCCGACCTTCCGCGTAAATTGGGGCAAAAAGACCCTCTCCGTTAACGCGGCGGAAGTGAGGGATGTAAATAATCAATCCATCGGTACTGTGGCGGTATTCCGCGACGTGACACGGGAAGCCGAACTCGAAAGAATGAAAGACACCTTCGTCGCAGTCGTTTCACACGAATTGCGAACCCCGCTCAATGCGATCCTGGGCTTCGCCGAAATGATCAAGGAAACGGTGTATGGACCGGTGAGCGAAAGCCAGAAAAAAGTCTCCGTGCGGATCATGGAAAACACGCGGCGGCTTTTATCCATCGTAAGCGAACTTTTGGACCAGGCGCAAATCCAATCCGGGCGGATGAAGATAAACTCCGAACCCTGTAATCCGTCAGAACTGCTGAAAAGCGTGCAGGATACGATGGAACACATCTCATCGGAGAAAGGCGTTAATCTTGTTACAGAAATTGATTCGCGTATGCCCCAAACCCTCATTGGCGATTCCCAACGGTTGCAGCAGATTATGATCAACCTGACCAACAATGCCATAAAATTTACACCCAAAGGAGGCGAGGTGCGAGTCTCCATAAATAAAGCGGGTGATAAAACCTGGCAGATTCAAGTTAAAGATACAGGGGAAGGCATACCCGAAGAAGCGCGGGAGTATATTTTCGATACTTTCCGCCAAGTGGAAAGCTCCGCCACCCGAAACTACGGAGGAGTCGGCTTGGGGCTTGCCATCGTCAAACAACTGGTGGAATTGATGAACGGCAGGATTAACGTGGATAGTCAGACGAATGCCGGCAGCGTGTTTACAGTCACCTTGCCGCTCATTACAAATTAGGAGGATGCCATGGATGTATTTTCATTGATTGTCGAGGATGACGAGGACCTTGCCGAAATTTTCAGCCAGGCGCTGATCGCCGCCGACTACAAAACGGAAATCATAAACGACGGGCTTGTCGCTCATGAGCGTTTACAGCAGGTTGTGCCGGATGTGGTCATTCTGGACATGCACCTGCCGAACATGGCTGGCGACAAACTTCTGGATCAAATCCGCGGCGACGCAAGGCTGGAAAAGACCCGTGTCGTTGTCGCCACTGCCGACGCGCAAATGGGCGAACGTATGCGAAACCTGGCGGACCTGGTTCTTATCAAGCCCGTCTCGTTTACGCAATTGCGCGATCTGTCGGCGCGCCTCCGTCCCCAACAATAATCCATCCGAAACACATCGCGCCTCCGCGCGCGGATACCGGGTTTATATTTCATGGCAAACAGGTCAATGCAAGCCTTCGCCGTTCTCTGGTTTGGGCAAATGATTTCCATTATCGGCAGCGCAATGACCTGGTTCGCCTTTACGATTTGGGTTTGGGAAAAAACGGAACAGGCAGCATCGCTTGCCCTTGTCGGTTTTTTTACATTCCTCCCCTCGCTTCTTTTTAGTCCGTTTGCAGGCGCATTCGTAGACCGTTGGAACCGCAAACTGACGCTCATGTTCAGCGACATGGCAAGCGCCATCGCCACCATCGTCGTCTTTCTGATTTATATCAGCGGCTCGCTCGAACTCTGGCATATCTACATTTTGGGTTTGCTCACGGGCGTCTTCACAGCATTCCAATATCCCGCCTACATCACGGTTGCCACCCTCATGGTTCCAAAGGAACACTACGCCCGCGCGGAAGGCATGATGGGTTTGGCGCACGCGTTTTCGGGGCTTCTCGCTCCCATCCTTGCCGCAATCCTGCTTTCCAAAATCGGGATGGAAGGAATCATGCTGCTCGACCTGCTCACCTTCCTCTTCGCCTTTGGCGCCCTTCTTTGGATAAGAATCCCGCCTCGAACTTCGCCCGAACCTGCTTCGCCGACCCAAAGCAGAATCCTGCGGGACGTTTCCTTCGGCTTTCGATACATCCATTCCAAGCCGAGCCTGCGGGCATTGATCGGGTTATTTATGTTCGCAAATTTCTTTCTCGCCGTCGGAGCCACGTTGATGGCGCCGCTTATCCTGAGCCAGACGGGCGATAAAAGTTTACTGGCGGGCGTCCAATCCAGCGGGGCTTTTGGCGGAATTGCCGGAGGGACGCTTCTGGGCATTTGGGGCGGACCGAAGAAAAGGATGAACGGAATCCTGCTTGGCGGCGTGGGAGCCTGCCTGTTGGGTGTGGCAGGCTTGGGCGTGGGGCGAAGCGTAATTGTCTGGGGCATTGCCAGTTTCCTTTTTGCATTTTTCGAGCCGTTCGTGGAGGGCGGCAATCTTGCCATCTGGCAATCCAAAGTGGACGTGGATATTCAAGGGCGCGTGTTGTCTGCGCGCAGGTTGCTGGTGCAAGTCCCATATTTATTTGGCATGGCGGCTTCGGGCTGGCTTGCAGATCACCTCCTGTTTGAAAATAATTTTTCCGTTTTGCTTGTGCTGGCTGGTTTGATCGGCTCAACTGCATTTCTGGTCGGGTTTATCGTCCCGCCGCTTCGCGATGTGGAGCGGATTCTCCCTGATAAAAATCTACAATTTGCGGAAGGAACATAATATGTGGCTGTGGATATTGGCGGCGATTGTTTTGATCGCCCTCTTCGCGCTTGTTGACCGTGAAATCTATTTCTACGAAGGGACTCACCTCAGCCCGCGCATTCAGGCGTGGCTGTATGACCGCTGGGCGAAACGATATGACATTGGCAAGGGCGAGAGCCAAAAACAGGACGCCGAATTTTTGGCAAAGCCGCTGTTGTCCGCGTTGAAAGGCGCGCCCGCTCCGATGATTCTGGATGTTGCAACAGGCACGGGGCGGCTTCCCTTTGCCCTCACGCGTGAGGCGGATTTCAGCGGCAGTGTCATTGCCGTTGATATTTCAACGGGGATGTTGTCGAAGGCGGCGGAAAAACTTGAAGACAGCAAGGAGGCAGTGTCGCTGCTTCAGTACGAAACGTTCCCGCTTCCGTTTCCAGACCAATCCTTCGACGCGGTTGCCTGTTTGGAGGCGCTCGAGGTCATGCCTGAGATGGATACCCCGCTGGCTGAATGTCAAAGGCTGCTTCGTCCGGGCGGCATCCTGCTCACTTCGCGCGGCACGGAGGCTTCCGGGCGCAGGGCAAAGGTGGTTGACGCGCGGGAGTTTACCAGGCGGTTGAACAACGCCGGATTCATTGACGTGGAGATCACTCCCTGGTGGCGTGTATTCGACCGCGTCTTTGCCCGCAAGCCGGGTGGGCTGGTCCCTGCCAGCATCAAGCCGCTTTCCGATATTTTGACTTGTTCCAACTGCGGTCAAGTCGGGATGTTGGCGCAGCCTTTATCTTTCGAATGCAAAAATTGCGGGAAGACGCTTTCCGTCTCTGATTCGGGCGTGGTTCAATATTCGTGAAAACACTCGATTCTCTGGTAAAATACAGCCCGCGATTTCAGCCCGCGCATCCCTCTCTGTCTCTAGCGCCTGCCTGAAACGTAAAACATTCTAAAGGAGCAAGTTTCAAGATGGTTCGAATTCGTTTGCGTCGTATTGGTCTCAAGGGCCAACCCACGTACCGCGTCGTTGCAGCGGACAAGGAATCCCCCCGCGACGGTCGCTTTTTGGAGATTTTGGGCGTGTACAACCCGCGCACCAATCCCGCTACGATCAAATTGCATGAAGACCGGATCTATCACTGGATGAAGAACGGCGCGCAGCCCTCCGATTCAGTGGAGAAGATTTTTAAATCAGCCGGTTTGCTGGAGCGGTTTGAGCGTTTCAAAAAGGGCGAATCTGTTGAAGCGCTTCTCGCCGAAGCCGCCGAGGCGGAAGTCAAGCGCGGAGCGCCTGTAAAAACCCGCAAGGATTAATCAAACAACCAAACCCTAAAGGTTTTCCCTCTTCGAGGACTTCGTGAAACCTTTAGGGTTTCTTGCAAGGTGACCATGAAATCCCTGATCGAATACATTGCCCAATCCCTGGTTGACCACCCCGATGAAGTCGTCGTCAAGCAGAATGGCGGCAACCGAGTCCGTATTCAATTGAATGTCGCCAAAGACGACATGGGGCGCGTGATTGGCAAGGGCGGCAAGGTGGCAAACTCCATTCGCACCCTGCTCCGTGTGGCAGCGGAGCGCGAGGGAAAGCAAGCCACCCTCGACGTGGCGGAACCCGCCGAATGAGCGCGGAAAATGAGACAGGCTCGCCGCAAGGCGAGTCTGTTTATTTGGCGATTGGATTTCTCCGCCGCCCGCACGGGGTGAAGGGCGAGATTATCATGGATTTGCACACCGACTTTCCCGAACGTATCGAGGCGGGACGAAAAGTCTACATCGGCGAAGAATATGAGACTGCCACCCTTGCAAGCGTCCGCGCGCATGGGAAGGGGGTGTTGGTAAAAATCCAGGGATTCGATACGCCCGAATCCGCCGGACGGTTTCGCAATCAATGGATGTACGCCAAGTCAAATGAAGTCCCGCCGCTTCCCGAAGGTCAATATTACAAATATGAATTGATCGGTCTCGATATTGTGGATGATCAGGGCAATGCGTTGGGAAAGATTGCCGAAATTTTGGAGACCGGCGCGAACGATGTGTACGTGGCGCGCGATGAAGCAGGGAGGGAAATATTATTGCCCGCCATCCCTTCGGTTGTGCTTGAAGTTGATATGACCGCCCGTGTAATGAAAGTTCACCTGCTGGAGGGATTGATCTGATAAAACTGCATGGGGGATTTTCTTCCTGCGTTTTCCCGCTTTGTGGTTAAATTGACGCTCATGGACGATAAAAAATTCTGGATCGGATTCAATCTCATCAAAGGCATTGGCGCGGTTCGTATGCAGAACTTGGTCGCCTATTTTGGCGATCTCGAATCGGCATGGAACGCCGACCTTGCGTCGCTGATGGAAGCCGGGCTTGGCGCGAAGCTTGCAGAACGAGTCGTCGGGGCGGGAAGGCAGATGGATCTGGATCAGGTTTGGGCGAAGATCGAAGCGCAGGGAATCAACATCCTCACCTGGGCTGATGAAGAATATCCAGCCCGGTTAAGGGAGATCGATCAACCACCGCCCGTCCTGTATATTCGCGGCGAATATTTGCAGGACGATCTGTTTGCCGTTGCCATCGTTGGCACGCGCAAGGTCACGCCGTATGGCAGGCAGGTGACGGAGGAACTCGCTTCGTTTCTCGCTGCGAATGGGATCACTGTCGTCAGCGGGCTTGCCCGCGGAGTGGACGCCATCGCGCATCAGACCGCGCTCAAAGTTGGGGGGCGGACGATGGCGATTCTTGGCTCGGGCGTTGACCGCATCTACCCGCCGGAGCATCGCGGACTTGCCGAGCAAATGATGGAGCGCGGCGCGGTCATCAGCGATTATGCGGTTGGCACGCCGCCCGATGCGTCGAACTTCCCGCCGCGAAATCGGATCATTTCCGGTTTGTCTTTGGCGGTGGTGGTGGTCGAGGCGGCGGAGACGAGCGGCGCGCTGATTACCGCCGAGTTTGCCGCAGAGCAGGGACGTGAAGTGTTCGCGATTCCGGGAAATATTTATGCGCCGCAAAGCAAAGGCGTTAACAGGCTGATTCAAAAAGGCGCGCAGCCTTTGTTAACGCCGGAAGACTTGATGCAAGCCTTGGATCTGACGCGCGTTGGCGAGCAGAAAATCGCGCGAAAAATTTTGCCTGCGGACGAGACCGAGGCGCGCGTGCTGGATGTTTTGAGCGGCGAGCCGCTGCACGTGGATGAAATCCGCAATTTGGCTGGCTTGCCGATTGAAAAAATATCTGCTACCCTTGCGCTCATGGAATTGAAGGGTATGGTGCGCCAGGTTGGCGGCATGAACTATGTGTCTGTGCGCGAAGCGCGGGCAGAATATGGAACAAATAATGAATGACAGTTGCGGGTTGGCTTGTCATTTTTGTATAGGCAGGTAAATTTATGTCAAAACACAGATATGCGGTTATTATGGCGGGCGGAGGCGGGACGCGCCTCTGGCCCATTTCGAGAAAAGGAAGCCCGAAGCAGTTGCTTCCGCTGATCGGTCAGGAGACCCTGTTTCAAAGCACAGTTGCGCGGCTGAAGAATTTGTTTTCCCCTGACCAGATTCTTGTGGTGACCGTCGCGGAGCAGGCGCGTGAAATGATGGAACAATCGCCTGAAATCCCGCCGGAGAATTATTTGATCGAGCCCGCCCCGCGTGGAACGGCTTCAGTGGTGGGGCTTGCCGCGACGGTGCTTCAAAAGCGCGACCCCGATGCCGCGATGGCGATTTTGCCCTCCGATCATTTCATCCGAAATGTGGACTTGTTCCACTACCTGCTCAAAGCCGCCTTCGACGTTGCGGAGAACGGCTGTCTCGTTACGCTAGGCATCACGCCGACGATGCCGTCCACGGCTTACGGGTATATTCAGCAGGGTGAACCGCTCGATGGGGAATATAAATACCCCGTCTACACGGTAAAAAGTTTCAAGGAAAAGCCGGACGAGCAGACGGCGCAACAATTGCTCCGCATGGGCGATCATTCGTGGAACAGCGGTATGTTCATCTGGCGCGCGGACGCCATCCTGACCGAGATTCATAGACAGATGCCCGATCTTGGCAAGGCATTGACTGGGATTGGGGATTCATGGAACACGCAAAAACAAAACGATGTTCTGAACGAAAAATGGCTTGACTTGCAAAACGTCACTGTGGATTACGGCGTGATGGAAAAAGCCGGAAAGGTTGCCGTCCTGCCCGCCGGCGGGTTGGGCTGGAGCGACGTGGGTTCATGGTATTCCCTGTTTGAAGTCCTTTTGCCGGATATGAATGGAAACATCGCAACGAATACCGGTCAGCACCTTGCGCATGAGACACATAACACGCTTGTCTATGGCGGCGGAAGCGAAAGATTGGTCGTTACCATCGGCGTGGATGATATGGTGATTGTGGATACCAATGATGTGTTGCTGGTGTGCAAAGCGGACCAGTCACAGAAGGTCAAAGAAGTCGTTGAACATTTGAAGAAGCATAGACAGGAAAATTACTTGTAAATTTTTCTAATTTTTCGGGGTTTGGCGCGAACTCTTAACTTGCCATTTGCCAAAAACCCAAAAATTGATTTAGAATGTCCCACCGCGCCCCTGTGGGGTGAATTTATGTTATTTGTGAAAAACACGCGATTTTTGCGTTGGAGGATTAATGGAAGCATATTGCATGAAATGTAAAACAAAGCGGGAGATCAAAGACCCCGTTGCAGGATTTAATGCCAAGGGTTCCCCGGTGACGACCGGCGTCTGCCCGGTATGCGGCACAAAGTTGTACCGCATGGGCAAGACCGAGGCGCACGCTGGTTTGACACCGCCGCCCAAGCCGGAGAAGGTGGAAATCCGCGACGGGAAACTCGTCATCGTGGAATCACCCGCCAAGGCGAAAACAGTGGGTCGTTTTCTTGGCAAGGGATACACCGTCCGCGCTTCGGTGGGTCACGTGCGCGATCTTCTCAAATCGCAGTTGTCTGTGGATGTTGATAATAATTTCGAGCCGAAATATCGCGTGCCGAACGAGAAGAAGGAGGTTGTCAAGGAACTCAAAAAACTGGCTAAAAAAGCCGAAGAAGTTTACCTTGCAACCGACCCCGACCGTGAAGGAGAATCCATTTCGTGGCATTTGATGGAAGCGGCGGAGATCGAACCAGACCGCACCAAACGGGTGGTCTTCCATGAGATCACCGCGCCCGCGGTTGCAGAGGCGTTTTCGCACCCGCGCAACATCAACATGGATTTGGTCAACGCGCAGCAGGCGCGCCGCGTGCTGGATCGTCTGGTTGGGTATAGCATCAGCCCCATTCTGTGGGAGAAGGTTCGCGGAAGGCTTTCAGCGGGGCGCGTTCAGTCGGTGGCGCTCAAGCTGATCGTCGAGCGCGAGCGGGAGATCGATGAGTTCAAACCCGTCGAATATTGGACCATCCATTCCGAGTTCAAGCCGGAAAATTTGAAATCCACCTTTATTGCGAAACTTGTCCGCGTGGATGACAAGGAGCCGGAACTTCCCAACGAGGAGACGGTCAAACCGCTTCTTGTGGACATGGAAACTGCTTCGTATGCCATTACAAAGGTCAAACGCGGAGAGCGTCGCCGGAAACCCCTCGCTCCGTTCACAACTTCCACGCTCCAACAGGAGGCTTCGCGCAAACTTGGTTTCACTGCCAAGCGGACGATGGCTCTCGCGCAGGGGCTTTACGAAGGGCAGGATGTGGGCGAGGGCGGCACCACAGGTTTGATCACATACATGCGTACCGACTCGACGAATATCTCGGCGATGGCTCAGAACGAGGCGCGTGAGTATGTGACTGGCAAATACGGCGCGGATTTTCTTCCTGCCGAGCCGCCCGTGTACAAGACGAAATCCGCCAATGCGCAGGAGGCGCATGAAGCGATTCGCCCCACCTCCGCCATGCGTGACCCGGAGAAGATGAAAGAATATCTCGAACCGGCGATGTACAAGCTGTATCGGCTGATCTGGCAGAGATTTGTCGCTTCACAAATGGAGGCGGCGGTTTATGACACGCTGCAGGTGGAAGTGACGGGAAAAACGAGCGAGCATGAATATCTTCTGCGCGCTTCCGGCTCTGCTGTGAAATTCCCCGGTTTTCTCGTGGTTTATGAAGAAGCCAAGAACGAGGATATGAAGGCAGAGGACGAGGAAGAGAATGTCAAGATTCCCGCCGGGGTAAGGGAAGGGCAGACGCAGGAATTGGTACGTTTGATACCCGAACAGCATTTCACGCAGCCGCCGCCTCGATTTTCCGAAGCATCTCTTGTGCAGGCGCTGGAGGAAAACGGCATTGGACGTCCTTCCACGTATGCGCCGACAATCTCGACCATCCAGCAGCGCGGATACGTCGTCCGTGAAGAGAAGCGGCTGGTCCCCACCGACATGGGCATGCAAGTCAACGACTTGATTTCACAATACTTCCCCGAAGTGGTGGATTTGAACTTCACCGCCCACATGGAGGAAGACTTGGATAAGATCGCCGAGGGTGAAATGGCATGGACGGATGCAATCCGCGAATTCTACGAGCCTTTCTCGGTGGATGTGAAAAAGGCGCAAGCCGAGATGCCAGTCACCAAATCCGAGCCGGAACCTATCGGGCGGGCATGCCCCGAAGATGGCGGCGAGCTGGTCATTCGCTATGGCAGGTTTGGCAAGTTCATTTCCTGCGCGAATTTCCCGTCCTGCCGTTATACCGAACCCTGGCTGGAGAAGATCGGCGTGACCTGCCCGAAGGATGGCGGCGATCTGGTCGAGCGGAAGACGCGCAAGGGGCGCATCTTCTACGGGTGTATGAATTATCCCAATTGCGATTTCACGTCCTGGAAACGCCCGTTGGCAACGCCATGCCCGAAATGCGGCGGTTTGCTGGTGGTTGCGAACAAGCGCGAAGCGCACTGCACGAATTGTTCCGAATCATTCCCCCTCGAAGAAGTGACGCCGGAGAACGCCTGATATTGCCCGGGCGTATGACCCTGCCTGGGCATATTGAATCAGGTGTCGGCGGGAGGCGAGGCGGTTGTCCACGGTTCCCTTGTAAAGGCTGGCAATCATTCTGTCATTCCTGAAAGGGGATTACGTTGTATAATCGGGTAAAGCAATGAAACAAAGGAGTCGATCATGCAGTTTATTGTTGCTCTGTTGAAGAAAGCGCCCATCCTGCCGATTGTCCTATTTGTTGCGGGGTTGTTGATTGGATTGCTGGTTGGCTGGCAGACAAAGGAATTCAAAGATGCAACTCCGTCCTACCTTCGCCCGGACCTTCAGGAAGATTACCTGCGCATGGCGATTGACTCCTTTCGCCTCAACCAGGATCCGAACCTTGCCGTCCAGCGTTGGCAATATCTTGGTGCGGGGGCTCAACAGGCTTATCTGAATATTCAAGCGAATCCAGGCAGCCAGGATCCGGCGGTCATCCAGGCATACGGCGATCTGGTTTCCAATGTCCTTTCTTCGGGCGGGGAACAGCCCATGCCGGATTCATCGGGCAGTTCTTCACCGTTGACGAGGACGGCGGTGATCGGCATTGGTTTGGTCGTTTTGTTGGGAGTGATCGCAGCGGTTGCCATGTATCTCTTCCGATTGCTTGGTAAGCGGGGCGGCGGCGAGGTGACAGCCGTGATGCAGGCGGCGGAGATCAGCAGGAACGCCGCGAAGACGAACTTTGAAGAGATGGGTCTTGCTCCGCCCATCACGCAGACCATGACGACGTTTGTTCTGGGCGATGATCTGTACGATGAGTCGTTCAGCATCGATACGGAAGCCGGGGAGTTTCTGGGCGAATACGGCGTGGGAGTCGCTGATGTCATTGGCGTGGGGGACCCGAAAGGCGTGACGGCGCTGGAGGTCTGGCTGTTCGACAAAAACGATATCAAGACTGCCACGAAAGTGCTTTTATCCCAACATGCTTATAACGATCCGGCGATCGTGTCCCGCCTCGAACCCAAGGGCGAGCTTGTGTTGGTCCAACCGCAGGCTCAGGTTTTGCTGGAAACGGCGACCCTCCAACTGCTCGCAACCGTCGTCGATCTTGAATATGGAAAGGGACGCCTGCCCGAGAATAGTTACTTTGAGCGAATAACGCTTGAACTTGCCATCTGGCCCCGTCAGGGTTAGTAACAGAAAAACCGCCCAACTCGGGCGGTTTTTTGTTACTCGATTTTGATAATTTTGAATTTGATCCTTCCGCCGGGAGCGTCTGTTTCTGCGACGTCGCCGACTTTTTTATCCATGAGTGCGCTCCCGATGGGGGATTCGTGCGAAATCTTTCCGTTTCGCGGATCCGCTTCCGCAGGACCGACAAGATGGTATGTTTCGGGATCGAATCCGTCCTCTTGAATTGTGACGTACGATCCGATGGAAACCACGCTCTTGCTGGCGGGCTTCTCGATGATGGCTGAGTTTCTCAGAATCGCCTCGATCTCCTGGATGCGCCCTTCGAGGAAACTTTGATCTTCCTTCGCCTTGTGATAGTCGGCGTTCTCCGAAAGATCGCCCATTTGTATGGCGGCGCGCAGTCTCTGCGCCAGTTCTTCGCGGCGCGGACCTTTTAGCTCGCTAAGCTCGGCTTTCAGTTTCGCCTCGCCTTCCGGGGTCAGGTAATTAGGTTGAGCCATGGGGTTGCTCCTTTCCGATCTGATAATGATTGACAATCTGTTTATGATGGGGGCAATTGACTGCGATATGCGCCCCCTTTCAAATCCAAAACCGATTAAGGTTTTTCGAGGGGGTTGAACAGTTTTTGATGCTCTTCGACGGCGTAGCGGTCTGTCATGCCGGCGATGTAGTCGCAAATGGTACGCTCCAGCCCGCGCTTTTCGATGAAAAATTGGACATGCTCGGGCAGCATGGCGGGTTCGGCGCGGTAGGCATGGAACAGGTCTGAAATGATGCGCTCCGCCTTGACCTGCATCCGCACGACGCGGTAATGGCGGTAGAGTCTGCTGTAAAGAAAATCCTTCAGTTCGCGGTTGCGGCGCTGCATTTCTTCGCTGTAGCCGATGATGTTGTGTTTCAGGTTTTGTATATCTGTTGCGGTGTTGACCTTGCTTTCCTTAAGACGGGCGTCGGTTGCCTTGACCATGTCCGTGACCATGATGCCGACGAGGTGGCGAATCATGCGGTGTCTTTCCAGGTCGCCCAAAAGCGCGCCGCGCCAGTTAAACGTCTCGCGGAGGATTTCCCATAGTGCGATGCCGTCCAGGATTTGCGGGTTGATCATGCCGGAGCGGAGTCCGTCATCGAGGTCGTGAGTGGTGTACGCCAGTTCGTCCACGACGTTTGCAATCTGTGTTTCCAGGTTGCCGCGCTGGTCTGGATTGAAGTCGCGCGCGTCGGAAATGTCGTATTCCGATTCATGCTTGACCATGCCTTCGCGCACTTCCCAGGTGAGGTTCAGCCCTGGGAATTCAGGATAACGCTGTTCCAGTTCGGTGACGATGCGCAGGGATTGTCTGTTGTGGTCGAAGCCGCCATAATCTTTCATCAATCGCGCAAGGGCGACTTCGCCGGAATGCCCAAAGGGGGAGTGTCCGAGGTCGTGGGCAAGGCAAATGGCTTCGACGAGATCTTCGTTCCCGCCCAGGGCGCGCGCAAGTGTCCGGCCGATCTGGGCAACTTCCAGCGTGTGGGTGAGGCGGGTGCGGAAATGGTCGCCTTCAAAGTTGATGAAGACCTGCGTCTTGTATTCCAATCTGCGAAAGGCTGTGGTGTGCAGGATGCGGTCGCGGTCTCGCTGAAAGGACGTGCGGTATTCGGGTTCGCTGTCGAGATAGGCGCGTCCTTTTGTGTCCCTGCTTCTCATGCCGTAGGGCGCAAGGCTTTTGTCTTCGATCTCTTCCAGCTGCTGTCGTGTAAAGAACATCTTTTCCTTTTGGTGAAATGCCATTGCGTACAAAACGGACATCATCGCAATGACATGGAACAGGTGGGGCGAGAGGGGGTCGAACCCTCACGGTATCACTACCGACGGATTTTAAGTCCGTTGCGTCTGCCGATTCCGCCATCGCCCCGGTGGACAATATTTTACTATAAGTTGCCCCGGCAGGCGAAGAACGCGCCCTGCGCTCTGTGAGTACGTTTTTCTTCACTACAGTACAATTGCCGAAAGGCAACCGCCAAGCCGCCAAGTGTTGCCATGGCGACACTTGGCGGCTAAAAAATGAAAAATGTACGGTAGAGAATTTTTTTTCAAGGTCGCTTGGCAAAAGCGGTTTTTAGTACGCGAAAGAACGGAAGCGCGGATTCACTTATAAAATTTGGGTTGCGGTAAAAATCAAGGCTCATGTTCAATATAAGTGATTCGGTAAAAGGGTGATCATCCCGACCGCGAGCAAGGCAACAGGGGAGATGCGAAAAAAGAGATCGGCGTACTGCCAGTTGATTTTGTGCTGACCCGCGCTCATCGCGCAACTTGTGCGACGGTGAGGAGATCAACACTACGAACGATTTCTTCGTCTGATGGTATTTTTCCGGCAGTCATGGCGCCTCCCTGGCGCCGGTAAAAAAGGACCCCCCGGCTCCGATGAATTTCTTCATCGAAAACCGGAGGGTTCTTTGCGCAGAGTTACGCTCTGCGGTCCCGACGGGATTCGAACCCGCGATCTCGGCCTTGACAGGGCCGCATGTTAGGCCGCTACACCACGGGACCATTTGCGAAGCGGGCGAAAGTTTACCATGAGGGTATGTTCGTGTCAATATAAACGCCCCAAAAAACGAACGAAAATTCAGGCTGATTTTGTTCGTGTTTACCAATTTGCAAACTATAAACCCCTGAACTTGACACAATGAATGCCATGTTCTAAAATAGCCGCACGATACCGACATCGTGCGTCCTTGTTTTTTGGGGCGTTATCAATTATCCCCAGGAGGGCTGGCTTGTCCAAGAACCGTACACAACAAATGGTGGATCGCCTGCGCGAATTGCAGGCGTCGTCACCGGATATCGAAGCGTCAGCGGTGGTCAGCGTAGATGGCTTAAGTATTGCGTCTGCTCTTCCTCAAGGCGTGGAAGAGGATCGAGTCTCGGCAATGTCTGCGGCAATGCTTTCGCTGGGCGAGCGCATTGCCAGTGAATTAGGACGCGGGTCGCTTGAACAGGTATACATCAAGGGCTTGAAAGGTTACGTTGTCCTCATGTCTGTCGGCGAAGAAGCTGTTCTAACCGCCCTGGCTCGCGAGCAGGCCAAACTTGGTCTGATCTTCCTTGATATGCGTCGCGCCGCCGAAGATCTGGCGAAGTTGATTTAGTGGAGTTGCCATGAGCGCCCTTCAAAAATCCGGTCTGTACTATCCCAATAAATTCGGTTTGATCACCATTAAATCCCTTGAAGAGGTGATGGGGAAAAACGGTTTGAACGCCATCCTCAATCTCGCGGGGTTGAATCATTATATAGAAAATTATCCCCCCGACAATCTGGATAAAGGCTTCGATTTTAGCGAACTCTCCGCCATCGGTACCGCTCTGGAGGAGATGTATGGTCCTCGCGGCGGGCGTGGTCTTGCGCTTCGCGCGGGACGCGCCACCTTTTCGGATGCCTTGAAAAACTTCGGCGCGCTGGCTGGGGCTGCCGACCTTGCTTTTGTGGTCCTGCCGCTTCAATCCAAGCTGAGAATTGGTCTGCCAGCCTTTGCAAAGATATTCTCCCAATTAAGCGACCAGCAGACGACTGTTGAAGAAAAAGATACCGAATGGGTGTGGACGATCCATAAATGCCCGTGTTGCTGGGGGCGTTCGGGCGCAGATAAACCCGTCTGTTTCATTGCAACCGGACTTTTACAGGAAAGTCTTAAGTGGGTCTCCGGCGGGAGCGAATTCCGCGTGAACGAGTCCAAATGTATTGCCATGGGCGACAGCGTCTGCGAATTCATCATACAAAAAGAACCAATCGGCTGATCAAGATCAAGGGTTCCATGACAGATACAAAATCGAAAATTCTCATCGTCGAAGACGACCCTGATGTAGCTGAAATGCTGACTGCCTATTTCCGCACCCAGGAATACGACGTGTTCACAGTCAATTGGGGGGAGGATGGCGTTCGTTCCGCTCATCAGGTAAACCCGGACCTCATCATCCTCGATATCCGCCTGCCGGATATCGACGGTTACGAAGTTGCCCGCCGCCTTCGCGATGACCGCCGCACGACGAATATTCCCATTATCTTTCTTACGGAAAAACGCGACCGCGCGGACCGCTTGCAAGGGCTTGAAATTGGCGCGGATGATTACATTACCAAGCCTTTCGATGTCCAGGAATTGCGTCTTCGCGTTCGCAACGCGTTGAAACGTATCAGTCAGGGTTCGTTGACCAATCCCGTTACGGGGCTGCCGGAAGGCGCCTTGGTGGATGAAAAACTCTCCGAAGTGCTTGGCGAAAGCGGTTCGGCTTTGTTGTTTGTTTCCCTCCTGAATATGGACTCTTTCCGCGAAGCGTATGGATTTGTCGCATCCGACGATGTGTTGCGGGCGATTAGTTTGATGATCGTCAACACGATGCGCGAATTCAGCCGACCGGAGGATTTTCTCGGGCATTTAAGCGCAACGGATTTTGTCTTGGTTGTTCCTCCCTCCAACCTTGTTGCGCTGACTGAAAAGCTGCGTTCCCGCCTCGACCAGTCTATGGAATATTTTTATCCGATCAAGGACCGTGAGCAGGCTGCAAAACGGAAGGATCGCCTTTTTTCCAAACTGACCGACATTGCCTCGTTGAAAAACCACCCAAAGGATGTTGACCAGATAAAAGCGGAGTTGTTGAGCATCCGAAACAGGTGAGTGTTTGCGCGTAACTGTAATCATCCCAACCTATAACGAAGCGGAGAACCTGCCCAAACTGGTCTCCGCTTTATTTTCGCTTCCGCTTGACTTGCGAATCCTTGTCGTGGACGACAACAGTCCGGACGGTACGGGTAGGATCATTGATGGGTTGGCTGGGCAATTTCCGGGTCGGGTCGAGGCGCTCCATCGTCCGGGGAAAATGGGATTACGCTCCGCCTATCTGAGCGGGTTCCAAAAAATCCTGGATGGCGACGCGGAAGCCATCGTTCAGATGGATGCGGATTTTTCGCATGATCCATTCGCGCTTGTGGATATGGCGGAGCTCTTAAAATCGAACGATATTGTGCTTGGCTCCCGATATATTAAAAACGGCTCCGTTGATAAGCAATGGCCCCTTTGGCGCAAGAGTCTTTCCGCCTTTGGGAATTTTTACGCGCGAACGATACTCGGGCTTCCCCTGCGCGATGTCACTACAGGTTACCGTATGTGGCGGGCGGATGCATTGAAGTCTGTTCCCTTCGAGCGCATCCAATCGAGCGGATATGTCTTTCTGGTGGAGATGATCTATCTTGCCCATTGCCTTGAATTCCGTATTGGGGAATCACCCATCTATTTTGCGGACAGGCGCTGGGGAAAATCCAAAATGTCGTTCAGAATTCAAATCGAAGCGGCTCTTCGCGTCTGGCAGGTGTGGTGGAATTACCGCGACTTGCGGAAAGCGGGCAGGTTGGCGAGGTTGTAAGCAGTCCCTACCCAAATTTCGCACTCTCTGATAATATAACTTCGCTCGCCGAATCAATGCTATGAACCCTCGGCTTTCAGGTCGGGGGTTTTTGCGTGGTTTTACAAAATTTGAAGGCGTACGCCATGCGCTTCTTTGATGAAATGAGAAACGAATTCACAAAAAAGGAGAACCTGCTCCAAATCGCCTGGGTTGGCGCTCTGTTTTCCATAAGCGCGCTTTTGTTGTTTTATAACACGTTCCGATATTCCATGCCGCTGGGATACGGAGGGTTGTACGCCTTGATGGCTGAGGAAATTGCTGCTGGCAATTTTGCAATCCCGGTTTCTGTTTCATATTACGGTCCAGGCGGGATACCGTTCGCCTACCCTCCGCTTGCGTTTTACATGGCGGCAGCCTTGTTGAAACTTGACATATCGGTGATCACTATTTTGAGGCTTCTCCCGCCGTTGTTAAGCCTGTTGTCGCTGGCGCCTTTGTATTTACTGGCGAAGGATCAATCTGATTCCAGTTTTGCCGCAGGACTTACGGTTTTATACGCCGCCTGTTCCCCGTCGCTTTATGTCATGCACGTCTGGTCGGCGGGCATGGTGCGCGCTCTTGCGTTCCTTTTTATGTTGTGCGGACTCTATGCTTTATATAGGGCTTTGCGCGATGAACGACTTTCGTTCGCTTCCCTTGCCGGACTTTTTCTTGGTCTGACCACACTGACGCATTTATTTTACGCGCTGGTATTCGCGCTTTGGGCGGCTTCGTTGTTTTTGATTAATATAAGAAGGCTCTTTGCATGGAAGATATTTGCCTCGACGGCAATGATTGCTTTGGTGTGCGTTACCCCCTGGGTCTTTTTGATGGCGCGCCGCTATGGCTTGGAAATATTTCTTAATGCGTTTTCCAGCCACGATAATGCCGCTTTTATGGAGATTGTTGGGCAGCCAGACGCGATTTTTTCTTGGTTTTTTGGAAAATTGTTCGCGCTTACATCTCCGCTGCCTGCCCTGATTCTAATTGTTTGCGGTTTGGTCTATTTGATTGTTAAGCGCCGGTTTTCTGTTCCGCTTGCCCTGGTTTTCTTTGCTTTGCTGTTGTCGGGGGAGGGGGACCGGTTTATTGCTCTATTGGGCGCGATCTTATTTGGGTTTGGCGGCATGGCATTGACCAGGTTGAAGATTGGCGGAACTGCAGCCCGCCCGGTTTTGTTCTTATTTGGGGGAGCGGCGGCTCTTCAAACCTTGTTTTTTGGGTTTCAGGAAATCCGGAACACGCTTCCTCTCCTGAATGAATATACATTTGAAACTGCGAAATATGTTCGCGCGAATATGTCCCCGTCGTCCCGTTATTTGTTCGTGACCGGGCAGGCGGAGGCGGAATGGTTTCCATACCTTCTGAGACGGGAACCCTTTGTCTCCAAATGGGGCAGCGAATGGCTTGGAACCTATTATGAACAGCGCGCGCTTCAGATGGCGGTCAGTAACTGCCGCGATGCGCAGAGCTTGGAATGCCTTAAACGATTGGATATTAAATTCTCTTCCGAGGATTTTCTTATTACGAAGAGATCTGAAAAAAGACTGATGAACGAACTTGAATCTTCACCGTCCTGCGAAAGGATTGCCGCTTTTGGAGGCTATATCATTTGGCAGGCTCAATGCTTAAACCAATAAAGGATTAAAAATACTGTGCTAATCGAAAGAACCGACCTTCGAAATATCGCCATCATCGCCCACGTTGACCATGGCAAGACCACCCTCGTGGATGGTCTCCTGCGCCAATCGCACACCTTCCGCGAAAACCAACAGGTGGCAGAGCGCGTGATGGATTCCAACGACCTTGAACGCGAACGCGGCATCACCATCCTTGCCAAAAATACCGCCATCGCGCTCGATGACCCAAAAACGGGCAAGCCGGTCAAGATCAATATTGTGGATACGCCCGGTCACGCCGACTTTGGCGGCGAGGTCGAGCGTGTGATGAACATGGTGGACGGCGTCCTGCTCCTTGTGGATGCGGCGGAAGGACCCATGCCGCAAACCCGTTTCGTTTTGAAGAAAGCCCTCGAAATGGGACACAAAGCCATCGTCGTCATCAACAAGATAGACCGCAGGGATGCCGAGCCAGACCGCGTATTGAATGAAACGTTTGACCTGTTCATCGAGCTTGGCGCAAGCGAAGAACAGGCGGATTTTCCCGTCATTTATGCGCAGGCAACGGCGGGCAAGGCGGGTCTCTCCCCGGAACTTGGGAGCGACCTCCAGCCTTTGTTCGATGCGATTCTCAGGCATATTCCTGCTCCCAAAGTGGACCCGGATACCCCGCTGCAAATGTTGGTTACCACCCTTGGTTACGACGATTACCGCGGCGTGACCGCCATTGGGCGCTTATTTGCCGGGAAGATAAAAGCAGGTCAAAAACTGGCACGGATCAAGGTTGACGGGTCCGTTCTGACCGAGACCGCGCGCTATCTCTACACATTCAAAGGTTTGAACAAAGTCGAGATCGAAGAAGCCAGCGCGGGTGATATTGTTTCACTTGCGGGACTCGAAGAGATCGGCATTGGCGAGACCCTCGGCGATCCTGTTAACCCAATCCCCCTGCCGACCATCAAAGTCGAAGAGCCGACCGTCCGCATGACGTTTGGCGTGAACACATCTCCCTTTGCGGGCAGGGAGGGGAAATCGTCAACTTCCCGAAAACTGCGCGAACGGCTATATGAAGAATTGCGCACGAATGTTGCGCTGCGCGTGGAAGATACCGAGTCGGCGGAAAATTTTCTTGTCTCCGGACGCGGCGAATTGCATCTGGGCATCCTTATTGAAACCATGCGCCGCGAAGGTTATGAATTCCAGGTCTCGCGCCCCGAAGTGATTTACCACAAGGCGGAGGACGGCGCATTGCTCGAACCCTACGAAGAAGTCCACATCGAGACCAGCAACGAAACCGTCGGCGCGGTGGTGGAAATGCTTGGGGCGAGACGCGGCAAAATGGTGGACATGCAGGACGAAGGTCAGGGGATGACGCGGCTGGTTTATGTTGTCCCGACGCGCGGCTTGCTTGGCTTCCGCTATCAATTTCTCACATCCACACGCGGCGCGGGCGTCATGCACACCATCTTTCACGGGTATGATGAAATGGCGGGAGCCATCGCTTCGCGCACCAACGGCTCCATTGTTGCATGGGAGGCTGGCTCCACAACCGCCTACGCGCTCAAATCTGCGGAAGAGCGCGGAATCTTGTTCGTCGGACCGGGTGTCGAAGTCTATGAAGGCATGGTGGTCGGCGAAAATGCGCGCGGACAGGATATTGCCGTGAACGTGTGCAAAAAGAAGCATCTGACCAATATCCGCGCCGCTCGCGGCGACATGGAGATCCGCCTCACTCCGCCCCGACAGATGTCTCTCGATGAAGCGATTGAGTACCTCACCGACGACGAACTGCTTGAGGTTACGCCCGAAAATTACCGCATCCGCAAGCGCATCCTCAACACGGATGAACGCGGCAAGCAGACGAAGAAGGCAAAAGAAGCCTTTGAAGGATAAGCAAGTAAAAACGACTGCGCCATATCAAATGGCGCAGTCGTTTTGTTTGTTTTGCAAAGATTAACAATACAGCGTGATCGTCTTGCTGGTCGCTGACCCTGCCGCGTTGAAAGCGATGACGTTGTATCCAACGCTTTGACCTGCCAGCAGGGTGATGATTTCCCCGAATTGCGTGCTGTTTTCGGGGAGTTCCGCCGCCAGCTCTCCATTGCGCATGACGCGATATCCCGATTCGTCGCCCATATCCGACCAGATAATGCTCACGTTTGCTTCATTGGTTTCGTAGTTGCAAAAGATTTCCCATTTTTGCAAGCTGACGCCTTCCGGGGCTTTGGCTTCCGGCGTGGGCGGCGCTGTGACTGTTGGAACGGCATCGAAACTTCCCGAAGGCGTTACGAACTCGCCCGATACCCAGCATTCCCCGGCATTCGTGGAAACGATCCAGTAATTTGGAGGAAAGAAGCCGATGATCCTGACCGAATCCGTTGGCAGGATTTGCGTCACCCGCTCATAATTCACGCCGGGACCCGTGCGGCAATTGGTCACACCCTCGACGCTGGCAAGAGGCTGGGAATAGGTGGGCGTCGCTTCTGCGTTGGATTGTCCTGATGTGGGGCTGGCGAGGAGAGTTGTGTTCTCGATCGCGGCTTCGACTGTCAATGCGGCGGCGGTAGCCATCTCCGGGTTCAATCCGCCCGTGGCGGGCATGTTACAGGACGAAAGCAAAAGCCCTGCGGCGAGCAGGGGGGCGATTATTCTTTTCATTGTTCTTTTTTTCTCTCCATTACTTGATTTTTTTGTGGGCGCGCCCGCCGATGCGGAAGAACTCGATGCGCCCTTTGTTGTCACGAATGAAATCGCCCAGCTCGTTCTTCATGGGTTCGTCCAGCCCGATGACATTGTCCTCTTCATAAAACGCAAGTCGGGTGGGCGGCATGGCAGGACCCGGAGGCGTCTCCGGTGTTGGAAAACCGCCAAGTGGGATGTGATGAAGGACAAGATACCCATGCTTTGCCTTGAGATCGAACGCTTCCGTCCCGATGCGATAGGAACCGACAAATTCCCTTAATTCATTTGTAGTTTTTTGGAGCGGTTTTGGTGTGGGCGGCTTGAAACCGAAATACATTTCCAGCGCAAAGGCAGAGACGTTATTCATCAGCACGCCGCCGTCCTCGCTGTTGGCAAGGACGGTGAGCGCAAAATTTTTACCGGGTATGAACAAAAGCACCGCCTTTTGACCATTTGTTGCGCCGCCGTGACTGTAACGGATCATATCGCCTTCGCCGCGAATGAACCAGGTGATGCCCATCTTCCCGCGTCCCCCGGCGTCCGCTTGTGGAACGCGCATCGTTTCCAGTGTCTTTCGTTTGACGATCCCGTTTCCAGTCCCCATGTGAAACTTGGCATAGGCAAGCAGGCCTTTCACGTTGCTGATGACGCCGCCAACCCCGGCGTTGCACCGCCCAATTGCCCAGGGACGCGCGACGCGCAGTTTTCCCTTCTCGATAAAATGTCCGGTGACGAAGCGATGGGTGATCATCTCGTCGCTTGGGAAGAAAAAGGTTGTATTCAAACCGAGTGGATCGAACAAAGTTTCCTGCACCACTGTCTCAAACGGCTTGCGTGTAACCACTTCGATCACGCGCGCGGCAATGTTGAACCCCGTGTTGTTGTACGACCAAATCTTCCCAAGCGGCTGCACCTGCGGAAGTTTCGCAATGTCTTTCACCATTTTTTCGAGCGCGTCATCACCGTTCCCGAAATCGTTGAAATAATCGCCAACCCACCCGCCTGTGTGGGTGAGCAAGTGACGGATCGTGACCTGGCGCGCGACTTCCCTATCCCGCAGTTTCAAGTCCTTGATGTATTTCCTGACGGGCGCATCGAGACTCACCTTGTCCTGCTCAACCAACCCCATCATGATCGTCCCCGTAAACGTTTTGCTGATCGAACCGGTTTGGAAAAGCGTTTCCGGCGTTACGGGCAGGGGATTTTCAGCGCTGGTGATGCCAAAACCGGCTGTATGTTCCCTGCCCTTGTGCCAAACGCCCACAGCGACGCCAGGGACGTTTAACCGTTTCATCTCTGAGACGATCTTGTTGCATACTCGTTTGAATTTCTCATCCCTGATGTGCGTCGTGGAAAGGGTCATTCGCCGTCGCCTTCCAACCAGGTTTCCATGTAGGGTTTTTCCATTTCCATTGCCTGTTTCGTCAGTTGCAGCGGATGGAAGGTATCCACCATCACGGCGAGTTCCTGCGTTTCGGTTTTGCCGATGCTGGCTTCCGTCATGCCGGGTTGAGGTCCGTGTGGCAGACCAAAGGGGTGCAGGCTGATGTCGCTTCGGTCAATGCCTTTGCGGCTCATGAAGTTGCCCTCGGCATAGTAGATGACCTCGTCCGATTGGATGTTGGAGTGGTTGTACGGCGCGGGAATGCCTTCGGGGTGATAGTCGAACAGGCGCGGCACGAACGAGCAGACGACAAAGTTCCAGCCTTCGAAGGTCTGGTGGACGGGCGGCGGCTGGTGAATGCGCCCTGTGATCGGCTCGAAATCTTCGATGTTGAATATCCATGGATAGAGATAGCCGTCCCAGCCGACGACGTCGAAGGGGTGATGGTCGAGGATGTGCTGGGAGATGCGGTCGCGCACTTTCACGCGCACCTCGAATTCGCCGCGTTCAGTGTGGGTCTCCAGTTCCTCCGGCACGCGGATGTCGCGTTCGCAGAAGGGGGCGTGTTCGAGCAATTGACCGTAATTGTTGCGGTAGCGCTTCGGCGGTTCGATTTGGCTCGGATTTTCGATGGTGAAGAATTTGGTCTCCTCGTTCAATTCCATTTGCCAGGTGACTCCGAAGGGAATCACGATGTAATCGCCCTTGCGGAAGGGAAGATTGCCAAATTGACTCTTGAGCGTGCCGCTGCCTTCATGCACCCACCACGTCTCGTAGGCTTGCGAGTTGCGGTAGTAGTAGTCCATCTTGCCTTTGGGGGCGCGGGAGACGCCGAGGATCACGTCGTTGTTGCCGAGGAGTGGAATCCGCCCGGCGACAGGATCAGTTCCGAGCGGAGTCTGAGCCGTCGTAAGGGCGCGGTGGCGGATTGGTCCGAAGTCCACGTATTCGGGTTTGGCGGGTCCGCAGTCGGCAGTCTTCATGACGCGCGGCGGGAGGAAGTGGTGATAGAGGATGGATTGCAGGGACGAAAATCCCTCCAGCCCCATGACTTCTTCGCGGTAGAGTTTTCCGTCGGGCTTCTTGAATTGAACGTGGCGTTTGTGCGGGATTTGACCAAGTTTGTGATAGAAAGGCATGTTTGCTCTCCTTCTAAAGTTTGTTATGGAGTGCCGGAAACGAGCAGGGATTGGATCAGGGCGTCGAGCGCGGCGAGCGGCGGCGTAAATACTGCCGGGTCGGTGTTGTTCAATTTTTGGGTGATCGCTTCCATGTATGCCTGCGCGTTTTCCCAGTTTTCCCAATCGAAAGGAACTCCATCTGCCGGAACAGGGTATTCAGGCGAGGGGTATTCTGAAAGGAAGGGCGCGTTGACGGGGAGGATCGCCGAAACGTAATATTTGCCGTCGCTGGTCATGCCTTGAAAAGTGTAGAACAGGGAGTGATTGTTGACCGGGGAAATATCCTGCCCGTATTGGGTGAGGAAGCGGATTCCCGTCCCGTTTTGGAATGGGATGAATTGCTCGTTCGAGTGGAATGTTTGCGCGGCATTGAAAAGCGGCAGGAATGGAATATTGGAAGGCATGGGAGCGCCCTGCGCGGCAAGCAGCGCCCGCATTTCCCCGATGATCATCGCCGCGCCTTCGTTTGCGGATTCGAATTCCGCTGCGGGGTAGATGCGAATCAGCGGCTCGAAGAATTTATCTTGAAGGATGTATCCGTCGAGGGTGAATTCGATGTGAGCCGGATAAATGTCCCAAAAGGGAGCCTGCGGATCGAGCGAGGCGGGGATGAGGGCGGATGCTGCGCCGCTTGCCAATCCTTGCGGGATGACGAAGTCATTGCCGGAGAAGGATACGGCGACGCCTCCCGCCTCGGTTGGGGGGGCAGGCGTCGGCTGGGATTGAAGCGCGATGGCGGTCAATGTGGCGGCGACGGCGTCTTCCAGATTTGTTTCCTCCGGGGCGGCAGTGGGTGCGACGATCCCACAGGCAAGCGAAGCGAACAGGAGAACTGCCAGGGCGATCCTTTGCTTTTTCATGAAGGTGTCCGATCTTTAGAGGTTTCCACGCCGCTGTTGTTCGAGTTCGAGCGATTCGAATAGGGCTTTGAAGTTGCCCTTGCCAAAGCCCTGGGCGCCGTGGCGTTGGATGATCTCGATGAACATGGTGGGGCGGTCTTGAATGGGGCGGGTGAAGATCTGCAGGAGATAGCCTTCGTCGTCCTTGTCCACAAGGATGCCGAGTTCGTGGATGGTCTTGTAGTCCTCTTTGATCTCGCCCACGCGGTCGGGGAGCATTTCGTAGTAGGTGTCCGGCACGCGCAGGAATTCGACGCCGTTCCTGCGGAGTTTATCCACGGTTTCAAGAATGTTGCCGGTGATGATGGCAACGTGCTGCGCGCCGGGGGTGAGGTAATAATCGAGGTATTCTTCGATCTGGCTTTTGCGCTTCCCTTCGGCGGGTTCGTTGATCGGGAACTTGACGCGCCCGTTGCCGTTCTGCATGACCTTGGACATGAGCGCGGAGTATTCTGTGGAGATGTCCTTGTCGTCGAAGTGCATCAACTGGCGGAAGCCCATCACCTGATGATAGAAGTTGACCCAGTGATTCATTTTGCCGAGTTGAACATTGCCGACGATGTGGTCAATGGCGGCGAGACCGGTGGATTCAGTTTCATATTGAATGGGTTTGTAGGTGGGAGCGAAAGCGCCCTTGTAATCGGCGCGATCCACGAAGACGTGCAGGGTCTCGCCGTAGGTGTGGATGGCGGATGTGCGGTAGATGCCGAAGTCATCCTTCTCTTCGCGCGGCGTCCACGCGGATTTGCCCCCGCGCGATGTGGTTGCCTGCCATGCTTTTTCCACGTCATCCACTTCCATGGCAATGACCTTTACGCCGTCGCCGTGAACCAGGTGATGCGATGCCAGCGGGCTGGATGGCGAATAGGGCGCAGAAACCACAAACCGCGCCTGCCCCGATTCAAGCACATACGAAGCAAAGTCGCGGTTTCCAGTCTCGAGCCCGGAATATGCAATGGGTTTGAAGCCGAACGCTTTCCACCAGTAATACATGGCATGTTTTGCGTTGCCAACGTAGAAATGCACGTAGTCAATGGATTTGATCTGGAGAAAGTCCGCTTCCTCCGTCATCGGTCGGGATTCGTTTTTTGCTTTTGTAACCATAATCTCTCCTTTGGCTATTGTACCGCTGCGCGGTACGATGGGATGATTTTACGATAAAGGTTGTCTCATTGCAAACAAAAATGCCCAGCCGGCGGGCTGGGCATTGGGCTGGCTAACCGCCTGCGCTGGCGATCAGAATCCAGTTGGAATAGCCGTTCGTATCCTGTGTGATCGTGACGGTCTCCTTGTTGCTGTCGTTGGTGTAGAAGACCGTCCAAGTTTTGTTGCAACCCGGAGAGCCATTCTTGATCGCGCCTCCAACCACTTTCACCTTCGGCGTGCTGCCCGTGCAGGTCAATGTGTATGTGACGTTTCCAGAAGTCTTTATGCTGTCAAACCCATTGATGGTAACGAAAATCTTGTCAGTCGTATCGCCGTCCGGGTAGGATACGACGCCGGACTGGTTGGCGCTGCCGTTCTTGATGTTGACCGTGACCTGGATGTCGCTGTCCGGCGGAGCCGTCTGACCGCCTCCACCCGACCCGCCGCCTGTTTCGCCGCCCGAGCCTCCACCCCCGCCGGAAGAACCGCCGCTGGAGCCTCCGCTTGAACTGCCCGAACTTCCGCCGCTCGAACCGCCCGATGAACTTTGCTGCGGCGGAGCCGCCGCAGCCACCACAGGGACGCCCTCCGTGTTGCTGCTGGTCGTAAACGGCGCGGAGACCCACCCGGAATTCCCGTTATCGAGAGCGACCAGCCACCAACTGCCATCGGAGTTTTTGCCGATGATCTCCACGGTCGTGCCGCCGGGAAGCGCTGAAACAATCGGGTAGGCGGTCCCCGGTCCACTGCGGACGTTCAAGTCTTGATTGAGAGTCGCAGTCGCTTTATCCGATGACGCCGCCTCTTCAGTGGGCGCGGGCGCTTCCTCTGTGGCAGTCACGACGATGGTGATAACCTCTTGTGTCGGAGGCTCTGTTGGGGCTGGCGATGACATATTGCACGCCATGGCAAGAACGATCAAAAAGGACAGGGCAAGATAGACTTTCGGTTGCAATTTCATTTTCTCCTCCGGGAGTTTGATTCTTGTCGATAAACCTCTTTACTGCAATGAAACTTCACTGCTGAAACGAATTGGGCATCGGGTTGCGGGTGTGCGAACGCATTACTTCATAATTTGGGTCTCCTTTGGCAGATTTCTTATTAAAACTCCCTTCCGTGTAATTCGATACGGAAGGGAGCGGCTGTTATGCTTTTGTTATGAAATGGGACTTTGCGCGCCAATCCTTAATGAGAAAAGGAATGTAAAGGAGGAATAAAATGGCAAACCCGACCAATTCCAATTGCAGGATATACCAGGGCCATGGACCGAGTGCGTCGAGCAGCGTCGGAAAGTCGGGTTTGCCTGCAACAAACAGATAGTTACTCCCAATCAATTGGTTGATGAAAAAGACGGGAATCATGTAAATATTCGTCCAGAAGATGACCCGCCAGAACGAACGCAGGGTGGGGCGGAATCCCTCGACGACGGTCATGTATATGGCGATTGCAATCAGCAACCCATGCGCAATGAATGTCTGCATGATACGGAAGTGTGGAAAGTTATAGTTTGCGGCATCGGCGGGCGTCAGGACTGCCTGCATCGCGCCGCCAATGCCTAGAAAATATAGAAATTCGTAGATTGTATGGTTTTTCGTAACGAGCATGATGGGCGTCAGCCATAGAATGGCGCTGCACAAGTGAAGCGGAAGCAGGGTCTTGATATCCCAAATCCCCCAATACACCGACCAGACGTGCAGTGACAATTCATTCAAAACCAACACAACAGCAAGCGTCCAACGGACATTTGTTCGCACCTTTTCATTCCATACCTTGCGAAAGTAAAGAAAGGAAAGACAGAAGGCTGTGATGATGGCGATTGCGATCAGGTGGTTTGTGCCGAACAGTTGAAACTCTGGACCTTCATAGATCAGCGAAAAATATTTTTCCATGCTTTCATTCCTCAAGAACCATGTCATTTTCCCGAAGGGTATCGGGACGATGTGAGCGTAGCGCATCGTCCCCGAAGGGGGAAGAGTCTTGTTTTATAAATCAAGTCCGAGATTCTTCGTCGCTTCGCTCCTCAGAATGACATGGGGAAAATTACTTTATATTCGCAACAGTTCCGCCCGTCATCTTCTGCAAATCTTCCGTCTTCAACTCGAAGATGGCGTTCGGCGTTCCCGCCGCCGCCCAAACAGTGGGATATTGCAGGAAGTCTTCGTCAATGTAGGTTTCCATTTTTTCCACATGCCCAATCGGAGGCACGCCGCCGATGGCAAAGCCAGTCACAGCGCGGACGAAGTCCGCATCTGCCTTGCCGATCGGCTCGCCTGCATATTCGCTGATACGCTTTTCGTTCGCGCGGTTTGGTCCGCTGGTCAACACCAAAATCGGCTTGCCCGTCTCTTTACCCTTGAAGATCAGCGACTTGACGATCTGCCCCAGGTCACAGCCCGCGCGGTCGGCGGCTTCCTGCGCTGTGCGCGTGGACTCGGCGTGTTCGATCACGGCGTATTCATAGCCGAGCGTGTTCAATAAATTCTGTATCTTTTGTGCGGAGGGGGATAAAGTGTCCATCTGCCAATTATAATGGAGCGATGCCTACACAAGAAGAAATCTACAAAACCGAAGGGGATAAATACGAAGCGCTGATCGCGCGTGAAGACCATCAAGGGAGTATCCTCAAAGCCCTGCGCGAAATTGCGCCGCTCGAAAATCGCCTCGTTCTGGACCTCGGGGCTGGTACTGGACGATTAGCCTGCCTGCTCGCTCCACACGTTTCTCGCATCCGCGCGTTCGATGTTTCTGAAGAAATGCTGCGGGTTTGCAAACAAAAATTCACCGCCAGCGGACTCTCCAATTGGCAGGTCGATCTTGCCGACCACCGCAAACTACCCGTCCCTGACCAATCGGCGGATTTGGCTGTATCCGGTTGGAGCGTAAGTTACCTCGCCGTGTGGAATCCAAATACGTGGCGTGAAGAGATGGAGTCGTGGCTGGGCGAAATGAAACGCGTCTTAAGACCGGGCAGTTTCATCGTCTTGTTTGAATCGCTGGGTACGGGGAATGAGTCGCCTATTAAGTTGGAACATCTTAAGGATTTTTATCCCTGGCTGGACGAAGCCGGTTTCCAAAACAAATGGATCCGCACCGACTATAAATTTGAATCACTGGCAGAAGCCGAAGAACTCTCCCGCTTTTTCTTTGGCGATGAATTGGGGAACAAGGTCGTGAAAAATAATTGGATGATCCTGCCGGAATGCACGGGCGTGTGGTGGCTGAAAATCTGACCGTGGACGATGGACGGTACAAACATGGTCTACCGTCCATCGTCCACGGTCTATCGTCGGCAATTATGCCTGTTTCTTGAATCCATTCTTGATCGCCATTATTAAGCCGACAAGCATCAACACGATACTCGCGCCAGCGAACGCCCATTTGATCGCGGTGAGAATCATCAACAACCATGCCAGCGCGGTTGGCTTGGCTGGGTACATCGAAAGCATGGTCGCAATGTTCAGGTTTTCGAGCAGGTCGAAGAACCAGGCGCCGAGCGGCATGACGTTGAATTTCATCATTCTGCTTCCAGGGGAAAATCCGCGCTGGAACAGCCACGAAATGAGCAAGCCAAAGGCGAAGAGATACACAATAGGGTAAATGATGTCCACTGTCAATGCGATATTGCGGTAAAACGGACGACCGAATTCGCCATATTTTTCGATCATGTCGAAGGTTTGGCTGGGGGTGGCGAATAACATCAGATCCAGCGGCTGGATTCCGCCCTGACCGCCCTGCATCATGCCGCCGATGAGCGGCATGAGAAAGCCTGCGAAAAACATGTCCAGTACGAGCAGGACAAGCACCAGCCAGCCTGTTGCCCATTGGTAAAACTTATTCGAAAGATTTTGTAACATCGCGCCTCCATTGATAAGATTTGGAATCAAAAACACGCCAACCCGTTCAAGGTGGCGCGTTTTTGTATCGTGCTTTTGTACGGGTGGACGCATGGAATTATTTCATCACCGCATCTCCACCGCGCATGGCATCCTCTACGCGGTGTTTATGGTTTGCGTGCATTGGCATGGTTTCCATATCGGTAAGTGTGAACCAGCCAAAATCTGTGGTTTCATCGCTCAAGCCGAGGTTTCCCTCCATAACTTCCGCTTCGAAATTCAACACGACGAAGAATGCTTTATTCCCGTCTTTATAAACGACGAGTTGGTCTGGGTTGCTGTACACGCCGAGCAACCGTGTGGCGCGCACTTTCAAACCGGTTTCCTCGAAAACCTCGCGCTCGCAGGCTTCGGCGGCGCTTTCACCCGACTCCATGTGACCGCCGGGCAGGCACCAATGTCCGTTATCGGAGCGTTGAGTGAGCAAAACTTTTTGGCGCGAATCATCGAAGATGACGGCGCTGCACCCCAAACGCAATTCGCCTTCTTTTCCCAAGCGGGTCCCGTAGAGAATTTGGGTCATAGAACCTCCACTATAGTATTGCTCTGTAAAAACTATGCCTACCGCGAAGATTTTGCGCGTAGGTCGGATTGCCAATCCGACTTACTTTGGCTGCGGCTTGCCGCGCTAT
>JAGUZU010000061.1 GCA_020060625.1 Anaerolineales bacterium | reverse complement strand
ATAGCGCGGCAAGCCGCAGCCAAAGTAAGTCGGATTGGCAATCCGACCTACGCGCAAAATCTTCGCGGTAGGCGTAGTTTTTACAGAGCAATACTATACGGCAACAAAAAAGAGGAAAGCCGACGAATCGGGCTTTCCTCTTTGGTCATGCGAAGCGCGTCGCGCAGGCGGGTGGTTGAGTCTTGTTAATGAATCAAGTCCAAACTGTGGGCTTGTCCCATTAAGTCTGGCGCGATGCGACTTGGCCGTTATTTCAAAAAGAACGAGAGCAGCACAAGGATCAAGATAAATGAGCCTGCGAGCGCGCCAATACGTTTAAGGTCTTTTTTGACCATGCTGTAATCGGGGTTGAACTCGAATTTCTGCGGAGGAGTGTTCGCAACCGACACAGACGGGGTGGAGCGTTTATTTTTCTTTGCCATGTTTATTTCTCCTTTTGAGATTGCTTCGGGCTTCGCCCTCGCAATGACATAAATTAATTTTGTAATCGCGCAAAAACGACAATGCGCTGGTCGTTGACAAGGTATGGATAGCACGAGATAAGCGTGACCGTCGGCGAGTTTGTGGAAGCCATCACTTCCACAGCGGTTGGTTCGACAAGCACAGTGCGGTCCACGACGTAGGTGAACTGCCGCTGTTGGGTGTAGACGATGACCTGGTCGCCGGGGACGAGTCGATCCAGATAGCGGAAGATTTCACCGTACACGTCGTTATGCGCCGAAAGCACCACGTTTCCATCGCGCCCCGGAGACGGCGAGCCGATATATTGACCGACTCCCTTCTTGAGCTGTTCCCAGCCATCCCCCTGCACAACGGGCGCATCCACGTTAATGGCGGGGATTTGGATGCGGACTGCCCGATCCGGCGCGGGGGTTGGGACGGGAACATTCGCCAGCGACTGCACCATTGGCAGTAAATGCGCCGGAATTTCCGCTTCGTTGGGGCGGGTGTTTCCCTGCGCGTCAGGAGGAGTATGTCCTGAAGGCAGGACGACTGCCATCACCAACGGGGTGGGCGTAACGGTTTCAGGGTTCAGCGCAGCGACCACTTCCGTGTTAAGCCTGCGAAGCAAGCCGACGCCGTTCAACAGGACAACCACCAAGCCGAGTACTGCGAGCAATTCCACGCCGAGAAGGACGCGATCCATGAATTTGCGGCGGGGGGTGACAGGAGTCGGTTTCGGTGTGGATTCTGCCGATTCGGTCGTGTCAATAATCGGCGCGGATGGAGGCGCATCGTCCTCTACATCAGGCGCAACCGAGACGACGCGTCCTGTGCGGCGGTAATGTTCCAGCCGTTCCTTGCGCGCGCCGCGGCGTTTCTCCACCAACAAACGGCGGAGTTCTTCGACGGATAGTTCTTCGGGCGCTTTCCTGCGTGCCATAGCGCAGGGATTATACCGCAAGGGATTGCCATTTTTTGGGACACTCGTTATAATGTCAGTCCTCCGGGCGGGTAGCTCAGTTGGTTAGAGCACTGCGTTGACATCGCAGAGGTCGTAGGTTCGAGCCCTATCTCGCCCACACATCGCTTTCAGCAATTGACTGTTGGCGATTAACAAAAACGCTTCGACCGGGACGAGTAACTGGTCCGGGTTTCTGACAGAGAGTCAAAGCTGATGGTTGAGAGCCGAGACCAGAAACACCCAGTGAAAACCACCCGTGAGCGTGAAGCCCAAAGCTGTTAGCGATTGGCGTTTAGCAATTGGCTGTTAGCGAGTAAGTGGAACGGGTTGCTCCGTTAGAAGCTTAAGAGATGTTTCGAGTTGAAGGAGATTCCTCGCTTTGCTCGGGACAAATCGGGTGGAACCGCGTGAATTGAATTCTCGCCCCGTGTTTGGGCGAGAGTTTTGTTTTAATCCCCCTTCGGGGACTTAGGAGGTCGCCATGACTACCCATACTCGTCAGCGCCTCGGAGGTTTGTCTGCTTCCCTCTGAGACGCCAATATGTCCACGAAGCAGGAACAAACCGAATTAAGAAAGGAAGCGAAAATGTCACAGATTCAGGAAAAATACGAAGAGTCGTATCTGTATAAAATCCGTCACTCGGCGGCGCACGTGATGGCGCAGGCAGTAATGGAGATGTTCCCCGATGGCAAGCCAACGATTGGTCCACCCGTGGAAAATGGATTCTATTACGATTTTGATTTGCCGCGCAACCTGACGCCCGAAGACCTGCAAGCCATCGAAAAGCGGATGCGCCAGATTGTGCAGGGCAAGCATGATTTCAAGAAGACGGTCATTTCTGCGGATGAAGCGAAGAAAATCTTTGCCGACCAGCCGTATAAATTGGAATTGATCGAAGGCTTGGAAAAAGGCGGCATGGACGAGTACGGCAATCCGCTGGATGAGAAGCCCGAAATTTCCATCTACCAGCAGGATACGTTCACGGACTTGTGCCGCGGTCCGCATGTGGCAAACACGAAGGAGATCAAGCCGGATGCGTTCAAGTTGATGTCCGTTGCGGGCGCGTATTGGCGCGGTGACGAGAACAACAAGCAGTTGCAGCGTCTGTATGGCACGGCTTGGGAGAATAAAAAGCAACTGGAAGAATATCTTCATCAGTTGGAAGAGGCGAAGAAGCGCGATCATCGCAAACTGGGCAAGGAGCTGGAAATCTTCATCTTCGATGAGGAAGTTGGACCCGGTCTGCCATTGTGGCTTCCGAACGGCGGCATCCTCATCGAAGAGTTGGAAAAGCTCGCCAAAGAGATGGAAGACAAGGCTGGCTATTCGCGCGTGAAATCGCCGCATCTGACGAAGGAAGACCTGTTCATCCGTTCGGGACATTTGCCCTACTACGCTGAAAGCATGTACCCGCCTATGGAACTCGAAGGCGTGAAGTATTACGTCAAGCCGATGAACTGCCCGATGCATCACAAGATCTTCGGCTCGAAGGGACGTTCCTACCGCGACCTACCCGTGCGCCTCGCGGAATATGGGACGTGCTATCGCTACGAGAAATCGGGCGAGCTCTTCGGCTTGATGCGCGTCCGCTCGATGCAGATGAACGACGCCCACATCTACTGCTCGGAGGAACAATTCGAGCAGGAATTCATGGGTGTGATCGAACTGTACAAGAAATACTTTGAACTGTTCGGAATCGAAAAATATGTGATGCGCCTCTCGCTTCACGGCAAAGTTGGTCTCGGCAAAAAATATGTGGATAACGAGCCGCTCTGGATCAAGACCGAAGACATGGTGCGCCGCGCCATGGACAACGGCGGCGTTCCATACGTAGAAGTGGAAGACGAAGCCGCATTCTACGGTCCGAAGATCGACGTGCAAATTTGGTCCGCCATCGGGCGCGAGTTCTCGCTCGCCACGAATCAAGTGGATTTTGCCGTCCCCGCCCGCTTTGACCTGAAGTTCACGAACAAGGACGGAGAGGACGAGGTGCCGCTGTGCATCCACCGCGCGCCGCTCTCGACGCATGAGCGCATGGTCGGGTTCCTGCTCGAGCATTACGCGGGCAACTTCCCCGTCTGGCTTTCGCCGGAACAAGTGCGGGTCATTTCCATCACAGACGAACAGAATGAGTACGCCGAGAAGATCGCGAAAGAATTGCGGGAGAACGGCATCCGCGCCAGCGCGGACGTTTCGTCCCAGCGCATGAACGCCAAGATCCGTCAGGCGCAGTTGATGAAGGTCCCGTACATGATCGTGGTCGGCAAGAACGAAATGGAGGCGGCGCAGGTCTCGCTGCGTGTGCGAGACGGCAGCCAGCAGAACGGCTTTGCTTTGAGCGAATTCATCGCCCGCGCAAAAGACAGGATTGCAAGAAGAGCAAGCGAGTTGTAAAAAGCGCAGGGACACGGCGCCGCCGTGTCCCTATTTGATTTCGGTGATGATGGTCCGTTTTGCGCCTGCGGATATTAACGCCTCCGCCACAGACTCCGCCGACGCCTGAGTCGCCAGCGCGATCATATTCCCCCCGCGACCACCCCCGCTGAGTTTTGCGCCGAGCGCGCCAGCATCCCGCGCGGCGGCGGCGAGTTTATCCAGTTCGGGCGAAGAGACCGTCAATTGCTGAAGCAAGGCATGGTTGTGATCCATCAATTCGCCGAGCCATTCGGGTTTTCCGCTTTCGATGGCGCGCCGCGCAATGAGCGAGATCTGCGCGATCTCGTTGAAAATATCTTCGAAATGGTTGGTATTCCTCAACCACAAACGGCGGACATCGCCAACCGATTCCTTCGTCGGCGCGGGGATGCCCGTATCGCCGATGACGATGGTGAACGGCTTGCCCGGCTGGAAGGTCACGATGGGCTGCCCTTTGATGAAGTAGACTGGCATGTTGTAGGTGATGACGGTGTTGTCTATCCCCGAAGGCGTGCCGTGATACAGTTTTTCGGTCTCGTACACAAGTTCGTTGATCTTCTCGTTGGTCAACGGTTTTTGCAGATGGGAAGAAAGCGCGCGAATCAACGCAACCGAAACTGCCGCGCCGGAGCCAAGCCCCGAAGCGACGGGGATGGTGGATGAGATGTGAATTTCGATTCCGCCCTCACCCCTGCGCCCCTCGCCCAGTGGGAGAGGGGCTGGGGGGGAGGGTAAAAGCCCGAGAATAACAGAAGCAATTGGATGGTCGGAGGGAAGCGTGGAGAGTTCGGCGCGCAGGTCGATGACCGGGGCGTGAATCCAAATTCCTGCGGAGTCCGAGTCGCAGACTTCCACATCCACATGAATCTGGGTCACGGGAACGGCGAGCGCGGGGCGATTGTAGACGACCGCATGCTCGCCGAAGAGAATGATCTTGCCTGGCGCGGATGCTTTCACGATAGATAGAAGATCGCCAGAACGGCTGCCCCCCATAGAATCATCGCAATTTGAAACGGGCGGTCGGAAAGCAATATTTCCTCCGGCGCGCCGCCCGCCTGTTCAACCTGAATTAAATAAAGATAACGAAAAATGGCATATACCACGAACGGGATGGTGAGCATCATGCTGTGGTTATCCGGCACGTTGGGCGCGGAAAAAGTGTAAAGCGAATACGCCACGATGGTCGTGCCGGAAACGATCATGATGTATTGATCGATGAGCGGCAGGGTGTAGCCATCCAGCACTTTTCGGTGCGAGCCTGCGCCATGTGCAAGCAGGGCAAGTTCGGCGCGCCGTTTGCCAAATCCGAGGAAAAGCGAGAGCAGGGTCATCACCACGTACAGCCAGGGTGAAAAGCGCTCGACAGAGATCAACGTGACGCCCGCATGAACGCGAAGCACAAATCCCGCCGCGATGACCAGCACATCCAGGATCGGAATATGCTTGAGCCATTTTGTGTACGCCATGTTGAGCAGGAAGTAGATGACAACCACCGTCTCGAAGCCGGGCGCGAGGAACCACGAAGCCGCAAACGTCATCGCCACCAGAACGATCCCCGCGATCCACGCGATATTGACGGGAAGTTTTCCAGAGGGAATCGGACGGTTCTTCTTTTCGGGGTGCTTGCGGTCGGCTTCCACGTCGGCGATGTCGTTGAAGATATAAACGCTGGATGAAATCAAACAGAACAGCGCGAAACCCGCCAGAGTCCGAAGAAACGAATCGACGTTCAGCAACTGTTTGTCGAACACCAATGCTGCAAAGATGAAGATATTCTTCGTCCATTGGCGCGGACGCATGGTTTTGAACAGGGCGGATAACATGCGTCTATTTTACCTGATACTTCTCTACTGCACATTTTCATTTTTTACCGCCAAGTGTCGCCATGTCGCCATGCGACAAACGCCAAGGTCGCCAAGATTTAATGGTTTTTTCTTGGCGTTCTCAGCGGCTTGGCGGTTTGCTTTTGGCATTGGTACGGTACTAAACCTGATACAATATTTTCATGCCCAAAGTTCGTTTGGATGTTTTGCTCGTGGAACGCGGCTTGGCAGACTCGCGCGCCAAAGCTCAAGCTCTCATCATGGCGGGACAAGTGCGTGTCGCGGGTCAGGTCGCGCTCAAACCTGCCACGCCCACCCAGCCTGATGCCCCGCTGACAGTGGATACCGGTCCGCGTTTCGTTTCGCGCGGCGGCGAAAAATTGAAAGGCGCGTTGGATGCGTTCAAAATGGATGTGGCTGGTTTTGTCTGCGCCGATGTTGGCGCTTCCACAGGCGGGTTTACGGATTGTCTTCTGCAACACGGCGCGGTAAAAATCTATGCGATTGACGTGGGCAAGGGGATCCTTCATTGGAAACTACGCAACGATCCGCGGGTGGTGGTGATGGAAGAAACGAATGCGCGCTTTGTGGAATCACTGTCTGAGAGAATTGATTTGGTCACAGTGGACGCTTCATTCATCTCGTTGAAGGTGTTGCTGCCGGTGATTGGAAAGTGGTTTTTTCCCTCACCCCTGCGCCCCTCTCCCAGCGGGAGAGGGGATGGGGGTGAGGGAAACATCCTCGCCCTCGTCAAACCCCAATTCGAGGCGGGGAAAAAGGAAGTCTCACGCGGCGACGGGGTCATCCGCGACCCGGAGATTCACAGGCGGGTTTTGCTGGAGGTTTTGGAATACGCCAAAAGTGAAGGCTTTGGTCTGCGCGGATTGGTCAAATCGCCGCTACTGGGTCCCAAAGGGAACGCGGAGTTTTTTGCCTGGCTGGATGTAAAACCGAGTGAAGTTTCGGCGGACGAATTGGTGAATGACGTTATGGAGAGGGAGATTGCTTCGTCGTGACGCGAGTCGCGCCGCTTCTTCCCGCAATGGCAAAATCATGAACTGCCCCAAATGTAATTCTGAACTCGTTAAAAAATTCTACAAGGGGATGATCGAAGTGGAATCCTGCCCGCACTGCCGCGGAATGTGGCTGGATTTTCACGAGCTCGACCGGTTGGAGGATATTGTCTTCGACAAGGACACGCGCAAAGGCTCGCTGGTTCACTTTCAGACAAAGACAAATTTTCCATGTCCGCAGTGCGGGGTTGGGCTGGATGAATTTCAATACCGCCTCTATGACCTGAAACTGGATGCCTGCGCAGAGAACGATCACGGCTTCTGGCTGGATGCGGGCGAAGATGAGCGCGTGATGGAAATCATGCAAAGGCGCGCGATGGAAATTCAGCGCAAGGTCAGCGCCGAGGCGGAATGGAAGCAGGTGCTAAAGGGAATGCATTCGTTTTTAACGAGGAAAAAATAGATCGCGCTTCAGTTCAGACCTGTCAGGTCTTTTGATACGGGGATTTTTGCCTTCTCGATTGATCCAAAATCTCGTCAATCGTCAATCCGGCATGTTCCTCTTCAGCGGGGTGATAGTGGACGTGCGCGCGCCTGACGTTTGGAATGGAGTGGAGCAATGTCTCTTCCACGCGGCTGGCGATGTCGTCGCCTTCGTACACGCTCAGAGCGCCGTCGATGCCGATGGTTAGAGTCAGCACAATGTGAGGTCCGAAGCGATGCGCCTGCAATTCCTCGAGTTGTTTCACTCCATTCACATCTTTCAAAAGCGCTGCGATTCTCTCCGCCAAGGTCCGCGCGGGAATCACGCCCATCAATGCGGAGGAGGATTCGCGCAGGACGAAAATTCCCGTGCGCAGGATCAGAAGCGCCACCAGCGCGCCCGCCAGCGGGTCCACCCAGGGAAGCCCGCGCTGACCAAGAAAGATGCCCACCGAAGCCGCGCTCGCGGAGAACAGGTCGTTGCGATGATCGTAGGCGAGCGCGTCTACAACGGGGTTTTGGGTCTCGCGCCCGAGCCGCCGAACATACCGGGTCAGGAAAATCTTGATTGCAACCGTGGCAAGCGCAACCCACAATACAAATGGATGGGAACCTTGCGATGCTGCGACTCCATCCACAAAATCCCACACTTTGTCTATCGCATCCCAAAACACGGCGACGGCGGTTGCAACGATGAACGAGCCGATCAGCAGGGAGCCGATGCTCTCGAACTGGCGGTGTCCGTATGGATGCTCGCGGTCGGCGGGTTTGTTCGCCATGCGAACCAGCACGCTTGCGGCGATGTAATACGCCACATCCGAGGTGGAGTTGATGCCCTCTGCCAGCAGCGCGGGGCTGTGTCCCAAAATGCCAAAGGTGGTTTTCACAATGGCAAGCAGCACATTGATGCCCAAACCGAGATTGATGGCGTGCAGGCTTTTGCGGTCGCGTTCGTGAGTCATGAGGTTGATTGTATGGGAGGCGGCTTATCCGGTAAATTGAGGAACGTCATGTTTTGGCGGGGCGGGCATCCATCGGGCGGCTACAGCCGCAACTGCCATGAACCACACGGGAATCCACCAGAAGTAATGGTTATGGCTTTCCTCCAAAGCCTGGATGAACGCCATGCCGTACCATGCAAGCAGGTAGGAGAAAACAATCACCAGCCTGCCCTTCCAGCCGGATTTCATAAAAGCGAACACGATAATGGGGAGCAGGGTTACAAAGTCCCAACTGCCGAGGTAGGGCGAGATCAGAAGCGCCAGACCAAGGCTCCAGTAGGTCGAGGCGATCACGTCAAAGCGTTTCCAAAGGAAGATGGCGGCTGCAACAATTCCAACCACGATCCCCCCCCAAGGCGCAATTCCCCACCCCCCGAAGTTCAGCGTAAAAAGTTTGAGCAATGTTGGAAACGCCCAGGGTTCATTGGACGTCATGCTGGCAAGCGCGTCGGGAATCCAGTTTGGGTAGCCGATGAAAAGCGGCAGGCACAGGAGCATGGCGGCGAAAGCGATCTTGAGCCAAAATCCCAGCATGGATTTCGCCCCTCCCCGTCGAAAATACCACGCGCTTAAACCAAGCATCATCACGCTCATCAAATGCGGTTTGGAAAGCGCCAGCGCGAGAAAAAACGCGCCCAGCCAATGCTTCTCCCGCGCAATCAAACGCGCGGCAATAATGGCGCATAACGTCGTCGTCAGGGAAAACTGTCCCAGCATGAGATGATAGATCGCAGGCGGGAATGCAAAGGCAAACAATGCGGTGATAAAAGCAAGATAGGCAGGCTTGTATTCCCCCTGCGCGATGAGGACGACCAGGCATATTTCGACCAGGTTGAATACAAACCAAAACAGAAGCGCTGCGCGTTCGTCCAGCCAGCCAATCGGCGCAAAAAAACCGATGGACATCGGGAGCCATGCGGCGGGCAGGTTTGAATTCAACGGAGTCGTATCGTACGGGCTTTTTCCGTTGACCAGCAAGTACGCGGGTCCCCACAGCTCGTTATACAGGTCTTTGCGCGGCGGCAAAAGATTCCAATAAACAAGCCCGATGAAAAAAGCGAAGATGCCCAATATCACCGCCGATGCAAGCAGATGGTATCCATCCACTGCCTGCGGGCTGAGTTTTATATCTTTTTCGCGGAAGTTTTTCAACATGCGCGAATCATACCTTAATACGGTTACAATTCGGTCATGTCAAAAAATAGACATCTCATTTCATTTTTTATCGCGGTGATTTTCATTGCCGCGATCACATTGATCGGTCCGGAGGAGAAATCGCTGGGATCGAACGTCCGCCTCGTGTACCTGCACGGAGCCTGGGTGCTGACTGCTGAAATTATCTTCGCGCTTGCGGCTCTCACCGGACTTTTTGGCTTGGTCCTGCGGCGGGACATTTTCCACGCCTGGAGCGCCGCGCTCGGGCGCGCGGGCATCGTCTTCTGGGTCACTTACCTGCCCATGTCCCTGCTTGCCATGCAAGCCAACTGGAACGGACTGTTCCTTGCCGAGCCGCGCTTTCGGCTTGCCATGATCTTCGCCGTGACAGGCATCCTGCTCCAGTTGGGCTTGTGGTTGTTCGAAACAAAATGGCTGACGTCCCTTGCGAACATTCTATTCGTCGTCGCGCTGCGGGTCGTGTTCGCAACTGCGGAAAACGTGATGCACCCGCCGCCGTCTCCGATTTTCAATTCAGGCTTGTGGAACATCATCGCCTTTTTCCTCGCCCTTAACCTGCTCGCGTGGATCGCAGGCTTCTTCCTGACGAAATCTTTCATGGACTTGGAATCCCGGAAGGCGTAAACCCCTTTGCGAATCCGCTTTCAACTGATCATCTTCATGTTTTTGCGCGCCGTGCTGAACACCGCGCACAGGATGGTGTATCCGTTTTTGCCGGTCTTCGCGCGCGGCTTGGGCGTGGATATTTCCACCATGTCCCTGCTGATGACGGCGCGCTCCCTCCTCGGAGCAAGCAGTCCGCTTTTTGCGCCCATCGCCGACCTGCGCGGAAGGAAATTCGGCATGTTGACCGGCATCGTCATATTTTCGGTTGGCATGGGAACGGTTGTTCTGTATCCCTCCTTCCTGACGCTTGCTATCGCGCTCATCCTCGCCATGCTCGGCAAGTACATGTTCGACCCCGCCATGCAAGCCTATTTTGGCGACCGCATCCCCTATCACCAGCGCGGCACGGCGCTGGCAGTCACCGAAGTGGCGTGGTCCATGTCGTTCATCGTTGGGGTGCCGGTGGTCGGCTTTTTGATAGATCGGTTTGGCTGGTCTGCGCCATTTCCAATTTTTACGATCCTGGGGCTGATCATCTTCTTCGTCATCTGGCGCATCGTCCCGCATGAAGACCCGCATCACCAGCCCATTTTTACCTCGCGCGAAAACTACCGCGCCGTGCTGACATCCATTCCCGCGCTGGCGGGAATTTCCATTGCCCTGTGGGCAAGCGCGGCAAACGAACTGGTCAATATTATCTTCGGGGTCTGGTTGGAAGATTCGTTCGGGCTGAAGATCATCGCCCTGGCAGGCGCATCGGCGGTCATCGGGGTATCCGAACTAAGCGGGGAGGGATTGGTCGCCCTCACGACCGACCGTCTCGGCAAGCCGCTCGCGCTTGCCATTGGGTTGGTGAGCAATGCTTTGGCGTCCATCCTGCTTCCATTCATCGGTCAAACCCAGAGCGGCGCTCTGATCGGCTTGTTCCTTTTTTACATTACTTTTGAATATACGCTGGTGAGTCACATCCCGCTGGTTTCGGAACTTGTGCCGTCCGCGCGGGCGACGATGTTGTCCATGAATGTTACAGGTCATGCCATTGGACGGGCGCTGGGCGCGTTTTTGGCGGCATTCATCTATCAGAAATACGGCTTTTCACTCGTTACTTTCACTGCCGTGGGGTTTAATGTCATAGCCATTCTGGCTTTATGGAGAATGCAAAAGGGATAATGGAATTTTTCATCGGAGTCATTGCCGTCTTCGTTATCTTTACCGCCCTGTTGTGGCTCCTGGTGCCCGCATGGTATGGACTGCCGCCCATTTCCGTGCGGCGGGAGCGAATCCGCAGGGCGCTGGAATTGACCAACCCGCAGGCGGGCGAGACCTTATACGATCTCGGCTCCGGACATGGACGTGTGCTTGTGATTGCTGCAAAAGAATTTGGGCTCGAAGTTGTGGGAATCGAAGCGGGTCCGGTTCAGCGCGTTGTCAGCCGGGTAAATGCCCTGTGGAACGGGGTCAGTTCAAAGGTCCGGATTGAAGCGGGGGATTTTTACAAGTCGAATCTGAGCGACGCGGACATCGTCTTTGCATATCTGACTTCGGATCATGGAAAGCGGCTTGGGGATAAATTAAAATTGGAGTTGAAACCGGGCGCGCGGGTCGTCACGGTTTCGTTTGACTTGACGGAGTGGCAGCCCGCCTTCTTTGAACGAAACCTGCTTTTCTTCGTGTATGAGATATAAAAAGCCCCGTCTTCCGACGGGGCTTTTTATAGAAACGATGCGCGAACTACACGCCCTGGAGGCTGGAGTTGATATCGCTGAAAACGTTGCCAATGATGGGTCCGAGAATCATCAGAGCCGCAATGACGACGATGGCAACCAAAACAAGAATCAGCGCATATTCAACAAGACCCTGGCCTTTTTCTTTGGGTGAGAACAACATGGTATTTTCTCCTTTCATTTGAATTTCCCGGAAAGGCCTCCCGGGATTGTTTATATTTTATTATGCCTGACGGAAAAAGCAAGTGTTCAGACGGCATTTTCCCTAACAGTTATGTTAGCCTTTCAAGAGCGTTAATGAAATCACTGCCGCAAGCCGGTCCGGCTTGCGGCAGTGATTATCAAACTTGCGCGTTATTAGAAACTGGAAAGGCTGGAGTTGATGTCGCTGAATACGTTGCCGATGATGGGTCCGAGGATCATCAAAGCCGCAATAACAACAATGGCTACCAAAACAAGAATCAACGCATATTCAACGAGGCCCTGGCCTTTTTCTTTGGGGGCGAAAAGCATGGCTTATATCTCCTTTCTTTTAAATTTCCCGGAAAGACCTTCCCAGGATGTTTTTTATTATTACATTCTTTGTAGAAAAAGGCAAATCCCGCATTGTTCGCCCACTAACAATAATGTTAGTTTTGGTTCTACCGTTTTTAACGGGAAAACCCTTTTCAACCACTTCGCTACCGTACAAATGTCGTTGCGAGGAGGGGTTTTGCTCTTTCCGACGAAGCAATCTCCTGTTTTGAGGGAGGTTTCAGTCGAAAATGAGATTGCT
>JAGUZU010000031.1 GCA_020060625.1 Anaerolineales bacterium | reverse complement strand
GGCGTAGTTTTTACAGAGCAATACTATAGCGCGGCAAGCCGCAGCCAAAGTAAGTCGGATTGGCAATCCGACCTACGCGCAAAATCTTCGCGGTAGGCGCAGTTTTTACAGAGCAATACTATATATTTTCGTTTGGAATTGTCAATCCAAAACCACTTTGCTCCTATGGAACGTGACGGTGGAAATAGCGCCCTCCTTGAGTTTGAATCCCCCCGTGAATTTCACGCCGCCAACCGAAGCCACGTAATCTATCCAGCCGGTTGGGATGTCCGCGTACATCGTCCCCCTGACGGGATATTCATAGATGGCATTCGTCCCGTCCGCGCGGGCGATGCGCAGGGATACGTACACGTCTCCGTTGGATTTGTTGACCAGTTTCACAGTCCCTTGTGAGGCGTTTCTGGGGATGTCCCCGGGGTAGGTTAACGCAGTCGGCTCTTTCGTCGCCGAGGCGGGAGGCTTCGCGGGCGAATACGCCGCGGGGATGTAGATCGCCTGCCCGGTGTACAAAATGTCGATATCCCATATCTGCGGGTTCGCGCCCCACAACTCGTTCAGGCTGATCCCATACCGGCTTGCGATCTTGGCGAACGTGTCGCCGTATTGGACGATGTATGTGGTTGCGTTGCTGGTCGAAGGTTGGTAATAGTAATGATCGTAGTAATAGGAAGGATCGTAGCCATCTGTTGGCGCGGCGGAGGCAAGACCGGGAATCGTCAACACCTGACCCGCCTTCAGCGTATTGCTGATGCCCGGATTGGCGGCGTAAATGGCGGCGGTGGACGTGCCGCATAAGGCGGCGAGTTTTTCGACCGTATCGCCCGCTTCCGCAACCCACGTCCCGCCGCATACGCCTCCCGCCCGGACCTCGAGCGGGGTTCCAAAAACTGACAGCATGACCAGCCCTAAAACGGCAATCTGAACGAAAATTTTTCGGAGCATCAAAGCACCTCCTCGAAACCATCCAATCGCTATAACTCTATTGTAGCATCCGACAAACGATTTTGACCGCGCCATTCCTATTTTCTATTCACCATTCACCATCCCCTAATAACTGTAAAACCCTCTTCCGCTTTTCCTTCCCAGATGCCCCGCATCCACCATCTTGCGCAGCAAATAGGCGGGACGATATTTATCTTCGCCCAAGTCTCTTTGCAATACTTCCATCACAAATAGCACCACATCCAAACCGATCAAATCCGCCAGCGTGAGCGGACCCATCGGATGATTCATGCCGAGTTTCATGACCTGATCAATCGCTTCAGGCGTGCCGACGCCTTCCTGCAAGGCAAACACCGCTTCATTGATCATCGGGCAGAGGATGCGATTGGAAATGAACCCCGGAGAGTCATTCGCCTCGACAGGTTCCTTGCCCATCCATTTGCAGACATCCACAATGGTTTGGGTGGTTTCATCAGAAGTGCCAAGTCCGCGGATGACTTCGACCAGTTTCATCAACGGCACGGGATTCATGAAATGCATCCCGATGACCTTGTCGGGTCGCTTGGTCACAGCGGCGATCTTGGTAATCGAAATGGACGAGGTATTGGTCGCAAGGATCGCGTTTGCACGGGCGCGCTCATCCATCTCCTTGAATATCTTGAATTTCAATTCGGGATTTTCGGTGGCGGCTTCAATGACCAGATCCGCGTCTTTCATCGTGTCCATGTTCTCTGCGAATTGGATCGCATCCGCTGAAGCCTTTTGCTCAGGCGTGAGCGTGCCCTTCTCCACCAGTTTCGCCGTGGACTTGGCGATGGTCGCCTTGGCTTTTTCGAGCGCAGCAGGCGCCACGTCCATGCAGGTGACTTGGTAGCCCGAGGTCGCTGCCACTTGCGCGATACCGTTGCCCATGGTCCCTGCGCCAATGACAAAGATATGTTTGATGGTCATTTCTGTGCCCTCCAGATTTTTAGGTTATTTTGAATTTGCTCAATATGCCCCGGAATATGCGCCGAATACGTGTTGATCCATTTATCGAACGTGAACGGCTCATCATATTCAGGATGTTTGATCCAGTGCGTATTGAAGACGATCTCCGGCACGCGCTTCAATAATTCGTAGGTGGTCTTACGCGCCAATCGCGTCACTTCGAGCGCGTCTTCAAAATTGTGTTCGTGGTAATTCAAGACCTCCGCCCACAGGGGCTGGTTATATGGCATGATGCTCCCGCCGGGTTCGACGATCAACTTGCGCGCGCGCAACGCAGCATTAGATTCGCTGTCCGCGATGTGGATGATGACTTCATACACGCTCCACTCCTTCGGCTCCGGCTTGAACTTCATCGCCTCCTGCGGGACCTCAGCCAATGCCGCTTTCAGTAAGTCGCATCCACGCCCATAGAGTTCTATCTTTTCGTCGCGTTCTTTTGCATCCATAAAGACTCCTATAAAAAATGCTCGACATCCACTATCGAATATCGAGCATCAAATATCGTTTATTCCATCTCTATAGCCATCGCCACCGCTTCGCCGCCGCCGAGACATAACGACGCAATACCTCGCTTCAATCCACGGTTCTTCAGCGCATAGATCAATGTTGTCAATACGCGGGTTCCGCTTGCTCCCAATGGGTGACCGAGCGCAATCGCGCCGCCATTCACGTTGACTTTGCTCCAATCCCAGCCGTCATTTGCAAGCGCGTATCCATCCGCCAACACTTGCGCGGCGAAGGCTTCGTTGAGCTCGATCAGGTCAACATCCTTCAACGTCCAGCCGACTTTCTTGAGTAGTTTCGGCAAGGCGTGCGCTGGCGCGGCAAAAAGATATTTCGGTTCCACTGCCGCTTGCGCGTAGCCGACAATTTTCGCAATGGGTTTGAGATTCTTTTTCTCCGCATACGCGCGAGACGCCACCACCGCCGCCGCCGCGCCGTCGCTCATTTGGGATGAATTCCCCGCCGTCACCCTGCCATCGGATTTAAACACTGGCTTCAATTTGGATAACGCTTCCAGCGTCGTCTCTTTTCTTGGACCTTCATCCTGCTCCACGACCGTGACCTGTCCCTTCCTTCCGGGCACTTCCACGGGCACGATCTCGTCCTTGAGCTTTCCCGCCTCCTGTGCAGCAATCGCCCTTTGATGACTCTCGAACGAAAGCTTATCCATCGCCTCGCGGGTCACTTCGTATTCGTCCGCAATGAACTCAGCGGAGTTGCCCATGCCCCAATTTTCGAACGGATCCCACAAGCCGTCGTTAAGCAGGGCGTCGGTCATTTGCGCATTGCCGAATTTCAACTCGCCCATGCGCCCGCTGACCAGATATGGCGCGCGGCTCATCGACTCGAATCCGCCTGCGATGAACAAGTCGCCGTCTCCCGCGCGGATAGCCTGCGCCGACAACATCGCCGCCTTCAAGCCCGACCCGCAGACCTTGTTCAGCGTGGTAGCGCTCACCGTAGCCGGCACCCCGCCAAAAAGTCCGGATTGACGCGCTGGGGCTTGCCCCAATCCTGCCGCGACGACGTTTCCCATCAACACTTCCTCCACTTCGCCAGGGTCAATTCCCGCCCGTTCCACCGCCGCTTTGACGGCGATGGCGCCGAGTTTTGTCGCCGGGATGCCGCTCAACACGCCCTGAAATTTTCCAACCGGCGTGCGCGCTGCGCTCAAGATAACTGCTTCAGTTTCTTTATTCATGGGTTTCTCCTGTGGGTGATATGCCAATTATACATGTTTGATACGGTAAAATTCCGCCCATGACTGAACCCCAATCTCTTTATGATTTGCTCGGCGGCGAGACGGGCGTCCGCGCCCTCGTTGACCGTTTTTATGCTTTGATGGATTCTTCGCCCGAAGCGAAGGATATCCGCGCGCTGCATGCCACCAGTTTGAAGCAGTCGCGCGAGAAGCTGTTTATGTTTCTCTCCGGCTGGTCGGGCGGACCGCCTCTCTATATGCGGAAGTTTGGTCATCCAAAATTACGGATGCGCCACATGCCTTTTTCCATTGCCGAGCGTGAACGCGACCAGTGGCTGTGGTGCATGGATCGCGCCATCGATGCGGGAAATTTTGACCCTGCAGTGGCGGAGCATCTCAAAACTCGCTTTTCAGAGATCGCAGATTTTATGCGGAATCAGGGCGTTTGAGCGCGTCGCGCCCTTGTTATATCCCAATATTTTTCAACGCCTCCCGCCGGCTGAGCGGATGCAATTCCTTCGTCGCTTTCACGAACTTCTTCACGGGCGCGGGGTTTGTCCATGCGTATTGGCGTAACGCCCAGCCGATGGCTTTGTTGATGAAGAATTCATCCGATCCGAGATTTTCCTTGATGAGTTCGCATAACAGGTCGAAATCTGTCTCTTCCTTATAACCGAGTTGGAACAACAGAGTTGTGCGCCTCAGCCAGAAGTTATCGGACTTGCGCCACTTTTTCAGATACTTTGCCTTGACGTTTGGAAATCGCTTGAACATCACGCCCACATTGTGACCTGCAATGGTGTCCACTGTGTCCCACCAGGATTTGTGTGTGATGAGGTGTTCGAGGGTGGCGATGAAATCTTCCTTTAGTTGCTTTTCCATTTTACCGATCAAACTCGTGGCAAGGTATTGGAATTCTCGTTGAGGCAGTTCCCATAATCCACGCGCAATAACGTCAAGGTCTTCGATAGGCGGTAGTCCATTTTGCTTGATGAATTCCGATTGCAATGCCTTGAATTGCGGACTCTTGATGCCCAAATACTCGAACTGGTCGCGCATATATTTCTTCATTGGCGCGGCGTTCGCGGGATTCGCATTCTGTTCGAACAGGGATTTGAGCGAATTGACATAAGGATGCATGGTATTTCCAAAATGCTCCTTCAATTCCATGTCGGGCGCAAGGTCACTCCGCGCCGTTGAGCTGCTCGTTGATTCTTTCGATCAATTCATTGGGATGGAATGGTTTTGTGATGTAGTCGTTGGCGCCCGCGCCGAATGCGACTGCCCGGCTGTCGCTGTCGTCGAGCGCGGTGACGATGATGATCGGGGTGCGAAGGAAATCAATCTCTTCGCGCAGCATCCTGCATACTCGAAAACCGTCGGGTTGAGGCATCATCAGGTCGAGCAGGATGAGATCGGGAGATTCCGCCTTTGCGGTGTCCACCGCTTTTGAACTGTCGTTGACTGCCACCGCGTCGAAACCATCGGCTTTCAAAAGTTTTTCCAGCAAGTCAGTAACCAACTTGTCGTCGTCCACAATCAAAATCTTTGCCATGAGACCATCCGAATGAGTGGAATGAATTGCGAATTCATTTAATTTAATCTTACAGTCAAAAAAAAGGTCCTGGGTTTGCGTAAATGATGTTGGTTATTTTGTTTACCGCAGAGCCGCAGGGAACGCGGAGAAAAAAACTTTAAAAACTCTGCGAACTCCGCGCCTCTGCGGTGAATATCCAGTTCGTAACCATTTGCTTTGAGACACTGCCAAAAAAAGAATGCGGCAAGCAAATAATGGATTTGATGGACGGGGCGCAAATGCCTGGAACCCTGCTATTCGTTCAAAATCTGTTCGATCCGGCGCAGGAGATTCTTAGGATGGATGGGCTTTGTGATGAAATCGTTTGCGCCCGCATTGGAAGCGTCCTTTTTTGTGCCTTCGTCGCTGAGCGCTGAGATTATGACAACTGGAATGTGCGTGATGGCGGGATCGGATTTGATCAATTTACATAACGCGATGCCGTTGATTTCCGCCATCATGATGTCCAGCAGAATCAAGGCAGGCATGGTATCCTCCACCGCCTTGAGGGCATGCTTGCTTTCGTTTATGGAATGAGGTTCGTGCCCTCCCATTTTGATGATCCCCTCCAACAAGGTGGTTGTTTCCACATCGTCATCCACGATCAATATTTTTGCCATGTCTGCCTCCAACCATCAAGGGGGTGCTGCTGGCTGCTAGTCTTATCCGCGCAATAACTCGTCCAGTTTTGAAGCAAGTTCGTCGAGATCGAACGGTTTGGCGAGATAACCATCCGCGCCGACGGTGGCGGCTTTGCTGTTGCTGATCTCAAAGGCGGTGATGATGAGAATGGGGGTCCGTGAAAATTTCGGGTCGGCGCGAAGCATTTTGCACAGGGTGAACCCGTCCGGCGGCGGCATCATGATATCCAGGATGAAGAGGTCGGGAGACGCTTCGTTCGCGGTTTGGACTGCCTGCGAGCTTTCGTTGATTGCAGTGATTTGATAGCCTTTGGACGAAAGAAACCGCTTCAACATCGTGGTGACTTTTTCGTCGTCATCCACAATCATGATTTTTTTCATAACGCCTTCTTGAACCGGCGCCGGAGGACGCCGGTCCGCCGAATCTTTCCGTGCATGTCTTCAAGTGTACTTCAAAACACTGCGGATTGTTTAATATGTTTCGAACCATCTCTCATCGAGCGGCGCCCATTCGCCGCTTTGGTCGGCGCGGTCCTTCCAGTTTTCCTTCCCGCTCCAGGATTCGATCTTTATCTCATACACGGAAGTGCGCCGTATTTCCTTGTTTGTTGCGGAGCGGTAGTCCCTGTCGATTTGCATTTCGCTGAAGTATTTGGCGATGAGTTTGTGCAGGACATCCCGCTTTTCGTTTTCATCTTCGATCACCCGCGCCTTGCCGAAGACGAGGACGCTTCGGTACTGGAGCGAGAATTCGAGCGCGATGTTGGATGGGAGCAGCCTGCCGAATTCGCTTACTTCCACACAGACTTCGGGGTGGCGTTCGATGTTTGCGCGAACGCGCCCGGCGATGTTCGAATGGAAGATGATGCGGTGACCGGCTTCGTCGTAGAAAAAGATCGTGGGGTTGATGAACGGCTGGAGGTCCCAGCGCGAGGCGATGTGGGCGATCTGTCCGCGATGGAGCATGTTCCGAATCCAATCGTCTTCACGCTTGTATTCGGGGACTCTTTGAAACGCAGTGGGGGATTGGTTGTCGTAGGTTCGCGTCATGGTTTCCTTCCAGTTTATCGGTCGTCCACGAGCAGGCGTTTGTACCATTTCCATTGCGCCGCGAAGCTGATGATGAAGCCCGCCCCGCTGAGTATCCATGTGGGCAGGCTTGCGCCGTTGAAGAAGGTAAGCAGAAAATAGACGGCGGTTGCTGCGGTGAGCGAACTGAGCATGGCGACTTCGATGGCGATCAGGTTTGCGATGCTGCGTGGTTTGTCGGTCGGCGGGATGGTGTGCCGACGCCATTTGAAAGCCGGTTCGATTTCGGGATTGTGTTTGATGTAGTAATCCTTGATGTGGTTCATCGCTTCGACGGATTCGTGCCATGCAGCGCGCAGCCTTGCAAGTTGTGAAATGGTCAGTGCGCCCATGACCGTGAGTACGGTGAAGAGGATGAAGAACGCAATGGACAGGATCTGTTGCTGCGGCTCGAACCGGGTTCCCACGATGGCGGCAGCGAAGGAGCCGACTGTTACAAAGTAGAAGGATGTGAAGCGCGAGCGGTCTTCGTTTGCCTGGAATACCGTTTCGGCGATATATTTATATTCGGCTTGCAGGATTTCGTCTTTGTCCAATTTTGGTTTTGCCGCCATGATATTTCTCCGTTTTCAAAGTGTATCATGATGTGATTTTCAAAAAGGTCTTGCGAATGCAAGACCTTTTGGTTCCGGCTCAGGCTTTGAACGCCCATTCGCCCTTGCGCATGACGGGCTCGCGCGCGCCGTCCTTTGTGATGCCGTCGATGTCCATTTGTGGGGAGCCGATCATAAAGTCCACGTGGTTGAGGCTGGTGTTGCCCCCGGCGCTGACGAATTCCTCCTCGGATAGTTCTTCGCCGCCCGTGAGGGTGAAGCGATAGGCGCGTCCGATGGCGATGTGACAGGAGGCGTTCTCATCGAAGAGCGTGTTGTAGAAGAGGTGTCCGCGCTGACCGATGGGAGAACTGGCGGGGACGAGCGCCACCTCGCCGAGGCGGTGGGAGCCTTCGTCTGTGTCCACCAATTTTTGCAAGGCGGCTTCACCCTTCTTTGCGGCGACTTTGGTAATGCGCCCGTTCTCAAAGTGGACTTGGAAGTCTTCAATGAGCGTGCCGCCGTAGGAAAGCGGGAAAGTGGCGGAGATCACGCCGTCGGCGCGATTGCGATCCGGCAGGGTGAAGACTTCTTCTGTGGGCATGTTGGCGGTGAAGGCGATGCCGTTTTGCGCAAGCGACTGCGCGCTGATCCATTTATGTCCATTGGGGAGACCGAGGGTGAAATCCGTGCCGGGCGCTTTGTAATGCAAGCCCGTGTATTGTTTTGCCTGCAAATAATTTGCGCGATTGCGCAGGGCGACGATGTGATCCTCCCATGCCGCAATGGGATCGGGCTGGTCAATACGGGTGGTTTCGAAGATCGCATCCCATAGTTTTTCCTGCGCTTTTTCGGGGGAAAGATCGGGGAATATCTTTTGCGCCCATGCCCGCCCGGCGGCGGCGACCACGCACCAATTGGAGGCGTTGGTGGTCACCAATTTTGTAACGGGTTCCAAATTGACCAAATGGGTGTGCTGCATCTTGCCGATCACTTCGGGGTCGAGGCTTCCGAGCAGGTCGGGGTCCATGCCGGAAATCGAGAGCAGGGCGTCGCCGTTTTCGAGCATATTCATGATCCCCTGGATTGCCCATGTTGGATATTCGTCGAACGAATCTTTGGGCGCATGTCGGGCGCGGATTTTCAGCATTTCTTCATCGCCCCAGATCACATCTACATATTTTGCGCCGACCTCGTAAGCCGCCCTGGCGACTTCGCGGACCAGCGGCGCAAATTGAAGCGGCACGCCCCGGTTTGCGGCGAGCGTGATAATCAGCCGCTGCCCGGCGCGGATGTTAAGCCCTACTTTGACAATGGCTTCGGCGTATTTTGCCAATTTTTCCTGATGGGTTTTAGCGGTCATGATGCCCTCGATGATTGGGATTTTCCAAGTATAGCACGGACGTATGCCTTTTGCCGCGCTTCTCTTACGCCGCCTGTGCCTGATTCTTCCACTGATTGACAGCCACGCTGAAAGCGCATCCGGCAATGGACGGGCGTCGCGTCACCATATCGCAATAATCGGGTATATACTTGTGAAAACCTCGCGAAGGAGGATGGAATGCTCGTCATCGAGAAGGTCAATACGGACGATAAAAAACAGGTTCGGCGGTTTGTGGAACTTCCTTTTCGCATCTATGCGGATTGTCCGCAGTGGGTGCCGCCGTTGAATGTGGATGCGTATAACCAATTGAATCGCAAGAAGCACCCCTTCCATGAACATTCAGATATGGATTTTTTCCTCGCCGCGCGCGATGGACACGATGTGGGACGCATCGCCGCCATCGAGAACAAGCTCTACAACCAATATCACAACAAAAAGACAGCCAACTTTTTTCTCTTTGAATGTGAAAACGACATGGGAGCCGCAACTGCATTATTCAAAGCCGCCTTCGATTGGGCGAAAGCTCGCGGGCTGGATACGATGCTCGGCCCGAAGGGCATGGGTCCGCTGGATGGATATGGCGTGCTGGTCTTTGGGCATGAACACCGTCAGACGATGACCATGCTCAACTACAACCACGCATACTATCAGTCATTGTTGGAGGCGCAGGGATTTGTCAAGGAAGTGGATTTTGTCTCCTGTTTCCTGCCTGCCGACAAGTTTCAAATGCCGGAGCGGGTCAAACGCATCGCGGAGCGCGTGATGGAGCGCGGGCACCTCGAGATCAAAACCTTCAGGAATAAAAAGGAATTGCTGGCATGGGCGCCCCGTATTGGCAAGGCGTACAACGATGCCTTCGTCAACAATTGGGAATACTATCCGCTGACCCAGCGCGAGATCGATTTTGTGGTGGAAAACATCATGACGATTGCCGACCACCGCCTGATCAAGATTGTCACGCATGGCGAGGATGTGGTCGGATTTCTCTTCGCTTTTCACGACGTCTCCGCCGCGATGCAGCGTGCGAAGGGAAGGTTGTTTCCCTTCGGTCTGATTGATATTCTGCTGGAGATTCGCCGCACAAATACCGTTGCCGTGAACGGCATGGGCATTCTGCCCGAATTCCAGGGGCATGGCGGCAATGCGCTGTTGTATTACGCAATGGGGAACACGCTGTTAAACTTCAAGCAATTCAAGCACGTGGAAATGACCCAAGTTGCCGAGACCACCGAGCAAATGCGCGCGGACTTGAAAAACCTGAACGGCGTGGAATACAAAAATAATCGAGTGTACCGAAAGGATATCTAATTTGGTCGCAGGTCGAAAGTCGAAGGTCGAAAGTCGAAGGTCGAAGGTCGAAGGTCATGAGAGCGACTTTTGACCTGCGATGATTTTTTCACTTCGACAAGGAGTACATATGCAGCATCCGCTTGAATTTGTTCCGATAAATTTGCGAAAGCCGTTCTTCTTTGTGTTTCTAATTTTGACCATTTTTATTTATGGAATTTTCGATATTCTCGACAAGCCGTTTAGAAACCCCGTTTCGCCGCGTGGAATTGTGTCGCTGGAATTGGCTTTCGTTCCCAATCGGGCGCATGAAATTATTTCCTCATGGGAAGATGCCAGATGGGCAAACATATCCATTGATGATTTGAGCGCATACCCCTTTTCATCTTTTGGGTTTGTAGATGGTGATAACTTTTTGCCATTTCATTATTTATTCTTTGGGCTTGGTTTTGATTATCTCTTCATGCCAGTTTATGCCTTAGCTCTTTCATTGGGGTTGTTACTGGCGGGACATGAAAAACCCCAATGGCTTCGTTCTTACGGAGCGTTAGCAGGCTGGGGTGTATTTATCGCAGCACTCTTCGATGCTGTGGAAAACTATACGCTTTGGAAAATTCTTACTGGGAATATCATTACCCCATTCCCAGAGATTGCCGGTGTTTGCGCCACTGTCAAATTTACCTTGCTGATTTTGGGAATAACAGTCGCAGTCGTTTCGACGTTCTCCAGAAAAGAGCCAGCTGCCCCGACAAGCCCGGAGTAAACTGACGCAGTAATTTTCACCATTTTACGTATCACGCAACACGCGCTACGCCTCTCCCTCTTTTCCAGCTTCAGACTTGACCGCTTCGCCCATCTTTTGCGCCTCGCCGTTTTCCAGTTTGCTCAACGGCAGGATGACGTGAAACTGGCTTCCGGGGAAATTGACTTCGTCGTAGCCGGGGCTTTCCACCCAGATGCGCCCGCCGTGCGCCTCGACGATTCCCTTTGAAAGAGCCAGTCCCAGCCCCGCGCCGCTTCCTTTGAAACGGGTCTTGCTGGTGGAATGTTTGCCGAGTTCGCCCGGCTGGAAGAATTTTGTAAAGATGACCTCTCGCAGGGTCGGATCCACGCCCACGCCCGAATCGCTGACGACGAACTCGACGCCGCCGTTCGGTAGGTTGATGATCGCGGGAATCTGCTTCCCGGTGATGACGATCTTTCCCTGATCCGGGCTGAATTTGGCGGCGTTGCGAAGGAGATGGTGGAACAACTTTTTCAACAGGTTCGAATCCGCCTTGACGAGCGGCAGGGATGGCAGGTCAATCGTCAGGAATTGCCCGCGTTCGAGGATGGACTCCTCCTGCTCATGGCAGACTTCCTGGACCAAATACGCCATGTCCACAAGTTGCAGGTGGGGAGTGAGGGAACGAGCGTTGATCTGGGCGATATCGAACATGGAGTCCATCACTTCGTGCAGGCGCAGGGCGCCTTCGTGAATCCCCTTGATCATTATCCTGGCTCCAGAATCCAATTTTGGATTTTCCAGCATCATTTCCGTGTAGCCTTTGATGACCGTCAATGGGGTGCGGAGTTCGTGCGAAGCGATGCTGATAAAGTCGGATTTTGCCTGGTCGATCCGTTCGAGTTCCTGATTATTCTTTTCGAGCGCGCGGCGCGCCCGGCGCAGTTCGTTGTTCAATTGCATCAGGTTGTCCACGAGGCGGGCGTTTTCCAGCGCCACCGCTGTCTGGTTGGCGTGCGCGCTCAAGACGGCGAGGTCTTCGCGGGTATAGCGGTTGCCGCTCATCTTCGGACCGAACGCGAGCAGTCCGATCCATTGTTTTTTGGCAAAGATGGGGATATAGACCTCGACGCGGAGGTTGGAGAACCAGTCGCGCTCACGGGGAGATGAGGCTCGGAAAACGGGAAGCAGATCCAGGTCATATTGAAGAAGCGGGCGTTGTTCCCGGACGAAGTAGGAGGCGATGCTTCCGTTCTCCTCCAGTTCGATGGCAACGGTCTGTCTTTCCTCCGGGCTTTGCGCGTACCGAATCTTATACGCCTTGGATCCGTCCGTCTTGCGTTCGGAATCGACCAGGAAGAGGAACCCGCGTTCGATCTGCATGGCTTCCAGCATGATGCCGATTGCCACGCTTGCGAGTTTGTCCATGTCGAGGATGTTGCTGATGCTTTCGCTGTATTGATGAATGGTCAGGCTTGGGTCGTATTGGTCGCCCCGCAGCCATTTGTTGATGGCGCGCGAGACCAGGGTTGTGAGCGGCGCAAAGATGATGGCGATCAGCAGGGAGATGAACGCGCCTGCCAGCAGCGGGTTGAAGTTCCCGCCCGCCCCGAACATGGCTTGCATCAACAGAAAGCCTGTAACGTAAAACCCGACGATGGCGACGGCGGTAAAGACGTAGGTCAACCCGTGCCGCAGGATGGTGCGCAAGTCGGGGACGTGGTGGAAGCCGACCACATAAGCGAGCGTGATGGCGACGAGCAGGCGGTGGGGTTGTCCGATGAGCAGAATGCCGGAGAAGAGCAGGATGTCGCCCAGCAATGAAAAGAAGATGACGAGCCACCAGTAATTCAACCGGTTGCGAAAAAGCGGCTGACGGCTGCTTCTTCCGGCGTTTGCGAGGGCGATGATGAGGGTGATGGATACGACCAGCCAGCCCAGGATCGCCCAGGCGGGTCCGAGCCGCGAGCGATACAGGACAAGACTTCCATTGGTCCAGATCGCGTCGGGCAGACCAAGCGCATTCGTCACGATGAGCGCCAGCCCGAACATCCAGAATCCCCAAAACGCCGCCCATGCCCACCAGGTTTTGCGCTTCAAAAATGTTTGCAGCGCAATCATCAAAACGACTGCCAGCGTCAGCGCCACATACGTCTGCAATTCCTGGAAGACGAGGGCCTCCGTCTCGCCCTGCCATACCGCCTCCGTAACGCTGATGACCATGGCGAGCAGGGCGTACAGCATCACCAGCCAGGTGGATGTTTCATGTCCGCCCTCGCGGCGTTGAATTGCGAAGAAGACCACCGGCAGGTAAAGCGCCCCAAGCAACAACAAAAAGATGAATTGCGCAAGCGATGTATTCATGAACGATGCACGGATTTTACTCGAATTTATTTCATAATCGGTTATCATTGTTGTTATGCTGACCTCCCGCGCATCCCGCCTTAAATACAATTTTTCGCAGGATTTTTTTCGACCGGACGGACATGTCACCTTTGCAGACCTGACCTCCGCCCGGGCATTTGCCGCCCAAATGTCAACGCTTCGCGCGGACCCCGTACCTGCCTCTGATCTATATGCCTTGTCCCTGCTGGATGAGGCTCTTCATATCCTCCTCAAACATTATTACGGCAGATACACCGGCGTGATGGGACGCGCCATGGGAATGCTGCAATCCAACCTCGGCTCGAAATACGACCTGACCCTGACTAAATTCACCGAGGAATTTCCGCCTCTTTCCGTCTTCCGCGGCGAGGTGACAGCGGGTGTGTACCTTGCAACAAAAATGCCGAACTTCGGCGATTTCGGGCGCGGAGTGCGCGCCGCCGCCATCGAAGAAATGTTGTTGACAGACAATGTGAACAAAAACCCCGCCGCCAGCCGATACAAGGATCTGTTCGACGAAGTTGTATTGAACAAGTCGGCGTACAAGGAATTTACAAGCCGCCTGCTGGAATTCTTCGCCCATCAACCCGGCATCGGAACAATTGGACAGGGTGAAACACTCACCGATCTTCTCGCCGCTCCCGTCAAAGCCTCGCCTGATTCGCTGGAAGGGCAGTTGAAGTTTATCCTCGAAAAATGGGGTCACTTGCTCGGCGGGGAATTTACCGCCCGTCTTCTGCGAGGCATGGACTTTCTGCGCGAAGAAATCATCCGCCAGCATGGACCGGTGGACACCTTTTCTGCTGAGACGTATGTCCCAACTTATTCCGATACCGAATATGAACGTTACAGCGAGGATCAGGAATGGATGCCGCGCCTCGTGCTGATGGCAAAGAATGCCTATGTTTGGCTGGATCAACTTGCGAAAAAATACCAGCGTGAGATAAACACACTCGATCAAGTCCCCGACGAAGAATTGGATTTGCTCGCCGCGCGCGGATTTACAGGCTTGTGGCTCATCGGTTTGTGGGAGCGCAGCCGCGCCTCGCAGAAGATCAAACAACGCATGGGACAGCAGGACGCGGTTGCTTCGGCGTACTCGCTCCATGCGTATGACATTGCAAGTGACCTCGGCGGTTGGAACGCATTGGAAAGCTTCCGCGCCCGCGCCTGGCAGCGCGGCATCCGTCTCTCCGCCGACATGGTTCCCAATCACATGGGCATCGACTCGAACTGGGTCATCGAACACCCCGACTGGTTCCTCTCGGCGGATGTCCCGCCTTATTCATCCTATACCTTCAACTCCGAGAATCTCTCCGACGACTCCCGCGTCGCCATCGTCCTGGAAGACCACTACTATAACCATTCCGACGCTTCCGTCGTTTTCAAACTGCATCATTATCAAAGTGATCGAACACGCTACGTCTATCACGGCAACGACGGCACATCCTTCCCGTGGAACGATACCGCTCAACTCGACTACAGCAAACCCGAAGTCCGCGAGGCGGTGATTCAAATCATCCTGCACGTGGCGCGCAATTTCCCCATCATCCGCTTCGATGCGGCGATGACGCTTGCAAAGAAACACATCCAACGTTTGTGGTTTCCCGAGCCCGGCGCGGGCGGAGCGATTCCATCCCGCTCCCAATTTGGCATGACCAAAGCCGAATTCGACGAAAAAGTTCCCGTCGAATTCTGGCGCGAGGTCGTGGACCGCGTCGCCGCCGAAGCGCCGAATACGCTTCTGCTTGCCGAAGCGTTCTGGCTGATGGAAGGCTACTTCGTCCGTACGCTCGGTATGCACCGCGTCTATAACTCCGCCTTCATGCACATGCTGCGCGACGAAGACAACGCCAAATACCGCATGGCGATCAAGAACACGCTGGAGTTCGACCCGCAAATCCTCAAGCGTTACGTCAACTTTATGAACAACCCCGATGAAAAGACCGCCGCCGAACAGTTCGGCAAAAGCGACAAATACTTCGGCATCTGCACCTTGCTTTCCACCCTGCCCGGCTTGCCCATGTTCGGTCACGGACAAATCGAAGGCTTCTCCGAGAAATATGGGATGGAATTCCGCCGCGCCAAATTGGAAGAGACGCAAGACGACGGCTTGATCCAGGCGCACGAATGGAGAATCTTCCCGCTTCTTCACCGCCGACGCCTGTTCGCTGACGTCGAGAATTTTCTACTCTTTGACTTTTATCTGCCAAACGGCTCCGTGGACGAAAATGTGTTTGCCTACTCAAATCGCCACAATGAAGATCGCGGACTGGTCATCTACCACAACAAATTCGCCGATACCAAAGGATGGATCAAAACCGCCGCCGCCGCGCTGGATAAACGTTCCGGCAAACTCAAGCAGCGCAACCTCGCCGAAGGCATCGGCTTGCCGAAAGCCGGTTACGTCATCTTCAAAGACTACGCCACGCAGTTGGAATACATCCGCTCGTGCAGGGTGCTCTGGGAAAAAGGCTTGTACGTGGAACTCGGCGCGTACCAATGCCACGCCTTCATGGACTTCCGTTTCGTGGGCGACAAAGAGTGGCAGATCATCCATGACCGCCTGAACGGCGCGGGCGTTCCGTCCATGCAGGAGGAATGGCGGAAATTGTTCGCCGCATCCGAAGAACCTGCGGCAGAGGAAAAAACAGCCGAAAAGAAGCGTGTTACCCGCAAGTCTGCCAAACCAAAAGCGGAGAAAAAGCCTGCCGCGAAAACCAAATCTGTAAAGAAAGCACCTGCGACGAAGAAGCCTGTGAAGAAGTCAACGGCAGCCAAGTCAAAGCCTGTTGCAAAAAAGACGGGAAGCACGTCAAAAGTTGCGGCTTCAAAGAAAAAGACCACGACTGCTAAAGCAGGGACAAAAAAGACTTCAGTGAAGAAGACAACAAAAAAGGGGCAGAGGCAGATTAAGTAGAATCAGGCGTCGTGCGAGAGTGAAGCGGCTTGCGCGTAGTCAGTTTTATGAACGCGCGATGATATCATCCCTACAAATGCCATACGATTCCATGGCAAATGTCAGTTTGTCATTGACTTGCCCTTTGAAAGGTACTATACTCATCACTCATCGCATACGAGGTGACGCCGTTATGAGCATCTTTTATGGAGATACCCAGGTTTGTTGAACCAGACACGCGATATAACCGCGTGTCTTTTTATTTCTCTACAAAAAGGAGATATATGCCATGGACTACGGAATGATCGGCAAGATCGAAAAGGCAAAACGCTATGCGGAGGATCGAAAACGTTTCCGTTTCAACCAGTTTGACCTTACCTTTCATGGCGACAATAACGACCATCATGTCGCCTACAACGACGGCGAATTTAGCTGTGACTGTGAATTCTTTCTGACCCATAAACGCTGCGGGCATACCATGGCGCTGGAAATTCTGCTCAAAGATATGATCGTCGAGACCGTGGAAGCCTGATTACAATTGAATATTCAAACCGCCCTGCGCGTTGCACAGGGCGGTTTTTGTTATGGGAAGGCGTTCCCGCTTTATCACCAAATCTTAAAGATTGTAGTGTAAAATTTCCCGCATGAATCCAAAATTTTCCCGAAGGGATTTTTTGAAATTAAGCGGTCTGACACTGGGCGGGCTGGCGTTTTCGCCTTTCCTGCCCGGGCTGACCGATTTCGATGATAGTTTCGTGGTGCGCATTGCCACCGCGCAAATGCCCGTCCGCAAGGAGCCGACGGACGAAAGCCGCATCGAGATGACCTGGTACCGCGACGAACTCGTGCATGTGTACGGCGAAGTCACAGTGGATGAGCCGAAGCATAATCCGGTTTGGTATCGAGTGTGGGGCGGCTATCTCCATCGCGGACGTCTGCATCGCGTAAAGACGATCTATCAGACGCCGCTTTCCTCCATGTCCGAAGGTGTGAAATATCTCGCCGACGTTTCCGTCCCGTTTACCACGCCGTATCGTTTTTCCAAGACTTATGGCTGGCAGCCGATGGCTCCGCCGCTTTACTATGGTTCCGTTCACTGGGTGGATGCGGTGGAGGAAGGTCCCGAAATGGCGGATTACAAAGGTCCCTGGTATCGAATCTTCGATGAACTTGATTCCAACGTTTCCTATCACGTTCCCGCGATCCATTTGCGCATCCTGCCGCCGGAGTTGATGGATTTGATCTCCCCCGAGGTTCCCTACGAAGAGAAGTTGATAGAAGTCAATTTATCTTCGCAAAGGCTGTTCGCGTATGAATATGGCAGCGTGGTATTCGAAACCAACATTTCCTCCGGCGTTCCGGGCGACCCGACCGGCGGCGAGGGAATTCCCACCACTACACCTGCCGGAAAATTCACCATCGTGGATAAAGTCCCAGCCAAGCACATGGGCTTCAGTTTCTTTGGAAGCCAGACCACCGGCAACATCCTCGCCGACGTGGATAACTACGTCCTCCCCGGCGTTCCATGGACTTCCTTCTTCACGCCGCAAGGTCACGCCTTTCACGGCACGTACTGGCATGAAAATTTCGGCGCGCCGATGAGTCACGGCTGCATCAACATGCGCACCGAGGAAGCCAACTGGCTCTTCCGCTGGGCAAAACCCAATCACACGCCGGATGCCGTCGCCACGCGCGGGCTTGGCACGAAGGTCGAAGTCCACTACTAAACCGAACCCTGCCTTCATAAAAGGATAACCTCTCCATGCCGCTTCTCCATTGGACGGAAAAGCATCACACCCCGCCGACGCCTGCTTCTGTTATTCTCGATTCGATTCTCTACCCAAAAGGACGCGGCTACCCCAAAGCGCGCGCCGATGGACGGGTGATTCTGGGGGATAACCTCGGCGTGATGGCGTCTCTTTTGCCCGACTATGAAGGGCGCATTGATCTTATCTATGCCGACCCGCCGTTTTTTACAAACCGAAAATTCACAGCCCGTGTCGGCAGGGGCGAGGATTCGCGTCAGCCATCCAAATGGAAACTGGCGGAGGGATACCACGATTCCTGGACCGACCTCGACGCATATTTGCAATTCCTCTATGAACGCCTGTCAATGATGCGCCGCCTGCTTGCGCCGAATGGATCGTTATATCTCCATCTTGATTGGCACGCGGACGCCTACGCCCGCCTCATTCTGGATGAGATCTTCGGCGCGGAAAATTTCATCAACGAGATCATTTGGGCGTATCACGGACCGTCGCCTATTCGTACGGCATTCAACCGCAAGCACGATACCATCCTGTTCTATGCAAAAGGCAGGGATTATGTCTTCAACGTGGATGCCATTCGTGAGCCGTACAACCCGAATACGGTGAATACTTTCAAATCTTCGCGCAAGGCGGGGTTTGGCAAAGTCCCTGATTTGGAGCGCGGAAAAGTGCCGGAGGATTGGTGGTATTTTCCGGTTGTAGCGCGTTTGCACAGCGAACGGACGGGATACCCCACTCAGAAGCCCGAGGCTTTGCTGGAGCGCATCCTGCTGGCTTCTTCCAACAAAGGCGGGCTGGTCGCTGATTTCTTCTGCGGTTCCGGTACAACGGCGTTCGTGGCGGCAAAGCATGGACGTAAATACATCGCCTGTGATGAGTCTGCGCGGGCGGTAAATACAACCCGCGCGCGTCTGGCGGGTACGAAATCTGTCTTTACGTTCGAACGCGACGCGCAGATGAAGAACGAATTTGCGAATAAATCAAAGAAGATCGAGATCGCCGTTTCAGGCGGTATTGTTCAATTGAAAACGACTCTCAATGTGGATTATTGGGAAGTGGATCCGGATTGGGATGGGAAAATATTCCGAAGCGCTGCGCAGGCTCAACGTCACGCGCGAAGCGGGAATCTTCCGATGGAATTAAAAACAAAAATCGGAAGCAAGGTCTGCGTCCGCTTGATCACCGCCGAGGGAAAGCAATTCCAACTAAATATCTAAACGATACCCGACGCCGCGGATGGTCTTGAGGAATTTGGGGTTATCGGGGTCGAGTTCGATGGCGCGGCGGAGCCAGGAGATATGCACGTCGAGCGTGCGCGTATCGCCGGTGTAATTGGTCTCCCACGCCTTTTTGAAGAGGGATTCGCGTTCGACAACCTCGCCATGTTTATCCATCAATAACTGCAACAAGGTGACAAGACGGGGGGTAAGCTTTGTGCTTTTGCCGAGACTGCGCACACGGCGTTTTTCGAGGTCGAGCCGAATCGGACCGACATGCAGGACGTTCTTGCCGTCGCCGGGGAGAAGCGGCTTGACGCGGTTGACCAGTTTCTGCACGGTGAAGGGAAGCGTCAACACGGCGTCCGCCGCATCCTTGCTGACTTCCTTATCTTCTTCGAGGATCAGGATGATGGGGAGCTTTTGATCCTTCTCGCGGATTGCCTGGCAGATGCGCAAGCCGGTGCTTCTAAGCGAGGCGGCATTAACCACCACAAGACTTGGGCTTACCTCTTTGAGCAACGCCACCGCCTTGCTTCCGTTTTGAGCGATATGTATATCAAATCCCTTCTTTTGCAAATCCAAAGCAAAGGAAGGGATTTCGGCGTGTCTGACTTCGATAACCAGAAGTGTGGTGGTTTTCATAATGAGGGTTTGATAATGGATGAAGATTGCCTCTTAACAACGGAATTTAAGTTTGTTAAGGTGTTTGCATTATACACTAAATCTTAATAACTGTTTTCAACCCTTGGTACTATTGAAAAATATTCATACGAAGCGTCGTATTCGGGCAATTTTCATATTCGCTTGACTTTTTCGCATTTACTTGGTAATATCGGCGGGCTAAACATCCGATGCGGGGTGGAGCAGTGGCAGCTCGTCGGGCTCATAACCCGAAGGTCGCAGGTTCAAGTCCTGCCCCCGCTACTAATGAAAACCGTCAGTGAGAACCGGCGGTTTTTTTGTTTAAGTGGATTTGCTCGGACTCTGCCTGCTTTTCAACTTTAACGTGATATTCCCAGAGAATTAAGTACACGAATCATCCCGCCAGCAGCGTATCCACCGCCTGCGTCAACTCCCTCAAATTACCGACCTTGAGCACGTTGCTACACAACGGCGCATACTTTTTCATGTCGCTGTCGCCGTTCCACATGTGATCGGGTTCGGGATTCAGCCAGATCGTGCGCGTGGCTCGGCGGGCCATCGCGGAGAAAATATCGAGGCGCGGATCATTGTAATTGTTGCGCCCGTCTCCGACGATGAGTAAAGTTGTCCCGTTGTTAATTGTATCCATGTATTCATTTTGAAAATCGTTGAGCGACCAGCCGAGATCGGTGTTGTAATGTCCGCTGGGCATGCGCCGCAGCACAGATTGGATCGCTTCGTCTGTGGCGCCTTGCGCCATGCCCGTGAAATCCTCCGAGATGGATTCGAGATGATCAATGAACGCGAACGCATGTGTCTTGCGGACCTGCCCCTGCAAGGCAAACAAAAAACTCAGCATCAATTCCGAACAAAACCGCATGGATGTGCTGACATCGCAGATGACCACGATCTTCGGCTTGCGGACTTTATCGCGGTGTTTGATCTCCATCGGCACGCCGTGATATTTCAAGTTCGCGCGGATGGTCGCCTTTGGGTCCATCTGTCCGCTTTTCATGCGTTTCTGACGCAGGGCAATTCTCGTCTTCAATGCGGCGGCGAGCCGCTTTACTTCGCGCTGCAAAACCTTTTTATCCGCATCGGATAATGCCTGGAACGGACGGTTCATCAGGTTGTCAATGTTCTCGTCACGTGGACGTTCGCTCATGTTCTCGGCGAGTCTTTGTCCCGCGAACTGCTCGATCTGTCCCTGAATCCCCTGCATGTTTTGTTGGATCAACTCCCGCAGCCGTTCGAGGCGTTCTTCGTCCATGCCCATTTGGTGAAGCTGCTCCATCAACTCGCGCATCGCTTTTTGCACTTCCGGGAACGCCATCGCGCGCATCATGCGCTGGGTCATCCAGTTTTGATATTGAAGATTATCCGCCTGGTTCAAGCCGACGAGTTGCGCGAGCGCCTCAAGCTCCGTACGGGACAGCGGCTCGCCGTTCATCAGCCTTTCCATCCGCTGACGGAGATTCTCGGCAAAGTTCTGCAATGACTCTGCCAGCATCTGCGCCTCTTCGGGTGTCAGATCATCGAACGGGTTTCCACCCATCATCGGCGGCTGACCCGAGCCGAAGAAGAGCGGAAACAGCTTGTCGAAAGTGGGGAGGTCTTTTACGTCTTTTATCAACGTCGCCCGCAGAGACAGCCGGAACGACTCGCGGTCTTGAATTCCCAGAATGTCCACCGCCGAAAACGCCTCGGCAGATTCGGCAAGAGATACGCGCACCCCGCCCGCGCGCAAGGCTGAAATTAACTGTAAGATGCGGGATTCCATCGTATGTTAAAGCCTTTCTGCTATATATTCTCCCCACACCCCTCTCAATGTATTACAAAGCTCGCCGAGCGTGATGTCGTTCTCCACGCATTCGATGCGCGGCGGCATCAGGTTCTCCTTCACTACCACACTACTTCAACTTCATATTTCCGAATCTCAGCATCCACAGAGATCAGTGGCATGGACTCAATCCAGCTCTGAGCAATCAGCAACCGATCAAACGGGTCGGCATGGTGCAAGGGCAATTTATAAACCTGCACAGCATGATGGACTTGCACAGGCAAGGCTTGAAATCCATGCAGGTTCATGCGGCTTGAAACATAACGCGTGGGGTCCTCTGGTAATTCAAGGCGCCCACGCGCTGTTTTGATCGCAATTTCCCATGCTGTCGCCGCACTCAGAAAAATTTCGTTTGCACCATCCGAGATGATTTCTTTCGCCAACGGCGACAACTGTGCATCATCCATATTCCACCAAAGGAAAGTATGCGTATCGAGCAAATACTTCATACTGCAAACTCCTCAAGCGGATCATCGAAATTAGGCATGATGGTAATCTTGCCTTTATCGATCCCAGGCACACGCGTGGAAACATTCGCCACTACAGGCAATATGCGCGCAACAGGTTTTCCTGCTTTGGCAATGATCACTTCTTCACCTTTCAAAACGCGTTCAAGCAATTTCGAAAAGTGGGTTTTCGCTTCGTGGATGTTGAAAGTTGTCATCGGGCACCTCCACAAGCATTGTAGACTAACCAGTAGACTAAGTCAATCCCTAAAAACCCTCCGCCACATACTCACCCCAGACTCCCCTCAACGTATTGCAAATCTCACCGAGCGTGATGTCGTTTTCCGCGCACTCGATGAAGAGGGGTATCAGGTTCGAGGTTCCACGTGCCGCGCTTTCCAATTGGCTCAATAATTCCGAGACCTTTGCCGAATCTCTGTTGGCACGCAAAGCGGCGAGTCTTTCGCATTGTCCAGTTTCAATCGCAGGATCAACCTTCAAACGTTCCAACGTCAAACTTTCCTCAACGGTGAACTGATTGACTCCCACCACCACCTGCTCCCCGCGTTCGATGGCTTGTTGCGCGGCGTAAGCCGCGTTCTGGATCTCGTTCTGCATGAATCCCTTTTCAATGGACTGCAACGCGCCGCCCATCTCGTCTATTTTGGCGATGTATTCCTGCGCGCCCGTTTCGATCTCATCCGTGAGATACTCGATCAGGTATGAACCAGCCAGCGGGTCGACTGAATCAGCCACGCCAGATTCGTATGCAATGATCTGTTGAGTCCGCAGTGCGACGCGCACCGCTTTTTCTGTCGGAAGCCAGAGCGCTTCGTCCATCGAATTGGTGTGCAGGGATTGTGTCCCGCCGAGAACCGCAGATAACGCCTGAACCGTCACACGCACCACGTTGTTCTCTGGTTGTTGCGCGGTGAGAGTCGATCCCGCGGTCTGCGTGTGGAAGCGAAGTTGCCACGACGACGGCTTCTGCGCCTTGAAGCGTTCGCGCATGATCTTTGCCCAAAGTCTACGAGCTGCGCGGAACTTCGCCACCTCTTCCAAAAAGTTATTGTGCGCGTTGAAGAAGAACGAGAGTTGCCCCGCGAACTCGTCCACGTTCAGCCCCGCCTTCAACGCGGCTTCCACATACGCCATGCCGTTCGCGAGCGTGAACGCCACTTCCTGCATGGCGGTCGAACCCGCTTCACGGATGTGATAACCCGAAATGGAAATCGTGTTCCAGTTCGGCGCTTCCTTCGCGCAGAACTGGAAAGTGTCTGTGATGAGCCGCATCGAAGGCGCGGGCGGGAAGATGTACGTGCCGCGCGCCACATACTCCTTGAGAATATCGTTCTGGATCGTGCCGCGCAGTTTGCTCACGTCCGCGCCCTGCCGCTTCGCCACCGCGATATACATCGCCAGCAGCACACCCGCGGGCGCGTTGATCGTCATCGAAGTCGAAACCTTGTCGAGCGGAATCTGGTCGAACAACTGCTCCATATCCTTGATGGATGAAATGGAAACGCCCACTTTGCCGACCTCTCCCGCCGCGATGGGATCATCCGCATCGTACCCAATTTGAGTTGGGAGGTCGAACGCGACGCTTAATCCCGTCTGACCATTTGCCAGCAAATAGCGATAGCGTTTGTTCGTATCTTCGGCTGTGGCAAAGCCCGCATACTGACGCATTGTCCAAAACCGTGACCGGTACATTGTCGGCTGGACTCCGCGTGTGAAGGGATATTCGCCGGGGAAGCCGAGTTTTTCATCGTAATCGGGGTCTTCGTCTGCGGGCATGGGCAGGCGCGGGACCTCGATGCCCGAACTGGTCTCGAAGCGTTCCTTTCGCTCCTTGAACCTGTCCAGTGACTTTTTGAGCGTGGTTTCTTTCCATTTGTTGTATTGGTCTTGAAGGGTCATGTCATATCCTTTATGTCTTTGCGAGTGGCGCCTCGCGCCACGAAGCAATCTCGTTCTTTTAAGAGGGTTGCCGCGTCGCAACGAACGCTCCTCGCAATGACACGGACAAGTATAAAGCCAATTTTGCCCCCGGAATTGGACAAAGACAGGAGGCAAACGAGACGAAAGTCACATGTGTTAATCGGACGAAAATGCTAAACTTTTGCAAGACCAAGAAGGAGATTTATCGAATGAGTAACAAGACCTTTTTGTATATCGGCGCGGGGATATTGCTTTTGATCGGCATCTGTCTCTTTGGCTATGGAGTATTGAGCATCGTCGGTTCCACGTCTTCACAGGGAAACGCCTCGTGGCTGGGATTTGGCATCGGCTTTGCGGTGGTGGGCGGACTCTTTATCGGCGGCGGCATCCTGCTCGTTTGGCGGAGTCAGGCTAAAGGTCAGGCGGGAGGCGGGGATAACGTCACCTATAAGATCGATCTGCCCGGTCAGACGAAGGTCGAGCAGTTGAAATGCCGTTCCTGCGGTGGAAGTCTCAAAGCGGATAACGTCAAGATGATTGCGGGCGCGCCGACGGTGGAGTGCCCGTTTTGCGGCACGACGTATCAATTGACGGAAGAGCCGAAATGGTAGGCAGGTGTTTGCATGGCTAGAAAAATTCTCATCGGTCTTTTGATCCTTGTTTTTGCGTTTGGAACGACGGCGCATGTTCTTGCGCAAGACCTTCCGTATTTGTTTCAAGTCAACAAGACAGTAGCGCATGTCTATTGGAACGCGGATGGCACGCTGAGCCTGGATTACACATGGGTCTTTACCAACCAGCCAAACGCGCATCCGATTGATTTTGTGGATGTTGGCATGCCCAACAGCAATTTCGTCATGAGTTCCATCACAGCCGATGTGGACGGCTCGCCCGTTTCCATATCGCGCGGCGATTATGCGGGGAGCGGTTCGGGCTTTGCAGTTGTGATGGGCGATAAGACCATTCCCGCAAATGGAAGCGGAACAGTGCATGTGTATGTGGGCAGGGTCAGCCAGGTGTTGCATCCCGACGATGAAGATGAAGCCTACGCCAGCGCCGCCTTCGCGCCGACTTGGTTCGGCTCGCAATATGTGGAAGGGACGACCGATTACACCGTCGTCTATCACCTTCCGCCGAACGTCCAGCCCGAGGAACCCCGCTGGCACAGCGCGCCGAGCGGATTCCCGTCCGAGCCGCAAACGGGATTCGATGAAAGCGGACGCATCACCTACACGTGGTATGCGCCCAATGGAAGCGCATCGAGTTATTATGGATTTGGCGCTTCGTTCCCGCGCTCGTACGTGCCTGCCGAATCCATCTACACGCCTCCGCCCCAACCTTTAATTGACGGAGATACGATTGGGACGATCCTGTTCTTGTGCTGCTTCGGTTTCATGTTTTTGGGCATCCCGGCATTGACGGCGATTGGAAACCGCAGGCGCAAACTGCAATACCTTCCGCCGAAGATTTCCATCGAAGGTCACGGCATCAAGCGCGGGTTGACGGCTGTCGAATCCGCCATTCTGCTGGAGCAGCCGCTCGATAAAGTCTTCACGATGATTCTGTTCGGCGCGTTGAAGAAGGACGCGGCAGAAGTGGCAACGCGCGAGCCGCTTGAGTTGAAAATCGCCGATCCGCTTCCTGAAAAAATGCATCCCTACGAAGAGGAATTTTTGAAAGCCTTCAAAAAGCCCGCCGGAAAGGAACGCCAAAAAGCGCTGCAGGATATGGTCGTTCATCTTGTCCGCACGGTTTCGGAGAAGATGCGCGGTTTCAGCCGCGGGGAAACGATTGATTACTACAAGTCCATTGCCCAAAAAGCATGGGCGCAAGTGGAAGCGGCAGATACCCCCGAAGTGAAAAGCCAAAAATTCGACGAAGCCCTCGAATGGACGATGCTCGACAAAGATTACGGCGACCGCACGCGCCGCGTCTTTCAGGGACCGATCTTCCTGCCGACCTGGTGGGGACGCTATGACCCGACCTTCCGTCCCGCCTCATCCGCGCCGAAGCCTGCTCCGGGTATCCCGGCTTCGAGTCAACCCGTATCCATTCCGGGCGGTCGCAATGCCCTGCCTGGCGCAGACTTTGCCGCCCAAATGGTGACGGGCGTGCAGACCTTCTCGCAGAAGGTGGTTGGCAACATCAATACCTTTACCGAACGAATAACGAACACCACGAACCCGGCTCCCAAACCCAGCAGTTCAAGAACGAGGGGCGGCGGTCGCAGCGGCGGATGTGCCTGTGCCTGCGCTTGCGCGGGCTGCGCCTGTGCCTGTGCGGGCGGGGGAAGATAACGGTTGACTTTAATTGTGAGGGACGAGTTATGACTTTATTCGAGAATATCAAAACTATGTTTCAGCCGCCCCGTCCAATCGATGGTTTATCGGCTGGATTGTACAACTACACTCGTGAAAATGAGCATGAAAAATCGCGCATCCACCTGCGGCTCGACCCGGACGGCACGGGGACGTTGATCGTCAATGCCAGCAGGGTCATGCATCTGAACCCTACGGCTGGGTTCATGGCATGGTTGGTTTTGGAGGGCAGGTCAAAAAGGGAATGTGTTCAGATCCTGACCTCAAAATATGCAGTCGGTAAAAAACAGGCTGAGTCCGATCTTTCTTCCTTTCTTTATCAATTCGACGAACTCCTTCGTCCCGATGGCGCATGTGCCATCCACGAACTTGATTTGGAGACCACCATGCCTTTCAGCGCCCGCCCTACCGCGCCCTACCGAATGGACCTGGCGATCACCTATCGCTGTAACAACGATTGCGCCCATTGCTACAATGCCCGCGAGCGGAACTTCCCCGAACTGACCACGGATCAATGGAAGCGCATCCTCGATGAACTTTGGGCGTTGGGCGTGCCGCATGTCGTCTTCACCGGCGGGGAAGCCACTCTGCGAAACGACCTCCCGGAGTTGATTCGCCATGCGGAATACAACGGGCAGATCACGGGGCTGAACACGAACGCGCGGCGTCTGATGAACATGGATTACGTCCAGCAGCTTGTGGAAGCGGGGCTGGATCACGTTCAGATCACGCTCGAATCCTGTGTGCCGGAAATCCATGACGAAATGATGCGAGCCAAAGGCGCCTTCAAACAGACGGTTGCGGGTTTGAACAACGTCCTGCGCTCCAAACTGTATGTGATGACGAATACCACCATGCTGAAGACGAACGTCTCCGCCATGCCCGCCACGCTGGATTTTCTGGCGGACCTGGGCGTTCCGACGGTTGGGCTGAACGCGCTGATCTACTCCGGGAATGGACTTACTGTCGGCACAGGGTTGGATGAAAGCGAACTCCAACCGATTTTGGACATGGCTGTCCAAAAGACAGCCGCGCGCGGGCAGAAACTCATCTGGTACACGCCCACGCAATACTGCAAATTCGACCCCACCGCCAGCAACCTCGGCGTGAAAGGCTGTTCCGCCTCGTTATACAGCATGTGCATCGAATCGAATGGCGGCGTCCTGCCGTGCCAGTCCTATTATCGTCCGCTTGGCAACTTCCTCACGGATTCGTGGGAATCCATCTGGAATCATCCCCTGTCTGTGCAGCTGCGCGAACGGCAGAACCTGCCCTTCAAATGCGAGACCTGCTCGCTCGTCGCCGAATGCGGCGGGGGATGTCCTTTGCAGTTCGAAGACCATCGCGAGAATTTTGGAGTTAACTTGCCTGTGTTAAACTAAAGCATACTCAAATTTATGCTTTAGGAATCATCCCATGCAAATCTGCTACCTGATCGCGTTCCCTGATTCAGACGAAGGAAAGGCTCCGGCGCCCGAACAACTCAAAGTCCTGAAAGACGCGCCCTACTTCCAGCCGGTGGATATCGACCTTGTCAGCCTCGGCGAAGAGACCGTTCTCATCGAAGGTTATGCGGTCTCGGTCAACCGCCAGCGCTACGACGGTCATGTTCAAATGATCGAATGCCGCTTCGATCTCGCTGACCCGTTTGCTTCCTCCGTTTTGCAATTGCGGATGAAGATCCAATCCGCCTTGCAAAGCAAATACATTCCGCAAATCCATCGTCAAAGCGGACTGTTCGAAGATTACGCCATCCTGCTCGTGCCGGGGACGAAACCCACGCCCGAAAAGTGGATCGAAAAAAACGCCGCTTCGCTTGCCAAGTTCATCCGCTCGCAGCGTGAAACGCTCGACCCCGCCGAGATCAACGAGATTTTGATTTCGCGCGCGCAGTATTCCGCCCGCGAACTGACCCTGGTGGATTGGGAAGGCGCGGTCATCATCGCGCCCAGTGAAGATTATGCTTCGGATATCGCCCTGCTCAAGATCGGCAATTACCAACTCCTCCGTTATCGCATGTTGGACGAATCCATCGAAGCCATGCTCGATACGATCAATGAAACGTTCTTCCAAAAAAGACGCCGTCCCAGCGCCACGCGCGGCATGATTCGCCAGATCGCCGAACACCGCATCGAGGTCATGCTCAACTTCGAACGCGCCGAGCAAAATCTCCTGCTCATCGGCGATTGGTACACCGCCAAACTCTACGATGTCATTCATGGCGAACTCTATCTCAAGGCGTGGAAGCAAAACGTAAAGGATAAACTCGACAATCTTGAAACCATCGTCGAAACCATCAAGGATAATTTCGCCACATCATGGGAAGGCTTGATGGAACGCGCCGAACTGGTCGGCTGGGTTGTCCTGCTCATTGGCTATATTTATCTTTTCATCGTCCAGGACCTTGCCAAAGTCGGAAATTAGGAGAGTCTGATGAACATCCTGCAAAGAATATTTTCCAAGCCTGAACCTCTGCCGTCCGGCATGCATCATCTGCAAGCCGCGCAGGACGAAGAACCGTATCGCGTCCACCTGCGCCTCAACAAAGACGGCTCCGGCATCCTCATCATCAACGCCGCCACCGTTTTGCAGCTCAACCCGACTGCCGCCGAATACGCCTTTCACTTCATCAAAGGAACCGACCGCGAGGAAGCCGCGTCGCGCGTCGCCCGTCGTTATCGCGTCAATAAGAAAACCGCGCTTGCGGACTTCGACTCCTTCGCGGATCGGATACACACCTTGATTCACACCCCCGATTTGGATCCCGCCTCCTTCCTCGACTTTGAACGGGCGCAGCCCCATTCGGCTGATTCCACGCTCCGGCTGGATTGCGCCGTCACCTACCGCCTGCCCGAAGGGACTCATGCCGAATACGCCCCGGTCAAGCGCGTGGAGCGCGAACTCACCACCGCCGAATGGATGACCATCATGGACAAAGCCTGGCATGCCGGCATCCCGCATATCGTCTTCACAGGCGGCGAACCCACCCTGCGCGAAGACCTTCCGCAGCTCATCGCCCATGCGGAATATAACGGTCAAGTCTGTGGCTTGCTGACGGATGGGTTGAAACTCACTGACGGGACTTATCTCGACACCCTTCTCCAAACCGGCTTGGATCACATCATGCTCATCCTCCAGCCTGACGAACCGCGATCATGGGAAGCCATCGAAGCCATCGTCCCGCAGGACATCTTCCTGATCGTCCATCTCACCATTACGCGGGATAACGTTCACCGCGCAAAGGATATTTTGGAACGGGTCGCAAACCTCGGCGTGGAACACATCTCCATCAGCGCCGCCGAAGATTCCCTTGTGGATGAAATGCTCGAACTGCAAGGCGCCGCCCAATCCCTGTCCCTCAACCTCCGCTGGGATTTACCCGTTCCATATTCCGCTTCCAATCCCGTCGCCATCGAAACCGTGGATGAAGCCGTCCCCGAAGGCGCGGGCAAAACCTGGCTCTACCTCGAACCCGATGGCGACGTCCTTCCCGCCCAGGGCGAACCGGATAAAGTGATGGGCAATTTTCTGAAGGATGATTGGGAAACGATTTTCAACAAATAACTCTATAGTATTGCTCTGTAAAAACTACGCCTACCGCGAAGATTTTGCGCGTAGGTCGGATTGCCAATCCGACCAGGGCAATCGCATCTAAATTTTGACACCCTATATATGGGCATCATTGCCGTAATTGCGCCTTACTGCCCATATATGGATTTCCACATTTGGGCAG
>JAGUZU010000095.1 GCA_020060625.1 Anaerolineales bacterium | reverse complement strand
GCCAAAGGCGGCATCCAGGCCAAGCAACTCCAAGCCGCTTGGAATGACGATTACCTCCTCAAAGTCCTAGCGGGAGCAAATTAGATGCGATTGCCCTGCGCGCTGTGCCGATAAACTGGTTCGGTTTTCGATATTATCTTTTTTGGCTCTTCAGGATTAAGTGGGGTAATACCTATTTACCACAGAGCGCACAGAGAGCACAGAGAGCACGGAGATTTTTTAAAGGTTTTTCTCTGTGGACTCCTGATCTCTGTGGTGAAAAAAAGGGAACCCCACCAAATACCAAAGAGCCTCTTTTTTATGGGTTGGAGGGAAGCGCCCCATAGATCGGCGCGCAGACGATGTCGTAATATTCCAATTCGACGGCTTTGTTTTGCTGCGCGTAGGCTGCCGCTTCCTGTCCTATCGCGCGGACGGCGTCAATATGGTCGCGGGCGCTGATGTCAGTGTAGCGGGGCAGGGTCATCAGCGGGTTCCCCGCAGGCGTTTCAGGGATGGCATACGGGTTGTCATCATTGAAGGTGTCGGCTTGGGGAACCCAGTTGTACATCACCGGTCCGCGCGGGTTGACGGTGAAGCCAAGTTTGTAGCCAAGTTGCGTGCCGATCTCCACTGCCCGTTGGGTGAAGCCGCCGCCGGGCCAGATGTAGGCAATGGGCGTCTTGTTCATGTATTTTTGCAGGGAATTGATCGCCCCGCCCATTTCCGCTGTGATGAAATCATCGGTGGAGCCTTCACTGATGGGAATATTGTGAATATACCCGTGCGCTTGATAATCCACCCAGCCTTCGGCGGAGAGGGCGGCGTTTTCCGCCCAAAGGTCGGCGCGTTCATCCAAGCCGATGTAGGCATTGACTACGTGCCAGCCCCAATCTTCATAATAACTGCGGAAATGGTCGTTGTATTTCGAAGCGCTGGCGCGGTCATCCACAATGATGAGGACGGAGAGCGGCGGGATACTGGCGTTGTCGTACATGAATTCCGCCATTTGCTGCATGTTAATGGCTTGGAAGCCTGCATCGTGCAGGTCGTTCATCAGGCGTTTGAGGTCGCGGCTGGAAATGGTCAGGTTGGCAAAGTCGGATTCGGCGGCATCTTTGTTGATGCGATGAGACATGATGACCATCACCACCGTGCCCGGGTCGGCTTTGTTCGGGTCCCACTTGTTTTTTAAGTATTGGCAGGAATCCTGCACATACGAGCGCGGAATATCGTTTGGCTTCAGGATTCCGGTTTGAAACATGCCGGGAAGCGCGGGCGGCGTGCGCAGGGCAGTCGCTGTGGGGATGGGCGTATCAACCGGCGCGGGCGTTTCCCCCTGCGGGGACGATGCGGTGGGGATGTTGATTTGCGCAAACGCCGTTTCGAATGCGGCGGTCATTGCGACGGACGGGTCGGGAGTCTCTGCTGCGGGTTGGCATGAGGTCAGAAGCGCCGCAAACAGGCTGAAGGTCAGTATGATGCGTGATTTCATGCGCCGAATTCTACCCGAAAAAAATGGGACGTCCGCTTTTGCAGACGCCCCACATGTCTTTCTAATTTATTCGTCGCTCTTGCCTGATATGAAATCTTCCACCTTCTGATGGGCAATATCATCCTTGAATTGCTTGGGCGGGGTCTTGAAAAAATACGATGACGGACCGACGATGGGACCGGCGAGTTCGCGGTCGAGCGCGATCTTGGCGCAACGCACGGCGTCCATCATCACGCCGGCGGAGTTGGGGCTGTCCCACACTTCGAGTTTGAGTTCGAGGTTGAGCGGCACGTCGCCGAAGGTGGTGCCTTCCATGCGGATGTAACACCACTTGCGGTCGGTCAGCCACGGCACATGGTCGCTCGGACCGACATGGACGTTATCGGGGTCGAGTTCGTAGGGGATCATGCTGGTGACGGCGTTGGTCTTGGAAATCTTTTTGCTTTCGAGACGCTCGCGTTCGAGCATGTTGAGGAAGTCGGTGTTGCCGCCGAAGTTGAGCTGGTAGGTGCGGTCAATTTTGACGCCTCGATCTACGAAAAGGCTGGTCAACACACGATGCACGATCGTCGCCCCGACCTGACTCTTGATATCGTCGCCGAGGATGGGCAGCCCCGCATCCTCGAAGCGTTTGCCCCAGTATTCGGATGAGGCGATGAAAACCGGAATACCGTTGACGAAGGCGCAGCCCGCTTCGATGATTTGTTCCACGTACCATTTGGTCGCCATCTCCGAGCCGACGGGCAGGAAGTTGATGACCACGTCTGTTTTGGTTTCGCGCAAAAGTTTGACGATGTCCGCTGTAGGTCCGGGCGCTTTTTGGATGACTCCGCTCAGGTATTTCCCCAGCCCGTCGTGAGTCATGCCGCGGACGACGGGGGCGTTGAGGCGCGGCACGTCTGTGAATTTGTAGGTATTGTTTGGTTCGGCAAAGATCGCTTCGGAAAGGTCTTTGCCGACCTTTGAAGCGTTGACGTCTATGGCGAGCGTGAATTCGATGTCCTTGACGTGATAATCCCCCAGCTGGGTGTGCATGATGCCGGGGATGGTTTCGTCCTTCTTTGCATTTTTGTAATATTGCACGCCCTGAACCAGCGATGAGGCGCAATTCCCCACGCCAATGATGGCGACCCGTACTTTTTTGTTTGCCATGAAAATCTCTCCTTGAATTTAGATTGCAGTTTCCTTATATATTGGCTGTCAGTCAGCGTTTCAGATATATCTCTAAAGTATAATCTTACTGTAGGTAAAAATGACTGTCGAATCATCCCAAATACTTTCACGAATCATCGAAATCACCCGCAATCTCGGTACCATGACAGACTTGGAGACCTATTTGCAGTCGGTCCTCTCCGCCGCCACCGAGTTGACCGAAAGCGAGAGCGCCTCCCTGCTGGAATACGACGAGGCGTCGCGGGATTTTTCGTTCAAATTCGTTCCCTGGTTCCACCGTGACGCGATCAGCTCGGAGCGAGTTCCGCTTCAAGGCAGTGTGGCGGGTTGGGTGTTCCAACACTTAAAGCCGCTGGCAATTGACGATGTCTCCAACGATAACCGTCATTACAACAGGATTGACGATATTGCGGGCTTCACGACAACATCCATCCTGGGCGTGCCAATCCTCGTGCATGGAAAGCCTGTGGGCGTTTTGGAAGTCTTCAACAAGCAGTCCAATTATACAAGCGAGGATGCGCGCGCGCTTGAAGCATTGGCGGCGCTTACGGCAGCATCCCTGCAAAACAACCTGCTTGAAAAGAACATGTTGGCAACGCAGGATGAGATGCGCGAACTCGACCGATTGAAGAACGAGTTCATCGCCATTACCTCGCACGAGCTCCGCACACCCCTGGGGCTTATCCTCGGTTACGCCACCTTCTTGAAGGAACTGCTCGGCAGCGAACATCAGGAACAGGTGGATGCGATCATTCGCAATTCCTCCCGTTTGAAGGAAATTGTCGAAAGCCTTTCCAGCGTGGATAATTTCCAATCCGGAGGCGCGCTTGTCCGCTCGCGGAGGGTATCCATTACGCGGATTGTAGAAGATGTGGTCGTCTCCTTCCACGAAATGGCAGATAAAAAAGGCATTACACTCAAGTCTGATATTGACCCCGGACACGCCTTGTGGGTGGATATTGACGGCGGTAAGATCGCAATCGTCTTGAGCAACCTGTTGAAAAACGCGCTGACTTTTACAAACGAAGGCGGAGAAGTCGTCATCCGCGGCGAACAGCAGCCTGATTTTATCCAGGTTTCTGTGAAGGATAATGGCGTCGGTATTCCCGCGCGAGACCTGCCGCGTATCTTCGAGCGCTTCTATCAGGTCGAATCCCATCTCACGCGTCGGCACGGCGGCATGGGGCTTGGGCTGTCTGTTGCCAAGGTCATGGTGGAAATGCACGGCGGGCGCATCTGGGCGGAAAGCGCGGAAGGAGCGGGAAGCACGTTTACCTTCCTGCTGCCAGTCAACCAGCAGCCGGACCCCCCTGAAACCGTCAAGCCGTTCTCTGAATAGCCCGTCAATCGTTGACGGGATTTTTATTTCCTCGATACACTCGCGCATCCCGTTATTGCGGCGAAGCAATCTCGAAAAGGAATCGTATATGCAGTCTCTAAACCACCAGTTCGACCTCATCCGCCAATCCGCAACAGTGGCGATGGGAGATCGCATCATGGCGCTAAAAGCGCGGGGGAAACATATCATCGGTCTGCAAATGGGCGACCCGGACTTTGCGACCCCGCCCGCCATTCTGGACGTTGCGCTCGACGCCATGAAGCAAGGTCTCACGCACTACGGTCCATCGCGCGGCTTCCCGGACCTCCGAACTGCCGTTGCAAAAAAACTGAGTCGCGACGAAGGCGTAACCTACGATCCCGAAAAAGAAATCCTGATCACACATGGCGGCATTCATGCCTATTACACCGCCATGCAAGCCATATTGAACCCCGGCGATGACGTGTTGATTCCTGATCCTTCCTGGGCGACTCATTCCAACATGGCGACGATGCTGCGTGGAAATGTCATCCGCATCCCTGCTCCCGCCGAGAATGGGTTCATCCCTCATTTCGACTCTTGGCTGAAAGCTTTGACTCCCAAAACGAAGATCATCGTCCTCAACTATCCCTCGAACCCGACGGGCGCCTACCCCGCGCGCGAATATTTGCAGCAACTTCAGGATTTTGCCGCCAAAAATAATTTATGGATCGTCAGCGATGAAGTCTATGGAAGTCTATATTATGAAGGCAAGCCTGCCTGTGCGGCAGATTTTGCAGGCGCAAAAAATAGAACGATTCTCGTCAACAGCCTGTCCAAGTCTTACGCGATGACGGGGTGGCGTGTCGGCTTTCTTGCCGCGCCCGCGCGAGTCATCGAAAACGCACTGAAAGCAGGGCAAAATTCCATCACTTGTGTCGCTCCCTTCATTCAAAAATCTGCCGCCTTTGCCCTGACCGACCCGAAGATACAAGAAGCGACTGCCTCCATGCGGACTGTTTACAGCCGTCGTCGCGACCTGGTTTTGCGTATAGCCAGTGAGGGAAAGAAAGGAAATTTGCGCGTGATCCCACCAAAAGGCGCCTTCTATTTCTTCCTTGATTTCAGCGCCTTCAACATGACCTCCGCCGAAATATGTGAAAGAATATTAGAGGAGTCCGGTGTGGGGTTGGTTCCCGGTTCGGCGTTTGGTCGTCGAGGCGAGGGCTTCATCCGCATGTCCATTGCCGCTTCGGATGAGGATGTGGAGGCGGGGTTTAGGAAGATCGTGGCGTGGGCAGAAAACGTTAATCGATAATTCGATATTCGATTTGTAAACACCGAATTTCGAATTATCTAATATCGGAGAATTTTATGAAAGTATCCTTCCAGGGCGAACCCGGCGCGTACAGCGAGCAGGCGGTCTTCGATTATTTTGGGGATGTGGAAACGATCCCGTGCGAATCGTTCGATGCGATGTTTGATTCGGTTGTCTCCGGCAAAAGCGATTTGGCGTTGGCGCCCATTGAGAATTCGCTGGCGGGGAGTATTCATCAAAATTATGATTTGTTGTTGCGCCATAATTTGCATATTGTGGGGGAGTATTTCCTGCGCGTGCGGCATTGCCTGATCGCCATGCCCGGCGTGAAGAAGGAAGATATCAAGAAAGCCATCAGCCATCCGCAGGCGTTGGGGCAGTGCGCGGCGTATTTGCGGAATCATGGCATCAAAACGGAACAGGTTTACGACACGGCTGGGAGCGTGAAGATGCTCAAGGAATCAGGCGCGCGCGATGTGGCGGCAATCGCCTCGAAGCGGGCGGCGGAACTTTACGAGATGCAAATTCTCGAAGAGGGTATCGAGGACAACGCGGAAAACTATACTCGTTTTCTCGCTGTGGGACGAGAACCAGTTGTCCCTGAGTTGGAGGCGAAGACGTCCATCGTCTTCACGTTGAAAAACCAGCCGGGGGCGTTGTTCAAGGCGTTGAGCGTCTTTGCCCTCCGTGATATTGACCTGACAAAGATCGAGTCGCGTCCATTGCAGGGCAAGCCGTGGGAATATCTCTTTTATATTGATTTCATCGGTTCGACAAGTGATTCTGTTTCAAAACGCGCGCTTGACCATTTGAGGGAGTATGCGTTGATCCTGCGCGTGCTGGGGTCGTATCCAAGATTTCGCGGGTAAATTCCACGGATAACTTGCATCTTGACTATTTAGAATATATGTTCTAAAATTGGCGCGTTCAGTGAGTGGGCAAAGGTTATGCTTTTGTTCGCCCATTGAACTTTTAAACAGGTAATGCCTCTGTCAGGATAAAAATATGATTATTGATTTTAGCGAAAGACCATCAGACTCGCATCTCATAGATGCAATCTGGCGCGGCCATACCGGAAGCGCTGGCTTTCGGATCGCTCCCGCTGGCGGTTGCTGGGCCATGCTCATCGAAAAGCAGGGACATAGGAGTAGATTGTCTCTCGTTGGGCCGATGCAGAAAGCGCAGCACATGTACTATGAAGGGGATGTTGAGTTTCTTGTCATCAAATTCAAGCCCGGTACATTTATGCCCCATTTACCCGCAGGTAGTCTTCTGGATACGATATTCCCCCTGGCGGATGCGAATGGAAAATCGTTCTTCTTGAACGGTTCTGCGCTGCAATTTCCCAACTATGAAAATGCAGAAACGTTTGTGGACAATCTCGCGCGCAATGGGTGGTTGATTCAGGAGCCAGTCATTGACGCCGTGCTGCAGGGGCAACCGCAGACCATTTCGCCGCGTTCCATCCAGCGCCGATTCTTGTATGCCACCGGTTTGACTCACAGTTCCATTCGTCAAATTGCGCGCGCCCGACAGGCGATGACTCTCTTGCAGCGCGGCGTCCCCATTCTCGATGTTGTTTTTGAGGCGGGTTACACCGATCAGCCGCACATGACAAAATCGCTGAAGCATTTTATCGGACAAACGCCCGCTCAAATCGTTCGGATGAGTCAGTCTGGATAGCTGTCGTTTTTATACAAGACATCACTTCTTGTTTTGCCTATAATACAAATGTTCTAAAAATAACAACTTAAACCAAAAGGAGAACCCCAATGTCCAAAGATAAAACAACGATACCATTCATGAGAAAAATTATTGTGCTTGAACATATCTCCCTTGATGGCGTCATACAAGCCCCAGGGGGACCGGACGAAGATACCGGAAGCGGCTTCGCGCATGGCGGGTGGATAGCGCCATATTCCGACCCTATTCTTGGAACGGCACTGAGAAGGCAGATGAACCTGCCGTTCGACCTGTTGTTGGGGCGCACAACCTTTGAAATTTGGGAGCCGTACTGGCCGAAACATGCGGACGCATGGCCGGGCGTCAACACGGCGACCAAGTATGTCGCCTCGAATACCAGAACGTCCAGCGAATGGCAGCCGTCCGTGTTTTTAAACGGAGATATTGCAGAAAAAGTCGCCAAAATCAAGGGACAGCAAGGACCCGATTTGCATGTTTGGGGAAGCAGTAATCTCATTCAGACGCTTATCAAGCATGATTTGGTTGATACTTTCTGGCTGATGATATATCCGATAACGTTGGGCGGTGGAAAACGGTTGTTTGCCGACGGCACGATCCCGGCGGCGTTCAAGGTGACGGAAAGCGAAGTCACCACGAAAGGCGTCATCGTCGTGAATTACGAACGTGCAGGCGCAATCCCAACCGGAAGTTGATCGGCAGACCCCATCCCTGCTAATCTTTTTGTACCTTCTTGCGTTCATCGTCCCATAGCTTTGCAAAACGTTCAAAAACATCAGCGATAATTTCCAGTTCACTTTCAGAGTAACTTGAAACCAATTCGTCTTGTGCGTTTCGCGCCGACTCAAACCATGACGCCATTTTTTCGCCGCTCGATTTTTCAGGAGCGATCAAAGTACCGCGGCGATCATCGGGATTGGGTCGGCGTCCAATTAATCCAGCCTTTTCGAGCCGATCAAGCATGGCAGTTGTCGCGCCAGAAGTGAGACCCGTATGCCTGGCAAGTTCAGACGGTGTGGCAATGCCTTTTTGGAATAAAAGCCTGAGACATTCCATGTCGGTACCGTTGAGTCCTGCCCATTCACTCATGGCGTTTCGGAACTGCGTCAAATGAACGCCATAATCCCTTACTGCCATCAGGGCTCGCTTTTTCAAATCTGTCTTTGTTGATTTCGTCATGGAAAGATGCCCTTGACACTACCTTTGTTTTGAAGTATCTTTATTATAAAGATAAATTCGTTTTTATGCAAGGTGTCAAAACAACCCAAAAGCAGATAGGAGATTTTATTATGAGTCCAAAGACGGATACGAAAAAATCCACCAAGAAGTCTGGTGAAGGATGGACGGATGAAGAAAAAGCCGCAATGAAGGAACGCGCCAAAGAGATGAAGGCAGAAGCACGCGCAGGCAAGGACAGAGCCGAAGGGGAGAAAGCTGTGCTTGCAGCCATTGCGCAAATGAAGGACGCAAACGATCGTTCCATGGGAAAGCGGCTGCATGAGATTGTCACAGCCGCCGCGCCGAGTCTCATGCCGAAAACCTGGTATGGGATGCCCGCCTATGCCGATGCGGACGGTAAGGTCATTTGTTTCTTTCAAGCCGCGGGTAAGTTCAACGTGCGGTATGCAACAGTTGGCTTCCAACCCGACGCGAAACTGGACAATGGCAATATGTGGGCGGCTTCTTTTGCATTGATAAAATTGACTCCCACCGAAGAAAAAAAGATTATCGCGCTCGTGAAGAAAGCGGTGAGTTGAGGATTGTATGGAAAAGGCGCACAGGAATGACTGACCTTCCAAAACTTGCCGCACCTGCGCAACGGGCGTTGACCAGCGCGGGCGTCACGCAACTTATCCAGTTGACCAAAGTCAGCGAAGAGGAACTCATGCAGTTGCATGGCATGGGACGAAATGCTCTTTCGACTTTAAGTGAAGCGCTAAAAGCGCAGGGATTGTCATTTCGAGAGTCGAAAACCCAAGGCGGCAAAATGGACAAGACCATTCGAGCTCATCTGGATAACATCCGCTCGACAAGTGGGCAATTGCAGTACAAAGCCTATTTTGCCTTGATGGAAGAGACTGAAAAACCCGTGGACTGGGCTTACGAGGCATGGGATGAATTGGTTGACGGTTTGACGCACAAAGACAATCATGTTCGTGCCATTGCATCTCAACTGCTTGCCAATCTAGCCAAGAGCGACCCGAAAGGCAGGATGTTCAAGGATTTCGATAAACTGCTTAATGTGACAAAAGATGAAAAGTTCGTCACTGCACGGCATTGCTTGCAAAACATTTGGAAGGTGGGGTTGGGTGGAAAGAACGCGCAGCAGTTAGTAATGAAGGGGTTGGAAAAACGATACCATGAGTGTGTTTCCGAAAAGAATTACAAATTGATCCGTTACGATATTCTGGTGAGCATGAGAAACCTGTATAATGCCACCACATCCAGTGAGATCAAAGAAAAAGCGTTGGAATTGATCGAAGTGGAAACGGATGCAAAGTACAAAAAGAAATATGCAGGAGTGTGGTAGATATGAAAATCCACCTCGTTGACGGTACATACGAACTCTTCCGCGCTCACTTTGGCGCGCCGCCCAAGAAAGCGCCCAACGGCGTGGAAGTCGGTGCCACGCTCGGACTCGTGCGGAGCATGATGCTGCTCCTCTCCGACCCCGAAGTGACACATGTCGCGGTTGCTTTCGACCATGTGATCGAGTCATTCCGCAACAAAATGTATAAAGGTTATAAATCAAGCGAAGGCGTTGACCCCGTTATTTTGAATCAATTTCCACTGGCGGAAAAGGCGGTGTCCGCGCTTGGGTTGGCGACTTGGTCCCAAGTCAAGTATGAAGCGGACGATGCGATTGCGACGGCGGTGGCGAAGTTCAAGAAAGCCAAATCGGTGGAGCAGATCGTCATTTGCTCGGTGGACAAAGACTTGACTCAAATAGTGGAAGGCAAGCGAGTCATCTGTTGGGATCGCCGTAGGGAAATCCTTTTGAACGAAAAAGGCGTGGTCGAAAAATTTGGTGTCAGACCCGAATCGATTCCCGATTATCTCGCCCTCGTTGGTGACTCAGCCGATGGCTACCCAGGGATACAGGGATGGGGAGCGAAGTCCACAGCAACGGTGTTGGCGAAGTTCAAACACATCGAGTCCATTCCGAAAGACCCGAAGAAACTCCCGCTGGGGTTGGGACGTGCGACAACGCTCGTGGAAAACCTTCAACAGAATTATGAAGATGCTTTGCTGTTTCGGGAATTATCCACGCTGCGAACCGACGTGCCGCTCAAAGAGACGCTCAACGATTTGAAATGGCAGGGGGCAACTCCGCTCTTGAAGAAGGTCTGCAAGGAGTTGGGGAGTGAGAGTATTTTGGAGAGAGTCAAGAAATGGCGAAAATGAGCGTAGTCAAATCTTCTTCCGCTTCACATCCAATATGGCGATTTTCGTGGAGTGATTGAATGGCGCGGGATCGGTGATGGGCGCGCCGATCCTGTTGATGCCAACACAATCAGCCGGCACGGGGATTAATTCCCTGATTTTCAAATAACCATCTTTGCACAACTCTTCCAAAGTCTGCATGAAAGCCGCGCCGCTCAAAAACAAGGCATTGTTGACGGCGACCAAAACCCCGCCGTCGTTGATAAGCGGACGGACTTTGTTGATCAGCCTTTTGCTCTCATTGGCTAAATCCACCCTGCCTTTGGATGTGCTGGAGAAGAACGGCGGATCGAGGATCACGCAATCGAAATATTGTTTCATGCTCTTAAATCTGGCAATGGCGGGGAAAAAGTCTTGTGCGATGAAATCCCGTTTTTGAATCGCAAAGCCGTTGAGCGTGTGCGACGATTTTGCAACATCCAAAAATCTTTTGTTGAGGTCCTGCTGAACGACGCGCGCCGCTTCCCCTGCTGCGGCGGCAACGCCCAGGCTGCCCGTATAAGCAAACGTGTTCAAAATGGTTTTGCCGCGCATGTTATCGATAAGCCATTTCCGCAGGTTGCGCGTATCGAGGTAAAAGCCCGCGTCCCGGCTCATCGTGAGGTCAACCGAGTACCAAACTCCATGCTCGCGGATTTTTGTATCCGCGTTATCGCCGGAGATCAAAACACCGTGTTTTTCGGTTTGTGTTTGTCCGCTGCGCGTTTTGACGATCACCGCCTCCAGCCATTGAAGCAAAGCCTGCGTGAAAGCGGCAGCCTCCCGCAGGATGGCTTGGTTCTTCGCCGGGTCGTCGGCATAGTTGTGGATGAGGAGTGTTCGCCCGTACACATCCAAAGTGAAATCGGGATAGCCCTCGCTGAATCCATTGAAGAGGCGAAGAGCCGCTTGATGGTGAGGATCAGGCAAAGGCTGGCGTGATGCGATGGCTTTTTCGAGCAGGGGTCTCAACGAATCAAATGTCATGTCTCGTTTTTCCGAATGTTCTTTGGGTTAAAAACAGAAATCTGCTTCATGCCTAAAATGGCTTGCGCTTCAGCGTCCAACTCCACCCAGTAAAAACTGCGATGCGCGGTATATGGGTCTATCTTGATGATCGTCCCCGCGTGCCAGCCTGCCTTTTCCCCAAATTTTGAATCGAGATGAATTTGCACACGCTCGCCGATTTGAAAGACATCATCCATGATGTTTCCATTTTACTATGATAGTTTCATTGGACGAAAAACCGCCTCCGCCCCGACCTTTGAACTGCCTGCTGGATAAATGACCTTTTCTTCTCTGACGCTTTTCGTTTCCAAATAAAAAGCGAGAGCCGGACTGCGTAAATCCGGCTCTCAAACGTGAGGAGAAGTTTTTGATTAATCCGCGGCGGCAGGTTCCGGGGTGACGGGGGCAGGCGAGTGGTGGACTTTATCCAGAAAGACAAAGCCGATTGTGGCGACGATGCCCACCAGCCCGCACGCGTACCACAGCCAGTTGGGGGAGGGGCTGTCCAGCAAAAGCCCGGCGAGATAAGGACCCGTTGCGAACGCCAATCCCCATGACATGTGGGAGATTGCCATGTACCGTCCGCGCATGCTTTCGGGAGCGAAACTTGCCACCAATGCCTGCTGGAAGGGCGTGACGACCATTTCGCCAAATGTGACCACGATCATGGCGACTGCAAACATGAAATAAGTGGATGTGAAGCCGTACATTCCAAAGCCAATTCCATACAGAGCCGTTCCAAGCGCCATCATCAACATGGGCTTGAATCTCTCCAGTTTTCGAGCGATCCAGAATTGCAAAACTACAACGATGACGGCATTCATGCTGATCAGGTATCCGTACCCGATTTCCGGTATTCCGTGTGAATCGCGGAGGAATACGCCCAGTGTGGTGTTGAAGTTTGTGTAGATCATGGCTGTCATCACGCTCATGACTACGAATGCGACAAATGGAACGTCTTTGAAGACCCTGCCATAACCCGCGAAGGTTTGGGACATGGTCTCCGGTTTGGCATCCGGGTGGGCTTTAGGCTTGGTTTCAGGCAGGAAGAACAGCACGATTCCCGCGGAAATCAGGCTGATGACCGCATCCACGATGAAGATGTAAAGATAAGACTTGGCGATCAGCAGCCCTGCCACGGCGGGAGCGATGATGACTGCCAGGTTGAACACCACCCGGATGATGCCGTAACCTTCGGCGCGTTTGTTTTCGGGGAGCAGGTCTGCCACCACTGCTTCATGCGCGGGTCCGCCGATGCTGGAAAGCGTGCCAACGGCGACGGATATGATGACGAACATTTCGAAGGTGGGGGCAAACGCCATGCCCAGCGCGCTCATGGCGGAGAGGATCAGGCTGAAGATGATGACGCCTTTGCGCCCCATGCGGTCGGTCAATGCGCCGCCGAGCGTCCCGCCGACAAAGCCCGAGAGGGAGAATGCCGCGAAAACCACACCGACGGTGGACATGCTGATCTCGAACTTTTGCGTGAGGTACAACGCGAAGAATGGATAGAGCATGAATCCGCCGAAGCGGTCTATGAAAACGATGATGTTGTAGATCCAAAAGGCTTTTGGATATTCGTGATAAATATTTTTCAATTTGGTAAACATGTCGTCGCTTTTCTCTTCGATAAAACGTGGTTCTTGTATCCGGCAGTCCCCGCTTAAGCGGGCGGGCGGCTGCCGTTCTTATGGACATTTCTAATGAGCGTACCTTTGGGTGCGGGACGCCGGCGTGTTGGGGTTTTCGTAACGGCGGAGCAGACCTTCGCCCTTTGCGATCAGCCATTTCCCCAACCCTCGCAAGATTCGAGCGGATATGCCCGGTCGGCGCGCTTTTCCCGTTTCTTCCAATCGGATTCGTCCCATTTCGGCTTGCAACTCTTTTTGACGCTCATCAGCCATCAACTCGTTAAGCCAGTGATTCATTTTTTACTCCTTTGGAAAACATATAACTTACGAACGATCCAGTAAAAAGGCGGAAACTGCCTTGAGCGTTTTTTCGATGTGGTCGCGGTTCAACCGGTATGCCTTTGCGCCGTTTACTCTCCTTTCTTGAAGATAGCCGCTCGCGGTAAGTTGACCGAGATAGCGGGATGTGCTTGGCTGGCTCAGTTTGATCTCTTCCATGACTTCGTTCGAGCGCATCTCGCCGTTCTCGGCGATCATTTGCAGGATGTGCAGACGCGTCTCATCTGCAAGCGCGGATAATTTGCTTACGATCTCGGCGCGATCCAGTTCGGGGACGCGGACTTCCGATCCCTCCGGTACTCGCGCGCCGAAATATATGAATATCTTTTCGCCGATTTTTGTAGTTTGCGTATATGGTCCGATGTGCGCATTCGGAACGAAGACCAAAGACTCGGCTTTATCCAGCGCGCCATACCATTTCGTTTCGTGGAAGTCCCTGCCCGTCACAAAACGGGCAAGTTCATTGCGGCTCATGCCGCTCAGGTCGAGCTGGTTGAATGCCCGGACAGATTCCTCCAGCATGGGACGCACCCGCTCCCACTCGGTCTTCAGGTGGTTTGTCCAGAACCATTGCAAATGCTCCACGATCAACTGCTTCATCGCATCGGGATTGATCGCATATTCGTATGCGCGCGTCTCGATTTCTTCATCGATATGTTCTTCTCCAAAACGATCTTTCAGGAATGCAATGAATTTCGGCGGGGAGGAAAGAATGTCGTCCCAATCCACCGGCTTGCTTTCATCTTTTTTCGATTCGTCTGTAATGAAAATCCCGGCATAGGAATTCAGCAGATTTTCGCGGAACTTGGCAGGCGGAGTCTGTTCGATCTTTTCAAGGTACGCCTCGAACGAATCCCAATTGTTGCTGGGGACAATCGCATAGTGCAAACCGATGGTCACAAGTTTGTGACGGAAATGTTCCTCCTCCGACATCTTCATGCGGGTTTTGGAAACCCACTCGTGAACGCCGGGGTCGCCTTCATCTTTGGCAACGAGAAGCATACTGCCGAAGCCGTTCAAAGCAGGTTCGATGGAAACGAGGGAAGCCTCGATATTGGTTTTTTCGAGATTTAATGCAAATGGCGTCATGATTACTCCGCAAATTGAATTATTCGAGATATTGAATAATTTGGATATTTTAATCAGATTTGTGAATTTGTCAAGGGATGACAAAAAACTCCCTGCCATCTCTGACAGGGAGTTGCTAAATCGCCTCTTTTTCCGGACTTATGGGTTGGGTGTGCCTTGGACGGCGACTCCCACCCAAGTGAAGACTCGTTTGTCGCTGACGGCTCCTGATGCAACCCAAATGGGCTGTCCTTGATCGTCCACGCCTGCCTGACGGACTGGGGAGACCCACCAGCGCATGACGTGGGCTACGTTGTCTTTAGGTCGGAATGTGGTCGGCACGATGTATTTCGTGTCGGTTACATAGTCGGTGATGCGGCGGGTCTGGCTGGCAGTGACGTCTTCGACCACGACTTGATAGGCTTCGCCGTCGCGCAGAACGCCAACGGAAGCCCATTGCAAGGTGACGACGTCATTTGCCAGGGTGAAGGCGGCGCCGTCCGCAGGCAGGAGCAGGTTCGGGGCGGGGTAGGGAGGCGGAATCGTCGCTGTGGGTGTCGGTTGATTTGGATCCGCCTCGCGCATACATAACGGGATGAGCAGGCTTTGTCCCAGGAAGACGTTGTCGGTGGTCAAGCCGTTGAATTCCTTGATGGCGCTCATCGGAACCGCGTAGTTCAGTGAAATGCTCGAAAGGGTGTCGTTTTCCTGAACCGTGATCGGGACGGTTTCGCAGGATTGTTTTGTTGCAATATCCGGCGGAGGCGTGTTGGTTGACGGCGGCGGGACGGTGGGGGTTGGATATGGAATCTTGAGCGCCTGTCCTTCACTGATGGGGCAGGTGGAAGGCAGGTTGTTTTCGATGATGATGCTTTGAACGGATACGTTGAAATTGTATGCGATCAAAGAGCAGGTCTCGCCGGGACCGACGGTGTAATCGAAGGGAGGTTGAAGCGTGGCGGTTGGGATGTCCGTTGGGAGAAGCGTGTCGGTGGGAACCGGGGAGGCGGTCGGCGTTTCCGTGGGCGTGGCTGTCTCCGATGTTTCGAATGTGCCGGGAGGCGCGCTCGCGCGCAGGGAAAAGAACACAGCCGCAGCGGCGACAATGACGACAACGGCAAGGATGCCGATTGCCACCGGCAAGCTCAGTGTGATTTCCGGCATGCGGCTGGCTTGAACCGACTTTTCTGTTTTTTTGGCGGCTTTCGGTTCGGGTTGCGCGCCGAATTCCGTCCCACAGACGAGACAGCGCGCGGCGTTTTCGCTCAGGCGCGTTCCGCAGGTGGGACAGACCTTTGTCTTGCTGGAAGTGGGTTCTTGAGTCATACGGGCGGGGATTATACCATCGAACAATTCCATGCCTGACGGCGCGAATACTGCCGGGGCGATTATTGATTTTCCTTTTCCACAACCTGGTTTTTCTGCTTGGTGGTGACAAGCACCTTGTCCACGCGCCTGCCGTCCATGTCCATCACTTCGAAGCGGAGTTCGTTCCACTCGAAATGGTCGGAGGTTTGCGGCACGCGTCCCAGGGAAGTCATCACAAAACCGCTCAAGGTCTCGTATTCGCCTTCGTGGGGGAGCGGGGGCAGGTTGAAAATTTCCTTGAATTCGTCCACTTCCAACATGCCGTCGAGCAGCCAGGAGCCGTCCTGCCTTTGCATGGCTTGCGGCTCTTCCCCTTCCATCTCGCCGACGATCTCTTCGAGGATGTCGTTGATGGTCAGCAAGCCTTGCAAGCCGCCGAACTCGTCCACCACGAGGAGAAGTTCCGTGTTCTTTTCTTTGAGAATTTCGAGCGCGCGCGAAGCAAGCATGGTTTCCGGGATGAAGTACGCCGGTCTGACGAGGTCTTTGAGTTTTATTTCCTTGCCGGAGAGACTTGTCACGAGCAGGTCGCGCGATTTTACGATTCCCACAATGGCTTCGAGGGAATCCTGCCGGACAGGAAAGCGTGAATACGTGCAGTTGGCAATCTTTTCCAGAATGATGTCCGTGGTATCGTTGATGTCCAGCCAGACGATCTCCGTGCGCGGCGTCATGAGCGAGTATACTCTCTGATCGCCGAGGCTGAAGACGCCTTCGACCATGTCCTGCTCAGATTCCTCGAAGATGCCCGCCTGCGTGCCCTGGTCTATCAGTACCTGCAATTCCTCTTCTGTGATGGGCGGCTCTTCAGAAGGTTTGATCCCGATCAGTTTCAGCGCCATATCTGTGGCATTGCTCATTAACTTAATAATGGGCGAGAACAGTTTTGAGAGGAAGAGGAGAGGAGCGGCAACTATCTTTGTAATTTTCTCCGGGCTGTGCAGCCCGATCCGCTTGGGGACGAGTTCTCCCAGCCAGATCGTCAGGAGGGTGATGACCAGGACGACGAAGGTGATCGCAATCGAACCCGCATACGCGGCGAGGAATTCGATTTTTGCCAGTTCTGTCGCCAAAGGCTCGGAAAGTGTCGCGCCGCCGACGGCGCCGGCGAGGACTCCAATCAATGTGATGGCGATTTGGATCGTGGAAAGGAACACATTCGGGGAATCCAGCAGTTCCAGGGCAGACCGCGCGGCTTTGTCGCCCAGTTTTGCCAGTTGCTGTAGTTTTGTCTTGCGCGTTGACAGCATGGCGGCTTCGGACATCGAAAGCAGGCCATTTATCAATATCAACACAAGGATGATTAATATCTCATTGCTTATGTTCATTTTTTCCTTTTTCAACCATTAACCGAAGCAGCAGCTGCTTCGAGGAAGGTGACCTGACGTTAAAACCGTCAAACCGCGCAGTTTGACTCGCGGCAGGTTGAACTTCGCCGATTTTGGTGAACGAACTTTTTGTGGGGGAGTTAGGGTCTGGTTCTAATGAAGGTTCAGACATGACGGTTGGTACGAGGATCGCCTCGCCCCTATTGTACCTGAAAGTTACCTCTTTTTTGCAACTTTATCCTCGATATCCTTCAGCCGCCTGCTTAGGCGCGCGTAACCCCGCGTAACGATCAAGGGGATGATGATCGCAAGGGCGATCAGCCCGCAGGTAATGCCAAGCTCGATGACGCCAATTCGGAACATTTACCGTACCTCGATGCCCTTTCCCTGACGCGCTTCGCCAATCACCCAAACAGGTTGCTGCAATTCGTCGGCGCGTTTTTTGAATGCGTCCAGTTTTTCGCGCGGCACGCCAAAGAGCAGTCCGCCGCTGGTTTGCGGGTCGAAAGTCAACATTTGGGAAGGTTCATCCAAAGCCGGGTCGAAAGCGACATCCTGCTCGAAATGCGCTTTGTTGTCGAATGCGCCGCCGGGGAAGAAGCCTTTTTCGGCATATCCTCTCGCGCCGCTTAGGAACGGGAGTTGTGAAAACTCGATGTGGAGCGACACTCCCGAAGCCTGAGCCATCTCCGCCGCGTGACCGAGCAGGCTGAACCCGGTGACATCCGTGCCGCCGCGCACGCCGAATTCCACTGCCAGTTCGCCGGCAGTTTTATTCAGGCGCGACATCCACTCGATGACTTCGGTGATGTGCGCATCATCCGCCTTTTCCTGCTTGATGGCGGTGGTGGTCACGCCGCCGCCGAGGGGTTTGGTCAGGATAAGGACATCGCCGGGTTGGAGCCCGCCCTTGCTGATGATCTTTTGCGGATGGACAAACCCGATCACCACCAAGCCGAATTTTGGTTCCTTGTCCCTGACGGTGTGCCCGCCTGCAACGACTACGCCCGCCTCGCGCGCTTTTTCCGCCGCGCCGCGCAAAATTTCGGTGGAAATCTCCAGGGGCAGGTTGTCGGGAAGGGCGGCGACATTCAGCGCAAGGAACGGCTGTCCGCCCATCGCGTACACATCGGAGAGGCTGTTTGCCGCCGCGATTGCGCCGTATTCATACGCCGTATCCACCACAGGCGTGAAGAAGTCCGTGGTCATGACGATGGCTTTGTCGTCGCTTAAACGCCAAACAGCCGCGTCATCCGGGGACGAAAGACCAACCAACAGGTCCGGGTGGGAGGCGGGATCGAAGATGTCTTTGATGGGACGCAGAACCTGCGTCAGCGCGTCGGCGCTTAGTTTGGACGCTCAACCCGCGCAGGCGGAAAGAGTTGTCAGGCGGATTTCGCGTCCGGTTTGGGGAATGGGCATAATGAATCGATTTCAAAATTGTTTGCCACAGAGAACACAGATTCACGGAGGCTTGAATAAACCTCCCTGTGATCTCTGTGGCGCATCTTATTAAGGAGTCGTTGAGTTCGGCAAAGGCAGGATGAACTGATTTTCACTGGGAATAAAAATCGTATCCACGCCTGGCGAAAGTTTTAAAACATACTGGTATTGGATCAACTGCGGCGTAAGAGACGCTGAAAGCAGACGGTTTGCCTCTGCTTCCGCCTGCGCCTGGATCAGGAGCGCTTCGGCTTCACCCTTTGCCGCGATTACCGCCGCATCCGCCTGACCCTGCGCAATCTGGCGGGCTTGTTCGGCTTCCTGTTTCTTTTGCTCCACAACAAAAGCCGCTTGCTGCGCCTGCTGTTCGGCAATTTGCTTCTGTTCCACCGCGGCGGCATATTCATCGCTGAAGCGGATGTTGCGCAGGACGAAATCCCTCAAAACCAGATTGTTTTTGGTGAAGATGTTTTCCAATTCCGCAGTAATCAGCAATTCCATTTCAGCGCGTTTTGAACTGACAATCTCCTCCACGCCATACTGCGAAGCCACATCACGGATCACACCGCGCGCCTGCGGGCGGACAAGCCCATCCTGAAAATTGAAGCGCCAGGTTCGGTACAGGTCGGTGGCTTTTAGCGGATCCACCGCATAGATCACAGACGCGTCGATGTACACCTGCTGCCCATCCTTGGTGCGCACCTGGATGGAATCATCGCTTATGCTGGTTCCTTCATCCGCCGCGGACGACATCGTATAAGTTTGGTTTAATATCGAATACCGCTCCACCCGTTCTGCAAACGGCACGATCCAATGCAAACCGGCGCTCAGTGGTTCGGGACGGATGCCTTTGCCGCCGATCACCGTTACCACGATTGCCAGATCGTCCGGCTCGATGAAAACCAACCCGGCGCCGACGGTTGTCAATAACAGAGCGGCAACCAATAAAACGATAACCGCAGTAGTCAGTCCTTTGACGGGCTGGTTGCGGCTTAGACGGATAAAAATGGCGACGACCACGCCGAACAAACCCACCCATGCAAACGATGCAATTCCTTGAAGCAAACTCGATATGTTCATGGCTCCTCCAATGATTTTCGAGGATTATAACCTGCTTGCCGGACGCCCCGAAGCGTGTTAATATTTTTCCGATGAAAACCGCCAAAGGCAAAGTGGACGAACTTTTTTTGGATGGCTCCGCCCGCATCCATTGCCCGCCCGGGCTGATTCCAATACCCGGGCAGTATCTGCTCGCCCATGCAGACGCTTCAGACTCCCCGCTGCCTATTCCTCTTTTCTTTAGCGGATTCACCCCGAAGGGATTCCGCTCCGCGCCCCCTGTGCCTTCCACCTGGCGACCGGGCGAATCGCTGACCCTGCGCGGTCCCATCGGGCATGGATTTGCCCTCCCGTATTCGGCGAAAAAAGTGGCGCTGATTGCATTCGACGAATCCCCCGCTCGTTTGCGGGGGTTGATCTCCATGTCGCTTCGGCAAAACGCGGAGGTGGCGTTGGTATGCGATTCAGAGACGGCTGACCTGCCTGAGGTTGTCGAAATCCAGCCGGTGCGCGCCATGTTGGATGCGCTCCAATGGGCGGATTACGCCGCGATCGATGTCGGGCGCGAGAATCTGAATCAGTTTTGGGAAATGCTTGGGGAGCAGAAACAGGCGGCGGCGGGGTTCGAGGCGCAGGTTCTTGTCCGCGCTCCGATGCCTTGCGGCGCGCTGGCGGAGTGCGGCGTCTGCGCGTTGACGCTCGGTCACGAATGGAGGATGGTTTGCCGGGACGGTCCCGTTTTTGAATTATACGAATTGGCATAAAAAACATCCCGTTCCTTCGGGATGTTTTAGTACCAGATTCTGAACGATGTCGTTGTTGTTGCGCTGAGACTGTTGTAGGCGCAGGTAATATCCGCGTAGATGAGGCTGCCGTAGGGCTGGTCAATGAACGAAAGCGAGATGATGCCCACCCCGTTGCTGTTGGTGGTGACGGTGGTGGTGTCTTTTGCGCCGCTGGGCCAGTACACCACGGCTGTGCAGCTTGCATTGGCAACCGCCTGCGCGTTTTGATCCTGAACGATGACAAAGAATAATTGATTATCGGTGGAAAGCGTCACAGCCTTCCATGCAAACGCGCGTACTTGCAGGCGGGTAAGGTTTCGAGGGGCATTGTTGATGGGGATCACCGGCGCGATCAGGGTGGGGTCTTCGCCGAGCTTGTCGAAATATACGCGCCCCAGGTCGGAAACCACCACCCGCTGACCTTCCGCCTTCCAGGGCTGCCATTCCAGCCTTGCGGTTTCGAAATATTGCACAAGTTTATTTTCGTGATATTCGAACCCGGAGATCGGATACCCGAAGTGTTTCACTCCGCCGTATTGGTCGAAGAACTCAAGAAATGCAAAACAAACGGCGAAACCCGTTTCGGAGTAGGTGCGGCACGCAAACGTGTTGTTGACGTCCAGGGGTCCCGTTGATTTATAGGTTTCGCGCCCGATGGGAGTCAACTGAACCCGCTGTCCTTCCGGCTGGTCGGCGCGGAGTTCGAAGCGCGCGCGCTGAAAATATTGCACGGTTTTCCCGTCCCTGCTGGTAAATTGCTCGGTAATCGGGTAACCGTAGAGAAAGAAGGCATTTGGATTGCTTTCGTAAAATTTCAGGAAATCTCCCTTTACGTTATGCCCGGTTTCGCTGAAATACTTCGAATCAGACGATTGCGCGCGAACGTTCCCCCAAAGTGCAACGAGGAGGAAAAAAACAAGCGGGAGAATGAAATATCGTTTTCGCATATTTAACCCCTTTCATTATACTCAGAAATGTTTTCAAAACACCCCGGAGCGACTTACAACCGACTATCTTCTTTCCATAATGAAAGGTCTGCATATTTTGTAGCACGACCTCCCCGGAAATAGAATGGGGGGATTCACTACCTCGTCCGGCGTCTTATCCCTCCAGCAATGCCCGGACGATTTTCTCCGCCGCGCGCCCGTCGCCATAGGGGTTGGACGCCTTTGACATTTCCGCGTACGCCGATTCATCCCCGAGAAGCCGCCTCGCTTCTTCGACGATGCGGCTGGTCTCTGTTCCAACAAGCTTGAGCGTACCCGCTTCCACTCCCTCCGGGCGTTCGGTCACGTCGCGCAGGACGAGGGTTGGAATGCCGAAGGCGGGCGCTTCTTCCTGAATTCCGCCCGAGTCGGTCAGGATGAGCGCGGCATGTTTCATCAAATGCACCAGGGGCAGGTAATCCAGCGGTGGGAGCAGGGTGATGTGTTCTACGTTTTTCAAAAGTCGATTCACAGGCTCCCGCACGTTCGGGTTCAAATGCACAGGGTAGACAATTTCCACATCTTCAGTTTTTGCCAGTTTGAGCAGGGCGCGGCAGATATTTTCCATCGGTTCGCCAAAGTTTTCGCGGCGGTGTGCGGTGACCAGGATCAGTCTTTTCGTTTCCAGTTTCGTAGTTGTTAGTTCTGTAACTTCCTGCGGCTCCGGCTGTTTTGCCACAAATTGCAGCGCGTCGATGACCGTGTTTCCCGTTACTTTGATGAGGGTTTCATCGATTCCTTCTCGCAGGAGGTTTTGTTTCGACCATTCCGTCGGCGCGAAGTGCATATCCGCGGTGACACCCGCCACGCGGCGGTTGATCTCTTCGGGGAAGGGCTGCCACTTGTCATGCGTCCGCAGCCCCGCTTCCACATGCCCGAATTTGATGCGGTGGAAATATGTCAACAGGGAGGTGATGGCGACGGTGGTGGTGTCGCCTTGCGCCAGCACCCAGTCTGGTTTGAAGCCGGAGAATACGGGATCAAGATGGGTGAAGATCGCGGCGCTCAATTCCGCAAGCGATTGATTGTCGCGCATCAGGTTCAGGTCGTAATCCGGCTGGATGTTGAACAATTCGAGAACCTGGTCGAGCATTTGACGATGCTGCGCGGTTACGCACACGCGCGATTCCACGCCTGCGGTTTCAGCCAGCAGTTTGACGATGGGAGCCATTTTCACGGCTTCGGGACGGGTTCCAAAAACGGAAAGAATTTTCATGGTGTGGTCATATCCAAGGTATTGTTGTCGTATGGTCCATACATTTATCGTTTGTAGGTCAGGCTTTTAGCCTGACGCCCTTCTGAAAATTGATATATGGCGGGTTGAAAACCCGCCCTACAAATACTTATGCAAGAGGTCTGTTTATGGCATGGGAAGAAACGGGTGAGCAGGCGTTTACTTTCCAACACCCAACTTGGCGGTTTGAAAGCCGGCGCTCCGCCACTGTGACGCATTCCAGCCGTTGACGGTATCGATGGCGATCCGGGCGGTGGTTGATTGTGCGATTTCAACGGGGTCGAATTTCATAAATTCCGTATGTTTTACCAGTAAAAGAAGCGCGTCCGCATCTTTAATGGCATCTTCGAAAGTGGGGGATATGGCGATGCCATTCAGGTTCGCGTCCGGTTTGAAAGGCTCCCACGCTTTGACTTGCGCGCCGCTTTTTTGTAACAAGTGAACCACTTCACTGGCGGGGCTTTCCCGCAGATCGTCCACGTCCGGTTTGTAGGCGAGACCGAGCGCGGCGATGCGTTTGCCTTGCAGTTCGCCCAACGTTCGCCGGACTGTTTCGACGACGAAATGGGGCTGGCTGTCGTTGACCTGCCGCGAATGATAGATGAGCGGGGTGAGTTCGGGGGCGGTTTCCACGAAAAACCAGGGGTCTACGCTGATGCAATGTCCACCGACGCCGGGACCGGGGCTGAGGATTTTTACGCGGGGGTGCAGGTTGGCAATGGAAATGGCTTCCCACACGTTCACGCCGAATTTGTCGGCGAGGCGCGAGAATTCGTTGGCGATGGCGATGTTGACGTCCCGGTAGGTATTTTCCATCAACTTGACCATTTCGGCGGTTGTGGCGTCGGTTTGGATGATTTGTCCTTTGACAAAGATGGAGTACAAATCTGCGCCCGCCTGCGCGGATTCGGGAGTCATGCCGCCGATGACGCGCGCGTTCTCGGTCAACTCGCGCAGGATTTGTCCGGGCAGGACGCGTTCCGGCGAATAGCAGAGGTGGAAGTCCGTGCCCGCTTTCAGCGAAGATTTCTCTAAAATGGGGGCAAGCAGGTCGAAGGTCGTGCGAGGCGGGGAGGTCGATTCGAGGATAACGAGGTTTCCCTCCTTCAAAACCGGCAGGATGGATTCAGCCGCCGAGATCACGGCGCGCATGTCCGCCAGTTTGTATTGGATGCCGTTGTATTCTCCGAACCGGTTTTCCTGAAAGGGTGTTGGGACGGCGATGATGAAGGCGTCGGCTTCTTTGGGTTGGGTGGATGCCTTGAATTTTCCAGATTCCACTGCTTTTGAAACCGCATCCCGCAGACCCGGCTCGTGAATGTGGATTTCGCCTTTGTTGAGGGTTTCGATGATGCCGGGGTTGGTGTCCACTCCCAGGACTTCCACTCCATGAAGGGCGAAGGTGGAGGCTGTCGGTAATCCGATATAGCCTAGCCCGATAACGCATATTTTTTGAAATTTCACTTTAACTCCGTCGATGGCAATATGGTGCTTGTAATTATACAGCCAGTGCGCGCCTCCATCCCGACCCGCGCAACCCGCAACCTTTGGCGGATGCCCGCGTAAATGGCGTTGGATGCAGTGTTTCTTGTTGTATAATCAAGCGGAGGAACCATGGACATTTTGCTCAATCCAAATGTTGCGTATTTGATTCTGTTGGGCGGCATTCTGCTTGCCATGATGTCGCTGGTGACCCCGGGAACAGGGTTGTTCGAGATTGGCGCATTTTTCTGTCTCGCGCTGGCGGGATACGCCATTTACAACCTGTTCTTTAACTGGTGGGCGCTTATCTTTCTTGCTCTTAGTGTCGTGCCGTTCGTGTATGCCATTCAAAAACCAAATCGCGGGTTGTATTTGGCTGGGTCCATCCTTTTGCTGGTGCTTGGTTCCGTCTTTCTGTTCACTGTGGATGGATGGAAGCCGGCGGTGAACCCGTTCGTGGCGTTTGCCGCTTCAGGGTCGTTTGCCGCCTTCCTGTGGATTGCCGTTGAAAAATCGGTTCAGGCAGTTGCCGTCCGCCCGTCCCATGATATGGACGTGTTGGTGGGCATGGTTGGCGAAGCCCGCACAAGGGTTCATGCGGAAGGAAGCGTATATGTGGGCGGGGAGTTATGGTCTGCCAGAAGCGAAAAGTCCATCCCTGCCGGCAGCGCGGTTCGTGTAATTCATCGTGAGGGGTTTGTCCTGATTGTTGAGAAAGCCAATTAACTCAACTCATGTAGTTAACGAAAGGAGAATATGGAATGACTGGATTTGAAGGTGTAATCACTTGTTTGATAGGCGCCATCGTTGTCGTTGGGTTTATATTCCTCGCCAACGCCATTCGGATCGTGCCTGAATATCAGCGTTTGGTAGTGTTCCGTTTGGGTCGTTGTGTCGGCGCGCGCGGACCGGGGATCGTGCTCCTTATCCCGATCATTGACCGCGGCGTAAAAGTGGACCTGCGCGAGCAAGTGCGTGAAATCCCCCAACAGACTTCGATCACCAATGATAACGCGCCGATCTCGATTGACTTTTTATGGTACTTCAAAGTGATCGAGCCGACTCAGTCCGTTTTGCAGGTGGGCAACTTTGAAGCCGCCGCCGCAGGTATCGCGGCGACCACCCTGCGTGCGGTCATCGGCGGCATCATGCTGGATGACGTCCTCTCGAAGCGCGAGCATATTAATACCTTGCTCCGCACCCGCCTCGACGAGGTTACGGAACGCTGGGGCGTGAAAGTGACCAATGTTGAAATCCGTGAGATTATCCCGCCGCGCGACGTGCAGGATGCGATGAACCGTCAGATGACGGCGGAACGCGTCCGCCGCGCATTGGTGACCGAGTCCATGGGCGATCAGCAGGCGGCAATCAACCGCGCGGAAGGCACCAAGCAGGCGGCGATCTTGCAGGCTCAGGGCGAACGCGAGTCCAACATCCTGCGCGCGGAAGGCGAGCGTCAGGCGCAAATATTGCGCGCGGAAGGGTTTGCGCAGGCGCTGGAAGCCATCTTCAATACTGCGAAGAGCGTTGACCAAAAGACGATGACTTTGCAATACTTCGAAACGCTCAAATCCATCGGAACGAGCCCGTCCACCAAATATATCTTCCCGATGGAATTCACCAGCATGTTGGATAACTTCCTCGGCAAAGACAGTAAGAAATAGACGTAAATTCTGATTGCCTTGCACTCTTAAAATCAGGACGCGGACGAGCGCGGAAAACGCGGATTTGAAGCCCTTTTTCGGGCTATTCTTCAAAAAATCCGCGTCCCAACTTAAAGTGTAAGGTAATCAAACGTAAATTGTAATAAAATAGGGTCTTCCCGTTCGGGGAGACCCTATTTTTATGGAAATCCAAAAAGCATCCATTCGCGATCTCAACGCATTACGCAAACTGGAAAAGGAAAGTTTCGATAAGGACGCATGGCCCCTTTTCGATTTGATTGCCGTTTTGACCTTTCCAGACGTGATTCGACTCAAAGCCGTTGAGGATGGACTCATGGTCGGGTTTGCAGCAGGCGACCCGCGTCCCAGCCAGGGGTGGGGCTGGATCGCCACCATTGCGGTTGATCCACGCTTTCAGCGACGCGGCATAGGGCGTTCCCTGTTGCACGCCTGCGAGGGCGAATTGGGCGTTCCAAAAGTGCGTCTGACGGTACGGCTTTCGAATCGCGCGGCGATATCCATGTACGAACACGAAGGATACGCAACCGTTGACATCTGGCAAGCTTACTACAACGATGGGGAAGATGCCATGGTGATGGAGAAGTGGTTGTGAGCAATATCGGGTTTATAATCGACCAATATGTCTGATGTTTTACCGCCGCCCGTTTGGGTTCATACACCGGAATTATTAGAGAAAATGATCCGCGATCTCGCCTCACAGACCTGTGTGGCGGTGGACACCGAGTCGAACAGCCTTCATGCGTATCGCGAGCAGGTCTGTTTATTGCAGTTCTCCACCGATAAAACGGACTACCTCGTCGACCCGCTGGCATTGAAATCCCTCGACGTTCTTGCCCCTTTGTTTTCGAACCCGAATGTAGAAAAGATCTTCCACGCCGCGGAATATGATCTGATCTGTTTGCGGCGCGATTTCGGATTCACTTTTGCGAACCTGTTCGATACCATGCATGCCGCGAGAGTCCTGGGGTATCCGGCTGTTGGGCTGGACAAATTGCTGGGCGACAAGTTCGGCGTGAAAATGGACAAGCGGCACCAGAAGGCGGACTGGGCGAAGCGACCATTGACGAAGGATCAGATCCATTATGCGCGGCTCGATACGCATTATCTTTTCGACCTGCGCAATGCTCTTGAACATGAATTGCGCGAGAAGGAACGCATTGACTTCGCATTGGAGGATTTCCAGCGCGCATGCAAGGTCGATGATGTAAAACTGCGGGTGAACGGCGATTCATGGGAGCGGTTTTCGGGGCGCAAGGACCTTTCACTGCGCGAGTTGACCATTGTGGCGCATCTTTGCAAATGGCGTGATGGAGAAGCGGAAAAATTGAACCGTCCGCCGTACAAAGTTATGATGGATGACATGTTCGTAACACTGGCAAAGAACCCGCCGGAAAAGAAGGTGGATCTTTCCGCTGTGGGACTGACGGAGAAACAGATTCGCCTGTGGGGCGATATGATATTGGAAGCGGTCAGGTTTGGGGCGAGGTCGCAGCTTGTGGAACGGAAACAGGTCGAACGTAAGAATGATGCGGTGCTGCGTCGAGTGGAAAAATTGAAAGCGTGGAGGAAAGACATGGGCGGGAAAATGAAGGTCGAATCGGACATCATCCTGCCGAAGATGTATTTGATGACCCTGGCTGAAGACCCGCCGGGGACTTTGGACGAGCTGCGAAGGGTGATGAAGGATTCGCCTTCGCGGTTCGAGAAATTCGGCATGCAAATCTTAAAGGCGCTTGGAGCGAAATATGCGAATTAATTTTCATGGCGCGGCGCATACGGTGACGGGAAGCCAGCACTTGCTGGAGATCAACGGAAAGAAATTACTGTTGGATTGCGGTTTATATCAGGGCAGGCGTGCGGATACGTATGAGCGGAATATGAAATTCCGTTACAGTCCGCGCGATGTGGATGCCGTGATCCTTTCTCATGCCCATATCGACCATTCGGGGAATCTCCCGAATCTGGTCAAGCAGGGATATGAAAATTATATTTACGCCACCCACGCCACAGCGGACCTGGCGGGTTTGATGCTCGCAGATTCGGGGCATATCCAGGAGGCGGACGCGCAATTCGTCAACAGAAAACGCGCTGAACGCGGCGAGCCGCCCGTCGAGCCTTTGTATACGAAGGAGGATGCGGAGGCTGTGGTTGCGATGTTTGCGGGCAGGAGTTACGAGGAGGCGTTCGAGCCCATCCCCGGCGTAATTGCGCGTTTCCATGAAGCGGGGCATATTCTCGGCTCGGCGAGCATCTCATTGGAGATCGAAGAAAAGGGGAGAAAGATCCGCTTCTGGTTTTCAGGCGATATTGGGCGGTATAAACTGCCGTTATTGCGCGATCCCGTCCTGCCGACTGAGACGGATTACATGATCATGGAATCCACCTATGGCGATAAATCGCATAACGACCCCGAACTGGCTTACGCTGAATTTCGCGATGTGGTCAAGCGGACGGTCGAGCGCGGCGGCAAGGTGATCGTTCCTGCCTTTGCTGTCGGTCGCACGCAGGAACTTGTCTATAATCTAAATCAGATGATGTTCCATAACGGAGTGCCGCGCGTGCCTGTCTATGTGGACAGCCCGCTGGCGGTAAATGCGACGGATATATTCAAACGTCACCTGGAATGCTTCGATGATGAGACCGCCAAATTCGTGGCGGAGGCGCGTCACCCCGCGCTGGATTTCAAGATGTTGACCTACACACGGTCTGTGGACGAGTCGAAGGCATTGAACGAGCGCGCCGACCCCATGATCATTATCTCCGCTTCGGGCATGGCTGAGTCGGGGCGCATCCTGCATCATATCAAGAACAATATCGAAAACCCAAAGAATACGATTTGTATTGTCTCGTGGCAGGCACCTTATACGCTGGGGCGCAGGCTGGCAGACCGAGAGAAGGAAGTCCGCATCTATGGCGAAACCTACAAACGCAAATGTGAGATTGCCACCATCGGCGGGCTTTCCGCACATGCGGGGCAGAATTTATTGGTCAAGTATGCGACGGGGGTGAAGGGGAGCGTGAAGGATATTTTCCTGGTGCATGGCGAAGAAAAACAAGCTAAAACCTTGAAGGGTTTATTGAAGGAACAGAAAATGGATCGGGTGCATTATCCCGGTTTGCACGAGACTGTGAATTTGTAGGATTTTTTGTATCATCTCAATAACTCGTGGGATGAGCGGGAAAAGATTGAGTCCTCCCCGGAACAAAGATAAACGGTTAAACTCACATCAGCATGTTCAAAGATATTGAACTAAACGCAATCCAGGAAGAGAACGCTCGCGAGTTAGTGAAGCGGCTATTGAACATGGTGGAGCAACTGAGCCGCGAAGTGCGAGAAT
>JAGUZU010000148.1 GCA_020060625.1 Anaerolineales bacterium | reverse complement strand
TTGGGGCAGAGTTTATTTTACCCGAATCACGCCTGTGAAATCTCGTTCGAGTGACTAAATTCTGATTTCGAGTTGTCTCATTTCATTGACACATTCCGGCCATCCCGATCAAGTCATCGCGTGATGCGGTGGAAAATGAAAAACCGCCTCCTGTAACATTCAAGATGAAACCAGCGACAATTAAAATATTAAGCAGAATCAGCCCAATCCCTATGTTACGGAATATTTTCGAGGAATCTTTTTCAAATTCCTGCATGCGTTTGTCTTGTTTGATAGAAAGCCTGCCCGCACGATTTGCATCAAGGTCGGATTCGTCAAAGTCAAAAAATCGGCGTAATTGAATATCGGTCATTATCTCTCCTCGCAAAATAACAGATGACAAGCCTGAAACGAATGTCATCTGTTCTGATAAACCCATTATAGGTTGGAGCGTTTCGAGGCTGTCTCCCCAAAAGGTCATAAAACCCTTATCCCACCTTTGGGTGATTAAATAATAAGAGGCGGATATAAAATCCGCCTCGAAAAATTATTCTTCTTTTCGCAATGCCGGGAACAAAAGCACCTCACGAATCGAGTGCTTATTCGTGAACACCATCGCCAGCCGATCCACGCCCATGCCGAAGCCGCCGTTGGGCGGCATGCCGTAACGCATGGCACGCAGGTAATCTTCATCCATCGGGTGCTTCTCTTCGTCGTCGGCTTCGTAGTCGCGCCCCATTTCAAGGAAGCGTTGTTCCTGGTCGAGCGGGTCGTTCAACTCGGTGAAGGCATTGCATAACTCAAAGCCTGCCACGTAGCCCTCGAAGCGTTCCACGGTGAGCGGATCGCCGGGCATGGACTTTGCCAACGGCGAAATATCGCGCGGGTAGTTGTAGAGGAAGGTCGGCTGGATGAGCGTCGGTTCAAGGAACTCGCTCAGCAGGAAATCAATCAACTTGCCGCGCGTGGACTTCGGATCAGGCGCCGCCGACGGCTGCTGCTCCTTAATCGCTTTGAGCAACGCCTCGGCAGTTTTGTGCTCGTCAATGTCGATGCCGCTGGTTTCAAGAATGCCTTGCCGCATTTCCAGACGCTTCCACGGCGGCTTGAATTCCAATTCGTGCTCGCCGTATTTGACCTTCGTGGAGCCGGTCACCTGCTCGGCGGCGTAGGAGACCATCTCCTCGGTGAGTTCCATCACCTGCAAATAGTCTGCGTATGCCCAATAGAATTCCAACTGCGTGAATTCGGGGTTGTGCTTGAACGACACGCCTTCATTACGGAAGTCGCGCCCGATCTCGTAGACCTTTTCCAGATTGCCAACCAGCAGGCGTTTGAGATACAACTCGAACGAAATCCGCAGGTACATATCCTGCTCGAGCTCGTTGTGATGCGTCACAAACGGACGCGCCGCCGCGCCGCCGTACAACGGTTGGAGGATGGGCGTCTCCACTTCGAGGAAACCGTGGTCGTCGAGAAACGTCCGCAGGGATTTGATGAGCGCGGCTCGCTTGCGGAAGGTCTCACGCACATCAGGGTTGACGGCTAAATCAGCATAGCGTTGGCGGGCGCGGAGTTCGGGGTCTTCCAGCGTCGCATAGCGAACGACTGTGCCGTCTTCCTGCGTCACGTCCTTGTCGGCGGGGAGAGGGGTAATGGATTTGGCGAGCAGTTTGAAGTCGTGGACATGAAGCGAAGCCTCGCCCGCTTTGGTGCGGAACATCACGCCTGTCGCTTCGATGAAATCGCCAAGGTCGAACATTCTGTTGAAGAACTCAAGACGTTCCGCGCCGACTTCATTTACGCGCAGGAACAACTGTACCTTGCCGCTGCCGTCTTCGATGTGGGCAAAGGTCAGTTTGCCTTTCGGGCGCATGGAACGGATGCGTCCCGCCAGCGCGGCTTTTATTTCCTTCGTCTCATCGGCTTCGAATTCGGCGATGGCTTGCGCGTTGGTGTGCGTGCGTTTCGCGCGGGTGGGATACGGCTCCACGCCCTCCGCGCGGAGTTCTTCCACTTTCTGCAATCTAATTTTTTCGAGGGAATTGTATTCTGCCATGATATTCCTCTGTGTTCCCTTCCCCGCTTTAGGGGGAAGGGCTGGGGATGAGGGTCAAAATAAAAAAGCCCCGCGACCCAAAACACAGGCGCGCGGGGCAAAGCAAACGCGTCCTGTATCAGGCAACCTTCATGATCTTTACATTATATGTGCCGCCGGGAGTTTCCACTTTGACCACATCGCCGACTTTATGCCCCAGAATGGCTTTGCCGATGGGCGACTCGTTCGAAATCTTGCCTTCACGAGGGTTGGCTTCCGCCGCGCCCACGATCACAAACGTTTCGGGGTCGTAATTGCCTTCCTTGATGGTCACCTTCGCGCCGACCTGGATGACATCGTGCTTCTTCCCCCTGCCGTTATCTTCGATGATCTGGGCGGTGGCAAGCAAAAGTTCAAGTTCCTGAATGCGCCCTTCCACAAAAGCCTGCTCGTTCTTGGCGGCTTCGTATTCGGCGTTTTCGATCAATTCGCCGCCCTCCATCGCCTCGTGCAAACGCTCGGCAACCTCCTGCCGCTTGGTTGTGCGCAGATGGTCCAGTTCCTCTTGTAACTTGTCAAAACCCTCTTTGGTAAGGAAATTGGTTGGCATGTTAAACGTCCTGCTAAATAGAATTTTGCATCTCCAAACAGAGATGCAAGAGTTAAAAATTTCCGGTGGTTCTCCCGGAAAATCGTCCATACTATATCATGATTCAAAGGCGGTTTCAAGACCCAAAAGTAATGCAAAACGTCGTTTAGACGGGCTCCCAAAGGCGGATTCCGCCAATTTCAGACCAGTACTGGCGGATTTGCTCCCGCATCCCCTCCCCGCTCTCGAACAGGCTGGAAATCTGGGATTCGTAGGCGGCAACCGCCTCCTGCCAGGACCTCAAGCCTGCCTCGCCCACCGTTTGGGCTTTTTCCTTCATCCCAGCCGTGAGCGGAGCCAGTTCGCCGGGCGTTTTGAACAGATACGGCACGTCGGCGTAATAGAGGATGGGGCGCTGGAGCAGTTCCACGGCGCGGCGGACGAGGATATGGTCAACGTGTGAACCCAGCCCGAGTTGGCAGACCAGTTGATCGTCGGGTTCGAGGCGGACGGAGATGGATTCCGCAATCCGGGCGGGCAAATCCGCTTCGTCTTCGTGCGGGGTCGAGTAAATATTCGAATACAGCCAGTTCCCTTTTTTTCCGCGGCGATAGATGCAGTCGAAATAACCGTCAAAATGAATGGGCGTCGCGCCGACGATCTTGCAGGCTTGCTCATCCTCTACCCGCCGCGCGCGGACAAGGTCGGCAGTGTTCGATATTCCCCAGGTGTAATGAAGCGCCTGCGCAAACGGAGAGAGTTCCTGGTCTTCGGACGGAAAACCGCAGAGGATCGTCCAGATTTCGACAGGCGTTCCCGCCTGTGTTTGTTCGTGAATCACCCCCCCGGCGGAGAGGGCGGCATCATCGAGATGAGGGGAAATGTATATCCATCGCATGCGCGCATTTTTACCATAAAACGGCAATGAAGTTTGTTTGCAGTCTCATGTACACTTGCATCACGTGGAGCGAAGCGCAATGAGAGAACGGCGAAAACAGGAACGGAAAAGCCTGATGGCGTACACCCAGGTCTTCGACCTGTACGGCGGTTCCCTGATCGGCTATCTCAGCGATTTGAGTTTGAGCGGGGCAATGGCGATCAGCGAAAAACCCCAGGAGATCAACGCTGAAGTCACACTGTCCATCGAACTGCCGGAACTGCCCAATGTAAAAGCGGTTCGCATGGTGCTGCCTGCGCGCGTAGTGTGGTGCGAGCAGGATATAAGTCCGCGATACTACAACATTGGGTTCGAGTTCAAGGAGGTCGCGCCGCAGCAAAAAGCGATGATCGAATCCATCATTCAGAATTACGAGTTCCGCCGAGATACGCCAACCTACCCGCCAAGACCGGGAATGAAAAAATAACCCTCGAAATCAGGGCGACAGTCCAAAAGTGACTGCCGCCTTTTATGTTAAACTTCGTCCATGGAACAAGCAAAAACGCTTTTCTTTACCACGCCAAAGCAGGTGGAAGTCCGCGAGACGCCCCTCCCCCCATTGAAAGCGGATGAGGTCCTCGTGCAAACGATCTGCTCTGCCATCAGCGCCGGGACGGAACTGTTGGTGTATCGCGGTCAGTTCCCGCAGTTGAGTGAGGCGCATGATGCGGTCAGCAGCGGGTTGAAGTATCCGCTGGCTTATGGGTATGCGTGTGTGGGGAAGGTGAAGGGAGTAGGAAAAGCAGTGAATAGGGAATGGGAGGACAGGTCGGTCTTTTCATTTCAGCCGCACACCTCATACTTTGCCGCCAAAATTGAAAACCTATTTCCCATTCCCCATTCCCTATCTCCTCAAAATGCCTGCTTCCTCCCGAACATGGAAACAGCGGTCAATCTCGTGCAGGACGGCGCTCCCATTTTAGGCGAGCGCGTTTTGGTTTTAGGGCAGGGCGTGGTGGGATTGTTGACGGCTTCCTTGTTAAGCGAGTTTCCGCTTGAATATTTAGTGACGGCAGACCAGTTTGAATTTCGGCGGCAGACATCGGGAAAGATAAACAAGGTCATAAGTCTTGATAATTTAAATGCCGGCGAAGCAAAGGCACAATTCCACTCATCTGGCTACGCGCAGAACACGTTTGACCTGACCTTTGAACTCAGCGGCTCCCCTTCCGCGTTGAATGACGCCATCGAATACACCGCCTTCAGCGGACGAATCGTCATCGGCTCATGGTACGGGCGGAAACGCGCAGAGATTGACCTCGGCGGAGCGTTCCACCGCTCGCGCATCAAGTTGATCTCGTCGCAGGTCAGCACGATTTCACCTGAGTTGTCGGGGCGGTGGGACAAGTCCCGCCGCTTCGATGTGGCGTGGAAAGCGTTGGAAAGAATCAAGCCTGAAAAGTGGGTCACGCATCGCTTCTCGATTGACGAGGCGGAAAAAGCATATCAACTGCTGGACGAAAATCCGCAGGAGGCGATACAGGTTTTGTTCAAATATGACGATGTCGTTTGAGTTCATCCTGATCATTGCCGCGAGTCTTTTGCTTGTCAGCGTTTTGATAAGCAAGGTTTCAGACCGTTCCGGGATTCCCGCGCTTTTGCTTTTCCTGGGGATCGGAATGCTGGCTGGCTCGGATGGGCTTGGCGGGATCTACTTTGACGACCCAACACTGACACAATTCATCGGCATCGTGGCGTTGAACCTAATCCTATTCGCAGGCGGGCTGGACACGGAATGGAAGGACGTGCGCCCCGTGTTGAAATATGGGATCGCGCTTTCGACGCTCGGGGTCTTGATCACGGCGCTGGTAGTGGGAATCGCCGCGCAATATCTTTTGGCGTTCACGCTGTACCAGGGATTGCTGCTCGGCGCAATCGTTTCCTCCACCGATGCGGCGGCGGTCTTTTCAATTTTGCGTTCAAAAAGTTTAGGGTTGAAAGGCAAACTGCGCCCATTGCTTGAACTCGAATCCGGAAGCAACGACCCGATGGCGGTTTTCCTGACAGTCGGCATGATCCAACTGCTCACCCAGCCCGACGCGCAAGCCGCCGATTTATTCGGCAAGTTCCTTTTGCAAATGGGCGTCGGCGTTTTGTGCGGCTTCTTCTTTGGGAGGCTTCTGGCATTTCTCGCCAACCGCATTCAACTCGGTTACGACGGGTTGTATCCCGTTCTGACTCTTTCGATTGTTTTCCTCGCATACAGCATTACCAACACCTTGTACGGAAACGGATTTCTCGCAGTCTATCTCGCCGGCATCGTTGCGGGACATCAGGACTTCGTCCACCGCCGCAGCCTCATCCGCTTCCACGACGGCGCGGCATGGCTGATGCAAATCACCATGTTCCTGACGCTCGGCATGTTGGTCTTCCCCTCGGAAATTCCCCCGATCATCACTACGGGACTGCTGGTCGCCGCACTATTGATCTTTCTCGCCCGCCCGATCAGCGTCTTCCTCACCCTCCTGCCGACGAGTTTCTCCTTCAAAGAAAAAGCCTTCATATCCTGGGTGGGGCTTCGCGGCGCGGTGCCGATCATCCTTGCCACCTATCCGCTTCTCGCCGGGCTGCCGCAGGCGGATTCGATCTTCAACATCGTCTTCTTCGTCGTGCTGACATCCGCGATGATCCAGGGCGCTTCCATTCCCTTCGCCGCCAAATGGCTTGGCGTGGATGTGCCTGTCGTCAAAAAGCCGATCTACCCGATAGAATTTACGCCCGTCAGCGGGTTCAAAAGCGAGTTGAAGGAGTTCACCATCCCTTCAGGCTCGATTGCAGACGGTAAAACCATCGTCGAGTTGTATCTTCCGCAGGAGTTCCTTATCGTCCTGATCGCGCGCGAGAACGAGTTCATCATGCCAAGCGGCGGCATCAGGCTGCAAGCAGGCGACACGCTGATCGTGCTGGCAGACAAGGAAATCTTCGCATCGGTGGAACGTCAACTGAATTCAAAAATCACGGATCAATAGGAGCATCGCATGTACACACTCGGAGTCCGGCGGGAATTCATCGCGCGTCACTTTTTGATCGGCGGGGACTGGGGAACGGAAAACTTTCCAAACTCGCATCGCTACACTCTCGAGCTGCGACTCGAAGGCAGCGATCTCGACCAGCACGGCTATCTCTGCGACATCGTGGATGTGGAAAAACACCTCGATGAAGTGGTTGGCTATTACAAGGAGCAGATGTTGAACGAAAAGCCCGAGTTTGCCGGGTTGAATCCATCCATCGAGCATTTCGCGCGGATACTCGCCGCAACGTTGAATGAAAGGATCAAAGCAAAAAATATCACTGGTTTGAAAGTGGTGCTGTGGGAAAATGAAAACGCGTGGGCGGCATATTTGGTTCAAAGGTTTGCAAGTTGATGGTTGAAGGTTTATCCTGCAACTTTCAACCTTCAACATGAAACTGGGTTTAGTCATCTACGGCTCGCTCGACACCCTCAGCGGCGGATACATGTACGACCGCAGGCTGGTGGAATATCTCCGCGCGCAGGGCGATACGGTGGAGATCATCTCGCTCCACTGGCGGAATTATGCCGCGCATCTGACCGATAATTTTTACGATGTCATTGCGAGTGGCGCCCATGGCGCCACGAAGCAATCCCGGCCTGATGGAAAGTTCGACATTCTCATTCAAGACGAACTCAACCATCCCTCGCTCATCGCCGCAAATCACCGTCCGCATCCCTGCCCCATCGTCAGCCTCGTCCATCACCTGCGCTGTTCCGAACTCCGCCCCAAGTGGCAGAACGCGCTCTACCGCATCGTCGAAAAGAAATACCTGCAAAGCGTGGACGGGTTTATTTTCAACTCGTTGACAACGCGGGACGCAGTGAATAGTTTAATAGGGAACAGTAAGCCATCCATCGTGGCATATCCGCCGACGGATAGATTTGGAAAGGCGATCTCGGAAGAAGAAATAAAGACACGCGCAGAGCAGAAGCCATTTCGGATTCTATTCCTCGGCAACCTCATCGAACGCAAAGGACTCCACACCCTTCTGCAGGCGCTCTTCATCCTTCATCCCTCATCCTTCATCCTTGACATCGTCGGCTCCCTCACTGTCGAACCTGCTTGCACCAGGAAGATTCAAACCCTCATCGTCGAAAACCATCTTTCCTCTTTCGTCTTTCTTCACGGACCGCTCGACAACGAACCGCTCAAACAAAAACTCCAACAGGCGCACCTGCTCGTCGTCCCCTCTTCCTACGAAGGCTTCGGCATTGTCTATCTCGAAGGGATGTGCTTCGGTCTCCCCGCCATCGGCACAACGGCGGGCGCGGCGGGCGAAATCATCGAACATGGGAAGACGGGCTATCTCATCGAGCCGAACGATTCAGCCGCGCTCGCAACCCACATCTCACAACTCGCATCGGACCGCAGCCTGCTCGCGCGGCTATCCCTCGACGCGCGAACGCGATATACTCAACAACCCTTGTGGGATGAAATCGCAAATAACATCCGCAACTTCCTTTTGGACATGATATGAGACGACTCACCGGCATCCTCCTCATCGCCATCTCCGCCGCCTCGTTCGGGACGCTCGCCATCTTCGGCAGGTTCGCCTACGCCGACGGCATGGACATCTTCACCGTCCTCTTCCTGCGCTTCGGCGTCTCCGCCGCTTTTATGACCTTCATCCTGCTCCTGCGAAACCAGCCTTTCCCACGCGGACGGATTCTCGCCCAACTTGTCGGCATGGGAGCACTGGGGTATGTCGGTCAATCCTTCTCCTATCTCACCGCCATCCAATACGCCTCGGCAGGACTTGTCGCCCTGCTGCTTTATCTCTATCCCATCTTCGTTGCCATCCTCTCCACCGTCTTCCTGCGCGAAAAACTGACCCGTGTAAAAATCGCCGCATTGGTCATTGCCTTCGTTGGCACATTGCTCACAGTCGGTCCTGGCGGCGGACAACTCACCGGCATCCTGCTCGCCATCGCCGCCGCGTTGATCTATTCCATCTACATCATCGTCGGCACGAACGTGATGAGGCACGTCTCGGCGGTGCAATCCTCCACGGTAATTTTCGCCTCGGCAGGCGCGGTGTATGGGCTATTGACACTCGTCAACGGCGCGACCTTCCCTGCCAGCAATGCAGGCTGGACGGCGGTGCTGGGGCTGATCGTCATCTCCACCATCATCCCCGTCGTCACCTTCCTCGCAGGCTTGGAGCGGATCGGTCCCACCAACGCGGCAATGCTCTCCACCCTGGAACCGGTCGTCACCGTGCTGCTCGCGGCGTGGTTATTTGACGAGCAACTCCTGCCCATCGTCCTGCTCGGCGGCGGGTTGATCCTCACCGCAGTCGTGATCCTGACCCGGGCGGAGTTGAGAAGCGTCGAACCATCAGAAAAAGTTATCTCGATCCATTAGGAAAACATCATGAACTTTATCGGTCAAATTGCCGGGCTTGCCACATCCATTTTCTTTTCATTGACAGCCCTCATTTTCACCAAAACGGGGCGCATGATCGGCTCGCAAGCCACCAACCGCCTGCGACTCGTCTTTGCATTGACGTATCTCGTCATTTTAAACCTCGTCCTCTTCCGCGAACCGCTCCCCTTTTCAGCCAATCCTTCGCGTTGGATCTGGCTGAGTCTCTCCGGCGTGATCGGTTTATCACTGGGCGACGCGTTTTTATTTCAGGCATTGGTATCGGTTGGGGCGCGGCTCGGCAGTTTATTGTTGAGCCTCGCCCCCATCTTTGGCTCGATCATCGCGTGGATGTTTTTCGGCGAAACCCTCAACGTTTTGCAAATCATCGGTATCGCCCTTGCGTTGACAGGGATCGGCTGGGTGGTCATGTCGCACAATGAACCAGCAGACACGCCGCACGGACAAACCCGCCGCGGCGTGATATTCGGCATCCTTGCCGGGCTTGGGCAGGCAATTGGGCTTGTCCTCTCCAAGCAGGGGATGACGGGAGAGTTTTCGCCGTTTCAAGCAAATGCCATCCGCATGCTCGCCGCAACCATTTTTATATGGGTATGGACGATAACGGAGGGGAAAGCGGGCGCGACCATTAAATCAGTTCGGGAACAACCAAAAGTCTTGCGTCTGCTTGCGCTCGGCGCGCTGGTAGGACCTGTATTGGGCGTTTCCTCCTCACTGCTGGCGGTTCAACACGCGGAAGTTGGTGTCGCCAGCACGTTGATGGCGCTCCCGCCGGTGATTCTGCTTCCAGTCAGTCACTTCATCTTCAAGGAAAAAGTCGGCTGGCAGGCGGTGGCAGGGACTCTGCTTGCAATTGGCGGCGTGACGGCGCTGTTCCTTGCCTAGGCGGCAGGTTGATCCTCGCGGCAGTCACTTTGTTGGTACGGGCGGAAGTGAGAAACGAGAACAGAAGGCAGCCGCCGGTTGGGTGTATAATTTTCCCAGGAGATCAATGATGGATATGTTCGTCTTTACCGGCATTATTTGGAAGGAAGAAAAGGAACACGGCGCGCGCTGCCCTGAGTTGGATGTGGCATCGCAGGGAAAAACGCCTGACGAAGCGCGAAAGAATTTGCTTGAAGCCGCCACCCTCCATTTGGAAGGCTCTTTCGAGGACGGATTACCCTACCTGCGTCCCGTCCCCGCTGAAGAAGACCCGCGCAATTCGTTTCCAGCCGAAGCGCTGGAAATTTTCAAATTCAAGGTGGATGTAGCCGTTACAGCGTATGCCTAAACTGCCCACAGTGATAGAATAAAACATGCCGAACTGGAGTCGTTTCATTCCCACCGACTTTGAATACGATTTCGAAAACGACGAACTGGATGCCCATCGCGTCACTTTCAATGAAGCAGTGGAATGCTTCTTTTCCGATTTCGAGATTCGGCGAAACAAATCCTTCAAGGATCGGTATCAATTGATAGGAAAAACCATCGGCGGACGACGTTTGAAGATCATTTTTCAACTCAAACCGGGAAACGTTGTGCGCATTATTACCGGATGACAGATATGAGCAAAAAAATCAAAACAAAACTTATAGAAAAGGAAATTGATCAGATCGTCATTGCCCAGGCGGATGATGACTCTGCCTGGGGAAAACCCGTTCGCGTTCGCAAGGCAAAATCCGCATCGCTTTCCATCCCCCCGGAACTCGCCGCGCGCGCCGCATTTCTCGCCCGCGTACACCGAACAAAAAGCGTGGAAGAATGGTTAAAACGGGTGATTGAAGAACGCATTGAACTGGAAGAAGCCGCTTTTATGGGACTCAAGCAGGATTTGACGAGCAAGGTTGGATAAAATGTTTGCCGAACCTAACAACCCCCATGAAGCGGCAGGAAATCCTGCACGTCCGCTCGTACGCAGTTGCATAGCAAAGCAAACGGCGACACGCTCGCCGTTTTTCATTGCCATTTAAACATCAAATTCATCTGTGGTTACATCGTACCCAAATGGGTATCTGTGGTTAAACAAAGGATTTTATGAACTTCGACCAATTTCAACTCGACCCCCGCCTCATGCAGGGGATCAAAAAGGCGGGCTACGACATTGCCACGCCCATCCAGGAAGCCGCCATTCCCGCCGCGTTGCGCGGACGGGACATCATCGGCACGGCGCAGACCGGCACCGGCAAGACCGCCGCCTTCGTCCTGCCCATTCTCAACCAACTGCTCCAGGGTCAACGAAACGTTGCGCGCGCGCTTATCGTCACGCCGACGCGCGAACTGGCGGAGCAGATCAACGACGTGATCAAAACGTTGTCGGCGGGGACAAGGCTGAAGAGCGCAACCATCTACGGCGGCGTCGGAGCGAACCCGCAGATACAGGCATTGCGAAACGGCGTGGAAATCCTCGTCGCCTGCCCAGGGCGCCTGCTCGATCTCATCCAGCAGGGGCACGCGAAAATGAATCACATTGAAATCCTCGTGCTGGATGAAGCGGATCGAATGTTCGACATGGGCTTCCTGCCCGACGTGCGCCGCATCGTGAAAGCCGTGCCGGAAAAGCGGCAGACGATGTTGTTCTCCGCCACCTTCCCGCCCGATGTGGAACTGCTTGCAAAGCAGGCGTTGAAGGAACCGCAAAAGATCGCCATGGGCATCAGCCGCCCCGCATACACAGTGACGCACGCGCTGTATCCCGTGCCGCCGCATTTGAAATCCGGGCTGTTGATCGAACTGCTCAAACGCACCGACACGAATTCAGTGCTGGTTTTCACGCGCACCAAATATCGCGCGCAAAAAGTGGCGCGGCAAATTTACCAGGCAGGCTTCAAGGTGACGAGTTTGCACGGCGACCGCTCGCAGGGGCAGCGTCAATCCGCGCTCAAAGGTTTCAAAAGCGGGCATCACGACATCATGGTCGCCACCGACATCGCCGCGCGCGGGCTGGACATTGAAACCATCTCGCACGTCATCAACTACGACATGCCCGATACCGCCGACGCCTACATTCATAGAATTGGCAGAACGGGTCGCGCCCAGCGCACAGGCGACGCGTTCACGCTGGTAACGCCCGAAGACAACGACATGATTCGATCTCTCGAAAGGATCATGGGACAGCCGCTCGAACGCAAGACCCTCGAAGGATTTGACTACGCGCGTCCCGCCCCGCCCAGACCTGCTTCCGGTTCCCGAGGCAGGGGCGTCCCCCGAAGCGACTCCCGCCGCCCGCCAAAACCTTCCACGCTGACGAGTTTCTCCAAAAATCGTCTCGCGCCGAGGAAAAAATGAAGAATCAAAAAGAGCCGGACGCTTTCGCTCCGGCTCTTTTTTTGTCTACTTAGCTCAGAATAGTGACGTTGCTGGCTTGCGGACCCTTCGGTCCTGCCTCGACGGTGAATTCGACCTTCTGTCCTTCTTGCAGGTTACGGTAACCGTCACCCTGGATGGCGGAGAAATGGACGAACACGTCCGCTCCACCTTCGCGTTCAAGAAAGCCGTAGCCCTTGTCGCCGTTGAACCACTTCACTGTTCCAATAATTCTGTCAGACATTTTTGCCTCCTATGGCAATTGAAATTTATAGGCAAATCCGTTTGTTCCATCGGAGGACAAAACAAAACAGCCCACAGTCAAACCGTGAGCTGTTGATGTTCTTCAAACCAACGTAACCTACCGTTTTCCTATCTGACAGCGACTATAACACACGAGCATACGGGAGTCAATAAAAATCCGGGCTCAATATTGAGAGTATAATTCCCAACCTATGAATTTTTTGATTACCGGAGCCGCGGGATTCCTCGGCTCTTCTCTTGCAAACCACCTCGCCCGCGAGGGGCATCAAGTCCGTGGGATGGACGATCTCTCCACCGGCGACCCGAAAGTCCTTTCGCCCGACGTCCACTTCACACGCGGCGACGTGAGCGACCGCCCCAAGTTGTGGACGCTGCTTCAGGATGTGGATGTGGTCTATCACCTCGCGGCGCGGGTTTCAGTGCCTGAATCCATTTTATACCCGCGCGACTACAACAACGTCAACGTCGGCGGGACGGTTGCCCTGATGGAAGCCATGCGGGATGTGGGAGTCAAACGCGTCGTTCTGGCGTCGTCCGGGGCTGTGTACGGCGACCTGAGAGAATCCACGCTGAAAGAGTCCGCCACGCCCAACCCGCGCTCGCCGTATGCCGTCTCGAAACTCTCGGCGGAGTATTACGTCCGCACCATTGGCAGCTTGTGGAACATCGAAACCGTCAGCCTGCGGATTTTCAACGCCTATGGACCCGGTCAACACCTGCCGCCTTCGCACCCCCCCGTCGTTCCGCATTATCTCAAGCAGGCGCTTCGCGGCGGGACCTTGGTGGCGCATGGCGACGGAAACCAGACCCGCGATTACATCTATGTGGATGACGTGGTCAGTGCGATGGTCGCCGCCTCCACCGCGCCCAATGTGAACGGACTGGTCATCAACGTCGGTTCGGGAGTGGAGACGTCCATCAAGGAACTGATCCGCGTGGTGCTTGAAGTTACGAACAGCAAAGCCAACGTGGTATTCAATTCCCAAACATCGGGCGGGGTCTCCCACATGAAGGCGGACTTGACGCTGGCAAGGGAAAAACTGCGCTTCGCGCCTTCGATCAAACTGGAAGAGGGATTGCGATTGACCCTTCAACGGGATCCCAGATTCAAGTGATTTTCACCACAGAGAACACGGAGATCACAGAGTTTTAATGAGGTTGGCAGTCCGGTACTTCCCTGTTTTAACAATGTAATGATCAAAGGAGGAAGGATGAAACAATTGAGCATGGAAGAACTCAACAAAATTACCGAAGCCGTCATTGGTGCGGCGATTGAAGTACATCGTCATCTGGGTCCCGATTTGCTTGAGTCGGCATATCGTGAATGTTTGAGGTATGAATTGCTGCAACGAGGCTATGAGGCATTGCAGGAGGTTCCGTTGCGGTTAAAGTACAAGGACGTAAATCTCGATTGCGGCTACAGACTTGATCTGTTGGTAAACGACGCGGTCATCGTAGAAATCAAGTCTGTTGAAAGTCTTGCGAACATTCACGAGGCGCAGTTACTCTCCTATTTGAAAATATCGGGTGGAAAAGTCGGTTTGTTGTTGAATTTCAATGTAAAAATGCTCAAACATGGCGGCATCAAGCGACTCATCAATTAATCTCTCCAAGAATCTCTGTGCCCTTTGTGATCTCTGTGGTTAAATCTTTTCCCCTTCCCCGTTCTTTCTATGATCGCCCCACGCTGACCGTCGCGCGTGAACTGATTGGCGCAAGGCTGGTACGAATTTTGGGCGGCGTGAAGTTGGTCGGTCTCATCACCGAAACCGAAGCCTATATCGGCGAAGAGGATTTAGCCTGCCATGCCAAAGCAGGTTTGACCAAGCGCACCGCGCCCATGTACGGACCGCCCGGTCATGCTTACGTCTATTTCACCTACGGGAATCATTGGATGCTGAACGCCGTCACAGAGAAGGAAGGTTTCCCTGCGGCGGTATTGATCCGCGCGATTCAACCAGTGGAAGGGACTAACGTGATGGCGGAGCGCCGTCAGGGACGCGATACCTTCGGTCCGGGAAAACTGACTCAGGCGATGGGAATTGCCAAAAGCGAGAACAATGCCGATTTGACGGAATCAGGCTCCCCGTTAAGAATCGAGGCGGGGATTTTCGTCCCGGATTCCAGCGTGACGATTGGCGTCCGCGTGGGTTTAAATAGCGTACCGGAGCCGTGGAAGTCCAAGCCGTGGCGGTTTCTAGTGAAAGGTCATGTCATTGCGAGCCGTTCTTTGGCGAAGCAATCCCCAACTAATCAGGAGATTGCTTCGTCGGGAAAATCACCCTCCTCGCAATGACAATAAACGGAGGAACAATGGGTTTACTCGAAGGCAAGAATGCCTTGATCTTTGGATTGGCAAACGAACGTTCGATTGCATGGGGAATCACGCAGGCGTTCAAACGCGAGGGCGCAAATTTGGGAATTAGTTATGCGGGCGAGATGCTCGAACGCCGCGTCAAGCCGCTGGCTGAGCAGGTGAATTGTAAATGGGTCGAAGAGTGCGATGTGACGAAAGACGAGCATATCGCCGCCATTGCCGGGAAAGCCGCAAAGCATTTTGGAAAAATTGACGTGCTGGTTCATTCGATTGCGTTTGCGGGACGCGATGAATTGAGCAGACCGTATTACCAAACCAGCCGCGAGGGATTCAAGAACGCGATGGACATCAGCGTATATTCGTTCGTGGCGTTGTCCAATGCATTTTTGCCGATTTTGAACCCAGGCGCTTCGCTCATGTGCATGACGTATGGCTCGGGCGCGGTGAAGGTCGCCCCGCATTACAACGTGATGGGCGTCGCCAAAGCCGCGCTGGAATCATCCACCCGCTATCTGGCTTATGATTTAGGTCCGCAGAAGATACGCGTGAACGCCATCTCGGCGGGACCGATCCGCACGCTGGCGGCGGCGGGCGTGGGCGGCTTCCGCGATATGTACAAGCACTTTGCAGATATGTCCCCGATGCGCGAAAACGTGACCATCGAGGATGTGGGAAATATGGCGGTGTTCCTGGCTTCGGATCTTTCCACGCGCGTTACTGGTGAAGTGATTTACATTGATTCGGGGTTCAATATCATGGGCGTGCAGATGAGCGGGAAGGAAGAGCAAGCCAGTAACCAGTAAGCAGTGTTCAGTATCCAGCAGGGGCGGGCTTCACGTCCGCCCTTTTTGTTTTAACGGTAAAATTACTCCCATGTTCAAACGCAACGCAACCCCTGCAACACAGAAGAGCGATACAGCACAACCCGTCCAAGCCGTGGAGCGCATCACGTCGGTGCTTGGATCGGGGGTGATCTGGCACGGCAGCATCAACGGTTCGGGCGGGGTGCGCATCGAAGGCGCGTTCGAGGGCGAGATCGCGCTGCGCGGGATGCTCGTCGTCGGCGAGACGGGGCGCGTCACCTGCCAGAACGTGCGCGCCAACACCGTCATCGTGGCGGGCGCGGTGAAAGGAAACATCACCACCCAAAAACTGGAGATCCGCGCTTCGGGGCGGGTGTGGGGAGATGTGGTCACAACTGCGTTCGTGACCGAGGAAGGCGCGTTCCTGCGCGGACAGATCCGCATGGAAGAAACGGTCGAGTTGGACCTTGAGCCTGCTCCCGAGTCCACGCCTTCGGAAGCCGCCCAAGCCGAGTCCATTGCGCAGACAGCGGTTCAAACGCCCGAACCTGCTCCTGTGGCCGAGAAGACAAAGGCTGTGCGGAAGAAGAAAGCCGATTCTTGATTCACCCTTTGTAGGGACACGGCGACGCCGTGTCCCTACTATTTTTGCCATGAAATACACCGACCTCAAAATTCAAACTCAACGCGAATTCTCCAACAACGCGCGGACGCCGGGCTTCGGCTGGCTTGTCCGCGCGGGGTATTTGACGCGCGAGAACGAACTGCTTCCGCTGGGTGAGCAGGCGATTGTGCATTTGCAGGAGTTATCTGCCAAGCCTGGCTTCCTGTCGCTTCTTTCTCTGCCGACTATTGGGAATGAAAACGAAGCCTACTTTCCACTTTCCACTGGAAACATTGAAGTCGCGCACTGCGAATCATGCGAATACACCGAACGGTTGGAACTGGCGCAGTTCCAAAAGACTCCCCTGCCCCGCGAGGAGGAACTTCCGCTGGAAAAGGTGTCCACGCCCGACTGTCACACCATCGAGGCGCTCGCAAACTTTTTGAACATCCCCAAACAGAAAACCGCAAAGGCGTTGATGTACACCTGCGTGGAAGATAATAAATTCGTCTTTGTCGTCGCGCGCGGAGATATGACCTTGAGCGAGGCGAAACTGCGAAACGCTGTCGGGGAGATAAAACTCGCGGATGCAGAATCAATTCAAAGGTCGGGCGCGGAGGCGGGGTTTGCGTCGCCGATTGGGCTGAAGGATGCGCTCATCGTCGTGGACGATCTCATTCCGCAGTCGCAGAATCTGGTCGCGGGTGCGAACGAGGCGGAACATCATCTTAAGAACACCAATTATGGGCGCGATTACACCGCTGAGGTCGTCACGGATTTGGCGCTGGCGCAGGAGGGCGATAAGTGCGCGAATTGCGGAAATCCGCTAGCCATCCAATCGTCCATCAATCTGGCTGCGCGCAGTGGTTTTAATTTCAAAAATATTTTGCTCGCGCTCGCCGAAACACATCATGACGACAAGGGATTGACCCTGCCGGTTTCCGCTTCGCCTTTCGATGTGTACGTGATGCACGTTCCCGGCAAGACGATGAACACGCTGGAAAAAGCGGAGGAGATTTACAAGGCTTTGCAGAGCGCGGGCATTTCAGCGTTGTTCGATAACCGTGACGAACGCGCCGGTGTGAAGTTCAACGATGCGGATCTGATCGGCTGTCCCGTGCGCGTGACGGTTGGGGAAAGGGGGTTGAAGGAGGGGATGGTAGAATTGAAGCGGCGCGCCGAAAAAGACAATCAGCCCGTCCCTGTTTCGGACATAATTCGGATACTTCAAAAATAACCAATCTGCCATGAGCGAAGATCAAGACATAAAAATTTTTGAGCGAGATATACAGAGAATTATTTTTGGGGACGCTTTGGAATCTTTAAAGTCCCTGATTCCAGATCAGTCTGTTGATTTAATCTTTGCCGACCCCCCTTACAACATCGGCAAGGATTTCAACGGCAGAAAAGACAAATGGGACACCGAGGCGGAATATCTTGCATGGTGTTACCAATGGCTTGATCTTTGCATCCAGAAACTCAAGCCAAACGGCAGTTTTTATGTAATGAGTTCCACCCAAGCCATGCCGTTTTTCGATATCCACCTGCGAAAGCAATCGCACATCCTGTCCAGGATCGTATGGCATTACGACAGTTCCGGGGTTCAGGCGAAGCGCTATTATGGGTCAATGTATGAGCCTATTCTATTTTGCGTCAAAGACAAGGAAAATTACACCTTCAACAGCGAAGATATATTAATCGAAGCCAAGACCGGAGCAAAAAGAAAGTTGATTGATTATCGCAAGCCGACTCCCGCCGTGTACAACAGCCGGAAAGTGCCTGGAAATGTGTGGGAATTCCCCCGCGTCCGCTACCGCATGGACGAATATGAAGATCACCCAACTCAAAAGCCGGTTGCGCTTCTTGAAAGAATTATCCTCGCGAGCTCGAACCCGGGCGATATTGTCCTCGATCCATTTTCTGGGACATTTACGACTTCGTACGTCGCAAAAAAATATGGACGGCAATCCCTTGGGATCGAGATCGAGGAGGAATATGTAAAAATCGGTCTTCGCCGCCTGGAGATTCTCACTTCATATAAAGGCGAGGAACTTCGGCGCAAGCCGCGCTCGTATGAAAAAATTGATCCAGCCCAACAAACGCTCAAGTTGTTTGGATAACCTCAAATGGAACATGAATTTACAGCGCAAATAATGGATGTACTGGGAAAAACCTTTGGGGACAAGGGAAACCTGATTTTTGAAAAAAGCTCCCTGCTTCAATACTTGAACATCAAAACCCGCTCCGCTGAGCGCGGCTCAAAATCGCGCGGCAGTTTTGCCAATTTGTACGCCATCTACATCCTCACAGAGGATTACCTGAACCAAAACTTTGATACCCGAAAAGGATACAACAAATATGAAGGGGCAAAATTCACCGCGCTGCTTGAGCGCCAAAGAAAATTGCCGTTTGGAAGCAAGTTGCAAAACCATGCGTTAAACCACCGTTTGAATGAAGAATTTAGAAAATATTTTCCCGAGATCGAATATATTCCAATTCTCCGGGATGTTCGGGAAAATCGCTATTGGATCAATGAAAATTTGTTAAAGGTCAGGGACGGCAGGCAAATTCACAATATCGCCCAGGCTGTTATAGAAATCATCAACAGATATATCCAGGCAAAGGAAGTTGCCTTTAAATCATTCATTGAGGCCTGCGAACGCCTTAAGGAAATTTCGGACGAGAATGACGCAACCGTATCCCAATTCATTGAAAGCCTGCTTGCGCCAAATACAGACGCCAGAATATTCGAAATCGCAAGTTATGCAATTTTGCGTTTCTATTACCATAATCAAATGGTGTATTTTGGTTTTGATCGCGCGCACATAAAATCGGAAAATCTGCAACTATTCAAAACGGGGAGAACGAACGCCAACGACGGCGGAATTGATTTTGTGATGCGTCCATTGGGCAGGTTTTTCCAGGTGACAGAAACGCTTGATGTTAAAAAATATTTTCTCGACATAGATAAAATCGAACGCTTTCCCATATCCTTTGTTGTAAAATCCCTGGAAGATGCGGACACCATACGCAAAAGACTTCGTGAAGGGGCGCAAAAGATATATTCCATCCATGCGATTGTCGAAAAATATATGAACTGCATAGAAGAAGTCATAAATATTCCTGTCTTGATAAATTATTTCAATGAAGCGCAATCGCAGGGCTACTTACGTCAAATTTTGGATGAAATCATCATCCAAAGCAAAGTTGAATTCAATTACGAGAATGTTGAATAACCAATCACGGCAATGAAAAAGGATAAGTATCCTCCTCCAGCCGTGCAAAAACCGTCCCCCACCTTCCTTCAAATCATTTCCACCGATTATCTTGGGCAGAATTTTTTCATCATGACCTTTGCAGGGTGGGCGATCTATTTTGTAGACGGGCTGTTTGAAGGAAAAACAACCTTCCTTCTGCTGGTCGCCGCCGCAATTCTTACCCCGGTTGGATTGCTCACTTTTTACTGGCGGTATCGCACCATCGTTTCGACATTCGCGAACGGCATCGAGATAGAAGGCGAAGTGGTGGATGTGGAGACCATTTCCACAGGCAGGCGCAGGGAAGACCGCATCCTCCATTACGAGTACAATGTCAACGGGCGAACCTATCAATACCAGAACCGAGTCAAGAAAAATTCTTTTGCCCGCAAAGTGAGAGCAGGTCAGCAGGTGACACTGCTTGCGCATGAAAAAACGCCGCACATTGCCTTCATCAAGGATATTTACCTGGAACCCCTGTAATTCATGAAAACCGGACATTTCCCCCCGCCCAAACGCCGCGGATTGATCGTCCACGGAATCGCGCTTGCGGTACTGACCGCCGCCGCGCTTTATGGATTCATCACCCTCTCCAGCGCGGAGGTTGGACTGCCCTTCCTCATCTCGCTGCTGATCTCGATTGCCGCCTTCGCGCCGATTCCGTTTTTTGCGTACCGCACGTATTCCCTTTGGAAAGCGGATTATTTCATTGACCGCGACAGCCTTGCCATCCATTGGGGGTTGCGCATCGAAGACATCCCGCTCAACGACATCGAGTGGATTCGTCCCGCCGAAGACCTTTCCATTCCGCTCGCGCTTCCATCCCTGCCCCTGCCGGGTGGATTGCTCGGCTTGCGCCGTCACCCCGACCTCGGCACAGTGGAATTCATCGCATCCGACGCGAAGAAACTGCTGCTGGTCGGCACGGCGAAGCGGGTTTTCGTCATTTCACCCGACAACCCCGCCGCGCTCGCACAGACCTTTGCCCGCGCCACAGAAATGGGCAGTCTCGCGCCCGTGGAAGCGAAATCCGTCTATCCATCCTTTGTTGTCTCACAGGCATGGGAAAGCGGACTGGCGCGCTACCTTTGGCTGTCTGCATTGTTTCTGAACATTGGCTTGTTCATTTGGGCGAGTCTCATCATCCCATCCACGCCGCGCGTGGCGCTTGCTCCGCAATTCATGGGGAGCGGGTTGGAAAGCGTGCCTTCGTCGCAACTCATCATCTTCCCCGTTGCGAGTCTCCTGCTCGCCATCGTCGGCTGGGTCGCTGGCTTGTATTTCTACCGTTGGGAACGGGAACGCGTGCTTTCGTTCATCGTCTGGGGTTCCAGCACGCTTGGCAGCCTGCTTTTTTTGCTTGCAGTTCTCTTCATCATCACCACACCCGTGTAATTCGTCAAAGATCGAAGGTCAAACGTCGGACCTTTGGCTTTTGACCTTCGACTTGAAAACATGCAACTGCTCATCGGTTTCTTCCTCGCTCTTGTCATTGCATTTCTCGCCTACAAAACCCGCAGCCTAAACGCCAGCGGAGCCATCGCCGCCGCATTCACAGGGGCGATTATCTTCGGCATCGGCGGCTGGGATTGGGCGGTTCTTTTGCTCGCGTTCTTCGTCACGTCATCGCTGTTGAGCCGCGCCTTCAAGAAACGCAAGCAGGGTCTCGACGAAAAATTTTCAAAGGGACACGAACGCGACGCGGGCCAGGTTTTCGGCAACGGCGGGATCGCAACCCTCTTCGCCGCGCTTCACTTCTTTTTTCCAGAATCCCCCATCCCCTGGATCGGCTTCGCCGCCTCGCTCGCCGCCGTCAACGCCGATACCTGGGCGACCGAACTCGGCGTGCTGAATCCAAATCCGCCGCGCATGATTACCAACCTGAAAAAGTCCGTGGAAAAAGGGACATCAGGCGGAATCTCGCTCGTTGGGACGCTCGCATCATTGTTTGGCGCGCTTGTCATTGCCCTTCCCGCCTCTATCTTCGCCGGTAACTGGTCGCTGCTCCCGTTAATCGCTCTCGCCGGACTCGCCGGCTCCCTCTTTGACTCTTTCCTCGGCGGCACAGTCCAAGCCATGTACTACTGTCCCGCCGATAAAAAAGAGACCGAAAAGCATCCGCTCCACACCTGCGGCACAGAGACGATTCACATCCGCGGCTGGAAATGGCTGGATAACGACTGGGTCAATTTTGCGTGTGGCGCGGCGGGCGCATTCATCTCAATGATGTGGATAATGCTATGAACATCCAAATCCGCCCATTCAACGCCACGGACATTGACTTTATCGAATCCCTGATTCCCCGCTTCTCGGAATTCGAATTGCCGCACTGGCGCACAAAGACTGAAATTGACAGCATCAATCTCAAGTCCCTGCAAGAGGCGATGAAGACGCCTGATCGAAACCCCGCAATTTTCATCGCAGTAGATGAGAACGAAAACCGCGCGGGCTTCATCCACCTTCAATTGCAAGCGGACTACTTCAACGCTAAAAAAGCCGCCTACATTTCAGACATTGCCGTAGATTCAAAATTTGAAGGTCGCGGCGTTGGGCGCATCCTGCTCGATAAAGCGAGAGAATGGGCGAATGAACAGGAATGCAGTTTGATCTCATTGTATGTGTTTGCAAACAACATGAGAGCGAGGAAAATTTACGAAAAACTTGGATTCAAGGAAGAAGTCATCAAATACGTACTGTCCAATGAAAAGACCGCCGAAGGTTTGTAGCCTTCGGCGGCGCTGCTTTCATCCTCTCCAAATCTTGAAGTTCTTTAAACTCGACCCGCCCATAAACTCGCACACAATCGAATTGGCTGGCACAAGGCTCGCATCCAACGACACGAACCATTCGAGAAAAGCCAGCAGACGGCGGGCTTCGATATATTCCGGGGAATGATGCGGAACCTGGCGAAGCAGCGGCTCTGCCATTGACTTCAAAGCAGGAAGCTCGAACACCAGCGCCGAATTGAACATCACATCCGCGTTTTCCTGATACGGAAAGATATGCCGCTTCTCGCCGCGCCTCACCGATTCCCAACGCGAGATCGTATCCTGCGCCGAATACCCACGTTCGCGCGCGTCGCGCACAATGCGGCGAATCAGCCGCGTGTCGGTGGTGGAGACGCGGTTGTGGCGGTCCAGGTTGAGCTGGGTCAGGGCGGAGACATAAATTCGGAAGGCTGTACCAGCCCAAAGGTCGGGGATGAGGCGGGGGTTCATCCCGTGAATGCCTTCGAGGATGATGGGCTGTCCGTCTTTTAATTGGATGACGTCACCCTCTTCGCTTCGCCCGGACTTGAAGTTGTATCTCGGTAATTTGACCTTTTCTCCGCTGAGAAGTTTTTCGATGTCGGCTGTGAGCCGCTGCAAGTCGAGCGCCTCGATGGATTCAAAGTCGGGGCTGCCTTCCTCATCGAGCGGGGTGAGATCGCGGTCAACGAAATAGTTATCGAGTTCGAGCGGGAACGGAGAAATGCCGCGCGCCAGCAGCTGCACCGCGAGGCGGCGCGAGGAGGTTGTCTTGCCCGAAGAGGACGGACCGGCAAGCAGGATGATGCGCGATTTTTTCTCCGCAATTTGCCGGGCAATGTGGGAGAAATGCTGTTCGTGCAAGGCTTCGGAGACCAGCACGATTTCATCGGCGCGACCGGAGAGAATGGCGTCGTTGAGCGCGCCAACGTTGTCGATGTGAAGCGTTTCGAGCCAGTCGCCGTATTGGCGGAAGGTCTTGAGCAGTTTGGGGTAATTGCCAAGCGGCTCGAGGCGCGTGGGCGCGTGGCGGCGCGGGAATTGCATGATGAACCCGCCGTTGACGAGTTTCAAGCCAAACCATTTGAGGTAGCCGGTGGATGGAACCATGTAGCCGTGCATGTAATCCATCTGCCCGTTGAGGCTGTAAAGCGTAAGGTATTCCTTGCGGCGATGCTTGAACAATTGCAATTTATCTTTGTAGCCGCGCTGGGCAAAATATTCGATGGCATCCTGAATGGGGACTTCCCTGCGCTCGAAGAGATGGTCTTCTTCGATCAATTGTTTCATGCGTTCTTCGAGCGCGTCGAGGTCGCGTTGGGAGAGCGGCTTGTGTCCCGTCACTTCGCAGTAATAGCCGCCCGACGAGACAGAATGGTCAATGTTCAGCCTGCCCTGAGGGAAGAGTTGCGCAAACACCATTTCCAACAAAAAGACGAGCGAACGGCGGTAGATGCGCGCGCCGTCGGCGGTATCCATGGTGATGGGATGGCAATTCGACTCGATGGTGATGGGATAGGTCAGTTCGTGGATCTCGTTGTTGATGATCGCGGCGACGATGGGCGCGGTGAAATCGTCCTTTACTTTCGCAAAGAACTCCCCCACCTTCGTCCCGCGCGGACCAGTGAGCGTTATGCCGTTTGGCAGGTGAATTTGGACGTTGGGATCGGTTTGTGTAATTTGAATCATCGGTTCCAGGTTGGCAGGTTACATTCAACTTTTCAACTTGCTCAACAGCTTCTCTGTCTTCCCTGCAAACTCTTCCAATGCGATCTCTTTATTTGTCAGCGCCAGCAGAGTTTCAGTCAGCGCTTGATTGACAGGGGTGGGAATGTTACGCGCCTTGCCTTCGCGGACGACGGCTCCGTGCAGGTATTTCACTTCGCTTTTGCCGCGTCCCGAATACAGGTCAATGTGAAAGGATGGCATTTTACCACCGCGTCCGCTGCCTGCGGCTTTGGAGAGGAACGGCTTGGAGAGCCAGAGCGGGAGTTTTGTGGCAAATGCCAGCGCGCCAACGGGCGTGCCGGGCAGGTCCACCACTTCCAGCCCCATTGCCGTCATTACGGCGAGACATTCCTTGAGCATGTCTATTTCGAGCTTGTATAGTTTTTTATCCGCAAAGATTTGCGCCGCGGTCATGTTGAGGATCGCGGAAGTGGGATTGGCGATGAGATTGGTCAGCATCTTCGACCATTTCATGCTCAGCGCATCGGGGTACAGACGGCATTTGAGATGAGCGCGATCCAGGGCTGTGACAAGTTTCTCTGAAAGTGGATGTCCCGCCGCAATGCCCACGCCGCGCAGTTTTTCGAGGACGATGTCGCCCGCCCCGCGCCGCCCAATGGCTGTTGTAACCGTGCCGTAGATCACCTTGTCCGCGCCGAGGGTTTTGGCGATGGCAGGTTCGTTATCCACGCCGTTGGAGAGACAAAGAATCGGCGGGAGTTTTTCCGCAAATGGCTTTAAGCCTTCCATGGCGGGTTCGGTGTCGAAAGATTTGAGGGCAAAAACAGCCGCGTCGAAGGGACCAAATTTCAGCGCGGATTCGAGCGAAGGTTCGATCACAAAGGAACGCGGGGCAATAAGAAAGGCATCTTTCGTCTCTCTTCTTTCGTCAATTGTCAAATCCAGCCGCAGCCCTTTCGCGCGCAACTCCCCCGCCATTTTCGGCTGTTCTACAAAGACAACCTGATGTCCCGCCAGCACAAGCGAACCGCCGATATACGTGCCGATCGCGCCCGCGCCAAAGATGAGAAATTTCATTTCAGGGATATTCGAGGAAGGGAGGCTCATAGAAAAAGGTTTTCCAATATTTGAATCATAGCGCGGCAAGCCGCAGCCAAAGTAAGTCGGATTGGCAATCCGACCTACGCGCAAAATCTTCGCGGTAGGCGTAGTTTTTACAGAGCAATAC